>CAZMSZ010000158.1:10787-15704 GCA_964569055.1 uncultured Planctomycetota bacterium | reverse complement strand
ACCCCGCCGCGGTAGCCGAGGAGCACCGGTCCACCCGGGCGGGCGAGCGTCAGCCCCCAGCACTCCTGGGGGGACGTGGTGAGCGGGCTCGGCTCCGACCAGGCCGCCGCTCGCGCGACGTAGCCCGGCCCGCCCGACGCGAGGATCGCGCCGCGCGCCTCGTCCCACACGTGCGCGGACGGCTCGACCCCCGGGAAGACGAGGTCGACCGCCTCCCCCGTGTCGAGGTGCCACGCGCGCAACGCCCCGTGCTCTTCGTCGAGGGCCACGCCCGACACCGCCCAGCGTCCGGCCAGGAGCACGTCGGCGTGCCGCTCGCCCTCGGGAGCGCGCAGGGTGCGGCGCCAGTGGAGACGCCAGGTCGTGAAGTGCGAGGGCGTCGCGGAGGACGCTCGCGGGCGGGCCGGCGGCGGCTGGGCGGCGGGGGCGCCGTGGGAGCGAGTGCGCGCGGGGGGCGGCGACGCCTTCATGGCGTGCGCGGCGAAGCCGAGCGCGATCGCCAGCGAGGCGAGCGCGAGCGCCTGGGCGCCACGCCGGGCGCCGCTCCCCGCGCGCGCCGCCACGGCGATCGAGGCGCTCCGCAAGCGGCGCGCGAGCGTCGCCGCGTCCGACGGGCGACCCTGCGGGTCCTTGCTCAGGGCGGCGCGGCCGAGCGCCGCCAGCGCGGGCGGCGTGTCGTGCGGCCACTCGGGCTCTCCCTCCAGCACCTGCTCGAGGATCGCGAACGGCGAGGGGCCCGAGAACGGCGCCCGGCCGGCGAGGCACGCGAACAGGAGCGCGCCCAGCCCGTAGACGTCGGTCCGCGCGTCGAGCTCGCGGGCGTTGGCGCCCCGCGCCTGCTCGGGCGCCATGTAGGCCGGCGTCCCGAGCAGGGTCCCGGTCGCGGTCAGCGTGCGCGCGTCGAGCTCGCGCGCCAGGCCGAAGTCGAGCAGCACCGGGGCGCCGCCCTCGCGCACGAGCACGTTGCTCGGCTTGAGGTCGCGGTGGAGCAGCCCGGCCGCGTGGACCGCCGCGACCGCGTCGGCCAGCGTCGCCACCAGCGCGCGCGCCTGCTCGGGCTCGAGCGGCCCGCGCGCCAGCAGCGCCTCGAGCGACTCGCCCTCGATCAGCTCGCTCACCAGGCACGGCCCGCGCTCGGTCTCCAGGGCCGCGTGGACCCGCAGCACGTGCGGGTGGTCCACCCGCGCCAGCGCGGCCGCCTCGCGCGAGAACCGCAGCACGGCCTCCGGCTCGAGCCCCCCGGGCGCGAGGAGCTTGAGCGCGACCTGCCGGCCGAGGCGCGGGTCCTCGGCCGCGTAGACCACGCCCATGCCGCCGCGGCCGAGCTCGCGCAGGATCCGATAGGGGCCGAGCGTCGCGGCGATCACCCCTTGAACCTAGCGAGGCGGCTCCGCGCCGGCCACGCCAGGGCGGTCCTCCCGCAGCCGCACTCGCCGCCCGTCCACGACCAGCCGTCCGCTCGCCAGCAGGCGGATCGCCTCGGGGTAGGCCTCCAGCTCCTGCGCGAACACCTTGGTCGCGATCTCCTCGGGGGACTCCTCGCCCGTGAGCGGGACCGGGCGCTGGAGCACGATCGGGCCGTGGTCGTACTCGTCGTCGACGAGGTGGACCGTGCAGCCGGTGAGCTTGACCCCCTGCTCCCACACGGCGCGGTGCACGCGCTCGCCGTAGTAGCCGTGGCCGCAGAAGGCCGGGATCAGGGCCGGGTGAATGTTGAGGACCTTGCCCTGGAAGTCGGCCGGGATCGGGCGGAGCAGCTTGAGCCAGCCGGCCAGGCACACCAGCTCGGCCCCGGCCTCGCGGCAGCGCGCGAACACCCGCTCGGTGTAGCCGGCCGTGTCCTCGGACGCCCGGCGCCGGACCGCCTCGGCGGGCACGCCGCGGGCGCGGGCCCGCTCGAGCCCGAGCGCGCGCGCCGAGCTCGAGAGGGCCAGCACGACCTCGATCGGGAGCCGGTCCCCGCCGCGCGCCGGGTCGGAGCGGTCGAGCAGGTTGAGCAGGGTCCGGCCCCCGCCCGAGAGGAGCACGGCGGTTCGCAGCGGCGTCACGGGGGAGACCTTCGGTCCCCGGGCGCGCGGCGTCAAGGCGGCAGGCACGGACACCGCGAGACTTGTACGCGGGGGTCCCGGCGGCGACGACGGGCCCGGCCGAGCGGCGTAAAGCCTTGTCCCAAGTGGCTCAAAGCGTAGGATTGGGCCCCATGAGCCACAGCTTCAGCGCCCTGCCGGCGGACCGCCCCCCGTGCGAGTCCGAGGACGCGGTGCGGGCCTTCTGGAAGGACGCCGGGATCTTCGCCAAGAGCCTGGCCCGGACGGCCGGCGGCGAGCCGTTCACCTTCTACGAGGGGCCGCCCACCGCCAACGGCATGCCCCACCACGGCCACGTGCTGACCCGGGTGATCAAGGACCTGTTCCCGCGCTACCAGACCATGCTCGGGCGGCGCGTCGAGCGGAAGGCCGGCTGGGACACCCACGGCCTGCCGGTCGAGATCGAGGTCGAGAAGGAGCTGCGCCTGCAGGGCAAGCAGGACGTCGAGCGCTACGGGATCGAGCCGTTCGTGCAGCTCTGCAAGGAGTCGGTCTGGAAGTACCAGCGCGAGTGGGAGGTGCTGACCGACCGCATCGGCTTCTGGCTCGACATGGAGCACCCGTACATCACCTACACCAAGGACTACGTCGAGTCGGTGTGGTGGGCGCTGCAGCGCATGGCCGAGAAGGGGCTGCTCTACAAGGGTCACAAGATCCTGCCCTGGTGCCCGCGCGACATGACCGGCCTCTCCTCGCACGAGGTCGGCCAGGGCTACGTGAAGGTCGAGGACCCCGCGATCACGGTCGCGTTCCGGCTCGAGGGGCACGAGGAGACCTACGCGCTGGCCTGGACCACCACGCCCTGGACGCTCCTCTCCAACGTGGCGCTGGTCGTGCACCCCGACGTGGACTACGTGTTCGCCAAGGTCGCCGAGGGACGGACGTACGTGCTGGCCGAGGCCCTGCTCGGGCGCGTGCTCGGGGTCGACAAGAAGACCAAGCAGCCGGCGGCCGAGGTGGTGAAGAAGGTCAAGGGGCGTGAGCTGGCGGGGACGCGCTACGCGCCGCTGTTTCAGTTCCACGGCGAGCTGGACGGCCCGGCCCACGTGGTCGTGGCCGACGAGTACGTGACCACCGCCGACGGCAGCGGGATCGTGCACGCCGCGCCCGCCTTCGGCGAGGACGACCACCGGGTGTGCGTGGCCAACGGGCTGGCGTTCCTGAACCTGGTCCGGCCCGACGGCACGTTCACCGAGGCCTGCGGCGCCTACGCCGGCAAGTGGGTCAAGGACGCCGACAAGGAGATCACCCGCGAGCTGAAGGAGCGCGGGCTCCTGATCAAGAGCGAGCGCTACAAGCACGACTACCCGCACTGCTGGCGCTGCAAGACCCCGCTCCTGTACTACGCGCGCGAGGCGTGGTTCATCCGCACCACCGAGGTCAAGGAGCGGCTCGTCGCGGGCAACCAGACGATCCAGTGGTTCCCCGAGCACATCCGCGACGGGCGGTTCGGCGACTTCCTCGCCAACAACAAGGACTGGGCGCTGTCGCGCGAGCGGTTCTGGGGCACGCCGCTGCCGGTGTGGGAGTGCACGGCCGCGGGCTGCGGCGGTTTCCGCGTGGTCGGCTCGATCAAGGAGCTGCACGAGCTGAACCCCGCGGTCGACCCCGAGCTCGACCCGCACCGCCCGGGGATCGACGCGGTCGAGGTCCCGTGCGCCGAGTGCGGGGCGCCCGCCCGGCGCGTGCTCGACGTGATCGACTGCTGGTTCGACTCGGGCGCCATGCCGTTCGCGCAGTGGGGCTACCCCCACGTCCCGGGCAGCGCCGAGCGGTTCGAGCGGGCGTTCCCGGCCACGTTCATCAGCGAGGCGATCGACCAGACGCGCGGCTGGTTCTACACGCTCCACGCCATCAGCACGGCCCTGTTCGACCGGCCCGCCTACGAGCGCTGCCTGGTGCTCGGCCACGTGCTCGACGCGCAGGGGAAGAAGCTCAGCAAGAAGGACAAGAACTACCGCCCGCCGGCCGAGGTGCTCGACCTCCACGGCGCGGACGCCTTCCGCTGGTTCTTCTACCGCAACATGACCCCCGGCCAGCCGGTGCGGTTCGTGGACGAGGCGATCCGCGACGCGCGGCGCACGTTCCTGCTCAAGGTGCTCAACGTCTACAAGTTCTTCCAGGAGTACGCCTCGAGCGACGGGTTCGACCCGCGCCCCGGCGGGCCGGAGCGCCCGGCCGTGGCGAGCCGCGAGGCGCTCGACCGCTGGATCCTGTCCTACCTCCACAGCACCACCGGCGAGGTGCGCGCCGCCCTCGACCGCTACGACTTCCACGCCGCGGCGGTCGCGCTCGAGGCGTTCGTGGACGGCCTCTCCAACTGGTACGTGCGCCGCTCGCGCGACCGCGGCTGGAGCAAGGCGGGCGGCGCGGGTGACGCGAGCAAGTGGGCCTTCTGGTGGACCCTCTACGAGGTCCTCACCACCTTCGCCCGCCTCTCGGCCCCGTTCGTGCCGTTTTTGGCCGAGGACCTGCACCGCGTGCTCGAGCGCGAGGTGCTCGAGGGCGCGGCCGAGAGCGTGCACCTGTGCGACTACCCGACGGTCGACCCCGCCCTGCTCGACCCGGCGCTCGAGGCGCGCATGGCGCTGGCGCGCCGGGTCGTGAACCTCGGCCTGCAGGTCCGCACCGGCAGCAAGCTGAAGGTGCGCCAGGCGCTGTCGCGCGCGGTGGTGCTCCTGTCCGATCCGCGGGCCGAGGAGGACGTGCGCGCCCTCGCCGACGTGATCGCCGACGAGCTCAACGTGCAGACCGTGGAGCTCAGCCGCGACTACGACCGCTACGTGGCGTTCGACGTGCGCGTCGACTTCCCCAAGCTCGGCCCGCGCTT
>CAZMSZ010000158.1:0-10687 GCA_964569055.1 uncultured Planctomycetota bacterium | reverse complement strand
GGGCTGGCGCGCGAGCTGCAGAGCCGGCTGCAGGCGTTCCGCAAGGAGCTCGCCCTCCCCTACGACGCCCGCGTCGCGGTGTGGGTGCACGGGACGCAGGGAGAGCTGGAGGCGGCGCTCGCCGAGCACTGGGGCTCGATCGCGGACGAGGTGCAGGCCGTGGCGCTGAACAGCGGCCCGCCTCCTGGGGAGCCGGGCGTGCATCCCAAGGAGGTCACCGTCGGCGAGGCGGCGCTGACCGTCGGCCTGCGGGTGGTCTCATGAGCAAGGGACCGGACAACGTCCCCGAGAGCTTCGTCGCGGTCACCACGCTGATCGAGGACTTCCTGGCGCTCGAGCGCGAGGAGTTCCTCGCCAAGCACCCGCACGCCATGCTGCTGGTCGACAACCCCGGCGAGCAGACCGAGAACGCCTCGTTCCAGACGCTCTCGACCGCGAGCCAGACCGACCAGGAGAAGCTGCTCAACCGGCTCGGCACGGCGCGCTGGGCGTTCCTGCTCAAGCGCGAGCCGAACAAGTTCGCGTCCATGGTGACGATCGGGCGCGCGGCCGGGAGCGGCATGCGGCTCAACGTGCCGAGCGTGTCGAAGTTCCACGCCTACCTGACCCACGTGGCGCGCGACTCGTGCTGGTACCTGGCCGACGCGAACAGCTCGAACGGCACGTTCATCGACGGCACCGACCTGCCGCCCAGCCACGGGAAGGTCGCGCTCAAGAGCGGCTCCATGCTCCGGTTCGGGCCGGACGTGACCGCGCAGTTCTTCGACGCGGCCGGGATCTGGACGATGCTGCACCAGCGCCTGGCCGAGACCCCCGATGGGGCCGCGGCCTCGACTCGCCCCCGCCGAGCCGACGAGGGCGGCTCGGGCTCGCCGAAAGGTTGACCTGGTCCCCCGCGCGCGGCGCGGGGAGCGGACCGCGCCATGGAGAAGACCGGCAACCGGTTTGGAGAGATCGCAGTGCGCGAGGGCTTCGCCTCGCGCGCCGCGGTGCGCGAGTGCCTCGAGATCCAGGCCAAGCTCAAGAGCTTCGGGGTCGAGCCCAAGCGCCTGGGCGAGATCATGGTCGAGAAGGAGTACCTCGCCCCCGACGACGTGCAGGCGATCCTCGACGTGCAGCGCCTGGGCGGCTCGCGCATGGAGAGCCGCAGCGGGGTCAACGACCTGCGCACGCGCAGCAAGATCCGCGGGGGCCAGGAGCCAGGGAGCGGCGGACGGAGCGGGGCGCGCGCCCCCACGATCCCCGGCTACGAGGTGCTCGAGCTGCTCGGCGAGGGCGGCATGGGCGTGGTCTACCGCGCCCGCCAGAAGTCGCTCGACCGGATCGTGGCGCTCAAGGTGCTGCCGCCCCACGCCGCCCGCGAGACCGCGTTCATCAAGCGGTTCATCTCGGAGGCGCGCACGGTCGCGCGGCTCAACCACGAGAACATCATCGCGGGGATCGACGTCGGCGAGGCGGACGGCACCTATTACTTCGCCATGGAGCACGTCGAGGGCGAGTCGGTCGCCGACATGATCGAGCGGCTGGGCCCGCTCGACGAGCGGTTCGCGCTCGACGTCGCGCGGCAGATCGCGCGCGCGCTCGAGCACGCCCACAAGCACGGGCTGGTGCACCGCGACGTCAAGCCGCAGAACATCCTCGTCACGCGCACCGACCTGGCCAAGCTGTGCGACCTCGGCCTGGCCAAGATGACCAGCGACGCGAGCGGCGACGCGGGCAGCCCGGTGGGGACCCCGCACTACCTCTCGCCCGAGCAGGCGCGGGGCGATGCGGACGTCGACATCCGCAGCGACATCTACTCGCTCGGCGCGACGCTCTACCACATGCTCACGGGCCACACCCCGTTCGACGGGCAGAGCCCGATGGTGCTCATGACCAAGCACCTGACCGAGGAGCCGGTCGCGGCGCGCAAGCGCAACCCCGACGTCTCCAAGGCGGCGTCGGAGCTGGTCCAGACGCTGATGGCCAAGGACAAGGAGGACCGCCACCAGACCCCGACCGAGCTGCTCGACGACATCGAGCGCGTGCTCGCGGGCAAGAAGCCGAGCGCCGCGCCCTCGGGCCGGAGCATGCGCGCCTCGGGCTCGCGCCGGCGGCGGGCGAGCGGCACGTCGCAGCCGATCAAGCCGGCGAGCGGCGGCGCGCGCGAGAGCGGGCTCGACCGGCACGCGCGCGTGCGGCGCGGGCGGCTGCTCGCGCAGGGACGCGGCTCGGAGACGGTGTGGCTGCTGCTGATCCCGCTGGTCGTCGTGTCGGTGATCGGGGCGGTGGTGTTCATGGCGGTCCACCCGTCGATCGAGTTCAGCGACGCGCCGCCCACGTCGGGCTCGGACGGGATCGCCGCGCAGGCGCTCGACGAGGTCAAGCGGGCGCGCGCGCTGCAGCGCAGGGATCCGGGCGCCGCGCAGGCCGCCTATCGGCAGATCAAGGCGCGCTACCCCGGCACCCACGCCGCGCGGATGGCCCAGCAGTACCTCGACGAGCTGGAGGGGGGCCGGTGAGCGAGCCCGCGGCGGCCGTCGGCGAGGAGCCGGTGGAGGACGGAGCGCTCCCTCCCCTCGAGCCGCTGCCGCCCGGCGAGGCCGAGGACGAGGACGCCCCGCCGCGCGAGGAGCTGCTGGAGGAGGCGCCCGTCCCGCCGCTGGCGGCCCGCGTGCGGGCGGTCCTGGGGGCGCCCTGGGCCGCGTTCGCCCGCCACGACGCCCGCTGGGGCTGGGCGGCGCCGTGGCTGGTGGTGGCCGCGCTCGGGCTGGTCTACGGCGCGCTGGCGCTGGCGACGGTCGACTTCGAGGCGGTGACGCGCGCCACGCAGGAGCGGGCGCTCGACACGGCCAAGCTCCCGGCCGAGGCGAGCGCCGGGGCGAGCGGCCCCGAGGCCCAGGAGAAGCAGGACACGATGGTGCGGTTCGGCACCTTCATGGCCAAGGTCAAGCTCCTGGCCGCGCCGCCGCTGGGCGGGCTGGTGTCGATCGTGGTGTTCGGGGTGCTCGCGTTCGCGGCCAGCCGCCTGTTCGCGCCGCCCGAGCGGCGGGCCGAGCCGATCCGGGCGATCTCCATGAGCGCCTACGCCCACCTGCCCCAGGGTCTGGGCTACGTGGCGCTCGCCCTGGCCGTCCTGGCCGGGAACCCCGTCCCCGACACCAGCCCGGCCGCCCTGGTCGACCCGTTCGCGCACGGCGTGGCGGCGACCGTGCTCGGGCGCCTCGACCCGACCACGCTGTACGGTTACGCCTTGTTCGCGGCGGGGCTGGAGGGAACGTGCGGCCTGGCGCGCGGGCGCGCCCTCGCGGTCGCGCTCGGGCTGTGGGCGGCCGTCACGGCCCCGTTCCTGCTGCTGGCGCTGGTCGGCGCCGCGTTCGGAGGTTGAGTGGAGCTGCCCCGCGGCCGTGTCTGGATCCCGCTGATCGTGCTGGCGCTCGCGGCCGGCCTGGCGCTGCTCCGCTCGCCGATCGGCGCGGCCGCCAGCGCGGCGTCGGAGGGCGAGCAGGCGTCGCCGCGCGCCGAGCGCTCGGGCTTCGTGTTCGGCGGCGAGGCGGGGCGGATCGTCGACACCGCCCCGCTGCGGCGGGGCCTGATCGCGAGCACGATCGACGCGCCGGGGACGATCCAGGCCGGCTCGGAGGTGGGGGTCTCGGCGCCGTTCGAGGGGACGGTGCTCGAGATCGTGAAGGACGAGGGCGACCGGGTCGAGGAGGGGGACGTGATCTTCCGGCTCGACCCGCGCGACTACGGCGAGAAGGTGATCGAGGCGGAGCTCGACGTCGCGCGCAAGCGCTCGGCGGTGACCGAAACCGAGGCGGCGCACGCGGAGGCGCGGCGCAAGCTGGCCGAGGCCGACGAGGAGCCGGCCGACGTGACCGAGGCCCGCCTCAAGCTGCGCCAGAGCGTGCTCGGCCTCGAGCGCTCGGGGGCGCAGCTCGACGCGGCCAAGGCCAAGCTCGACCGCGACGAGCAGATGCTCCGCCAGGGGATCGGCCGGCAGGTCGACGTCGAGGCGGCGCGCAGCGAGCACGCGGTGGCCTCGATCGGGGTGCGGATCGCGCAGGAGGAGCTGACCCTCGCCAAGGAGACCCTGGTGTTCCGCGAGGAGGCCTGGGCGCGCACCCGGCGCGACGCGGCGCAGACCGCGCTGGTGGCCGAGGCGACGCTCAGCCGCGCGCGCGCCGACCTGCGCACCGCAGAGCTCGGGCTCGAGCGGGCCCGGCGCGACCTCGAGCGCTGCGACGTGCGCGCGCCGCTGAGCGGGCTGGTGACCGCGCGCGGGATCAACCGCGGTGACCTCGTCAGCCGCCCCGCGCCCGACACGCCGCACACGATCGTGTCCGACCTCGACCACCTGTTCGCCTACCTCGACGTGGACGAGAGCGACGTGGTCCGCGTGCACGAGCTGCAGCGGGCCGAGGTCACGGTCCACGCGCTCGAGGACGACACCCCGCTCACCGGGCGGGTGTACGACGTCGGGCTGCGGGCCACGCAGAAGGCGGGGGAGGAGGTCAAGACCTTCCGCGTGCGCGTCCTCCTCGACGAGGGGCAGCCGCGCCTCTCCAAGCTCCGGCCCGGCATGTCGGCCACCGCCCAGGTCGAGACGGGCCGCGCCGAGCAGGCGCTCAAGGTGCCGCTCCAGGCGGTGCTGCGGCGCGAGCGCCGCCAGCTCCCGCCCGACCTCGCCGCCAAGCTGCCCGAGGCGGTGCGCGGCCCGCTCGCGGCGGCGCCGGCCAAGGACGACGCCCTGCTCGACGTGGTGGTGGTGGTGATCGACGGCGCGGCGCGGCTGCGCGTGGTGCAGCTCGGGCTCCTCGACGCGGACGAGGGCGAGGTGCTCGGCGGGCTCGAGCCCGAGGCGGAGGTGGTGGTCGGCCCCTACCGGGTGCTCGACACGCTCGCCGACGGCGACCCGGTCGTGGCCCGGCGCGCGGAGCACCCGCTGTTCGTGGACGGCGAGGAGAGCGGGGTCGCGGCGGTGACCTCCGCCCCGTGAGCTGCGCCGCGTGAAGCTGCTGCTGGAGAACCTCGGGATCGCGCTGGCCGAGCTGCGGGCCAACCCGTTCCGCAGCGCGCTGACCACGCTCGGGATCGTGATCGCCGTCTCGGCGGTGATCGCGGTGGTCTCGATCGTGCAGGGCGCCTCGCGGTTCATGCTCGACCAGTTCGAGACGCTCGGGACCAACAAGATCTGGGTGTGGCCGCAGCGGCCTGCCGGCGCGGAGGGGCGCAAGCTCGGGCGAGTCGAGCTGACCTACGAGGACGCGCAGGAGCTGGCGCGGCGCTGCCCGGCGCTGGAGGCGGTGGCCCCGGCGGTGTTCCGCCGGGCGCGGGTCGGGTTCGAGGGCGAGGAGGCCGACGAGATCGAGGTGCGCGGCTCGACGCCCGACTTCCAGAGCACCAACGACTGGTACCCCGACGCCGGCCGGTTCTTCCTCCCCTCCGAGGTGGAGCGCCGGGCGCCGGTGTGCGTGGTGGGCGAGGAGGTGATCACCAAGCTCGGCACCACCCGCGAGCGCCTGCTGGGGCGGACCCTCACGCTCGACGGCCGCCCGCTGCAGGTGGTGGGGTTCTTGGAGAAGAAGGGGGCGCTCCTCGGCAGCTCGCAGGACGACATCGTGGTCGTCCCGATCACCACCGCGTTCTCGATCTGGGGCCGCAACGCCGGCCGCCGCCTGGTCGTGATCGCGCAGGCCGGCTCGGCCGAGCAGACCGAGGCCGCGGTGGACCAGATCCGCTGGCTGCTGCGCGTGCGCCACGGGCTCCGCCACGGCCAGCCCGACGACTTCCAGGTGTTCACGCAGGAGCAGTTCCTGCAGCAGTTCCAGCAGGTCAGCCTGATGATCACCGGGCTCCTGATGGGGATCGTGTCGGTCGCGCTCCTGGTGGGCGGGATCGGGATCATGAACATCATGCTGGTCTCGGTCAGCGAGCGCACCCGCGAGATCGGCGTCCGCAAGGCGCTGGGCGCCAAGAACCGCGACATCCTGGTCCAGTTCCTGGTCGAGGCCGTGGCCCTCGGCGCGCTGGGCGGCGTGCTCGGGATCGTGCTCGGCGTGGGCGCCGGCCTGTTCGTGCGCGAGGCGATCAAGGTGTGGGTCGACTTCCCGCCGGTCCACGTCCCCCTGTGGTCGGTCCTGATCGCGCTCGGCTTCTCGAGCAGCGTCGGCCTGATCTCGGGCCTCTACCCCGCCTGGAAGGCGGCGCGGCTGCATCCGATCGATGCGCTGCGCCACGAGTAGGGGAGGAGCTGCTCTATCGTCCTCTCCCTGCCCTTGCCCGCTCCTCGCCTTGGAGCCTCTGAACGCCTGAGCGCGCCCTACCCCGCGATCACGCGGTGGTCGTAGCGCACCCCCCGGGCCTCGAGCCCGCTCAGGACCGAATCGAGCACGCCCGGGAGCGGGCCGAGCTTCTCGGGGGGGAACACGCCGGGGCCCGGGAGCTTCCCGTCGCGGAGCAGGCGGGCCACGATCGTGCAGGGGAAGGCGGTGGTGCGCGACATGCTCGTGCGGCGGGTCTCGCGGTCGTAGAAGTCCGAGAGGTCCCACTGCAGGGTGAGCGGCTGGCCGCCGCGCTCGCCGCTGACCGTCACGCGCATCACGGTCAGGTCCTCCTCCCCCTCGGCGTAGGTCCACTTGGGGAACAACAGCGCGCTCGTCACGTCGAGCGGGCGGACCTTGACCGGGCCCGCGGGCCCGCGCACCTCGAGCTCCTCCTGCGAGAACAGGCCCGTGGCGCGGAAGGCGGCCATCAGCTCGCGGTGCCCGGGGTAGCGCATGGTCTTCTCGACCATGAACGGGGCGTCGAGCGTGGCGACCAGGCTGCGCAGGCCGTCGGTCACGAACGCCTCGAGCGTGCCCACCCCCTCGAAGTCGAGGAGCTCGGGCTCGCACAGGGCCGGCTTGACCACCACGCGCCCGCCCTCGACGACCCGCGAGGGGCGGGTGTACTCCTCGATCACGTCGCCGGGGGCGAAGCCCGCCTTGTAGTCGAACGGCCAGCGCCGCTCGCGCGGCAGGCCGCCCACGTAGATCGCCACGCGCTCGCAGCGGTCGAGCTGGCTGGCGCCGTAGCCGGCGAACATGTTGCTCATGCCCGGCGCGACCCCGCAGTCCACGACCGCCGTGGCGCCGTGCTCCTTGGCGAGCGCGTCGAGGGTCCAGGCGTCCTCGGGCATGAACGTGATGTCCGCGTAGGGCTTGCCGGCGCGGAGCACGGTCTCGAGCGCCTGGAAGCCGAACCGGCTGGGGAGCGCGCCGAGCACCAGGTCGGCCTCGGCGATCGCGGCCGCCACCTCCTCGCGCTGCGAGAGGTCGGCGGCGCGGGTCGCGAGCGCGCCCCCGCGCTCGGCCGCGCGCGCCGCCACCTGGCTCAGGCGCGCCTCGTCGCGGTCGACGAGCGTCACGGCGAAGTCGCCGTCCCGCAGCAGGTCCTCCGCCATCACGGCGCCCACCATGCCGCCGCCCAGCACCACCGCCTTGGTCGTCATGCCTACTCCTCGAGGGATCGGTCGGCCTCCCCGCGGAGGTCGAGCGCGGGCGACCCAGGATAAACGGCGGTCCAGCGCGCGCGACGCCGGGGGTCGGGGACGCCGGGCGGGCGGTGCGCCGGCCGATGCGCCCAGGGCGGCGGGTCGTCGGGGCGGAGGTCGTGCGGCCCGTAGCGGAGGCCCGGCAGCCCGGGCACCCAGCGGCGGCGCCAGCCGGGCGGGAAGCCCGCCAGCGGCGGCGCGGGGTCGAGGCGGTCCACCACCTCGCGGGCGTGGACCGCCAGCTCGCGCAGCTCGTGCTCGATGTGCGCCCGGATCCGCTCCAGCTCCTCGCCCTTGCAGTCGGGCGGCACCCAGTAGGGGCCCTGCGCGAAGATCGTGATCCGCCCGAACGGGAGCGGGATCGCGCTCCGGTCCCAGGTGGACAGCGTGATCCGGCGCGAGGCCCAGGTCCGCAGCAGGTAGATCGGCGCGCGGCAGGCCTTGGCGATCAGGAGCGCGCCGGGCTTGAGCTGGTAGGCGGGCCCGGTGGAGCCGTCGACCGTGATCCCGTAGAGGACGTCCTCGGTCTCCTGCATGTGGCGCACCATGGAGAGGAGGACGTCGCGCTGGCGCACCTTGGCCTTGGAGGAGCCGCCGCGGAACACCTGGTAGCCGCAGCGCTCGAGGATCCGCGTGATGATCCGGCCGAAGTGGGCGGTGCTGGCGAGGGTGTGCGGGGTGTGCTGGCGGTAGGCCCAGCCGACCGTGAACACCTCCTGGTGCCACAGCACGTTGACCATTCGGTCGTGCCGCGCCATGGCCTCGTAGAGCGCGTGCCCCTGGTCGTCGACCGTGCTGGTCCACCACACGAAGCGCATGTAGAGCGTGTACACCCAGGGGATCACCCCGGCGAGCGCCGTGACCAGCGGCCGGCTGATCGCGGCCCGCACGCGCCGGTGGAGCGCCCGCGGCCGCCGGTAGTCGTGCTCGGCCTCGTAGCGGCTCCCCTCCGGCCCGCGGTAGCGCGCGCCACGCCCGGCGGGGGCGGCGACCTCTGCCCTGGCTTCGCCCATGGCGCGGAGGGTAGCACGCGGCCGCGGAGTCTTCGGCTGCTCCTCTGGAGGGTGCTCGCTCTCGGCTCGGGAGCCGAAGACTCCGCAGCCCTGGGGCGGGGCTCCGGCTCGCGTAGCTCCTCGGAGGACGTGAGGCCAGCGAGGAAATATGAAATATCAACAGGGAATGAGGAACTAGAAATGCCAGAACGGCTGTCGCCGAGGCGGCCACGCCAAGCGAGAGCCATTCATCATTCCTAGTTTCCAGTTCCCTGTTGATATTTCATATTTCCTCTCTCGGCCGACCTGAGCTCCCCGACCGATCACGGGGGACTGACCTCAGCTGCACCCGATTCGGATTCGGACTCGACCCTCAGCCCCAGGTCTCGCCCTTCGCCACCAGCCGCACGGGGCCGCTCGCCCATACCCGCGACGACTCGGCGCCCGCGGGGAACGTGACCTCCAGCTTCTCGCCGGCCCGCGTCAGGAACGTGATCGTGCACGGGGGCGCGAGGCCCTCGCCGCCCGGGCCGAGCACGGGGAGGCGGCGGGCCGTGGCGGCCGGGCGTCCCGCGGCCATCACGGCGTGCTCGGGGGTGCGCAGCAGCGTGGCGGCGGCGGCGAGCACGCCGGTGCCGCAGGCGAGGGTCTCGCCCTCGACGCCGCGCTCGTAGGTGCGGATCCGCCAGGTCCCCTCCTCCTCAGTGGGGGCCACGAAGCTGACGTTGGTCCCCTCGGGGAAGGCGGCGCTCCAGCGCAGGCTGCGCGCGCGCTGCATCAGGCCGTGCGACTCGAGCTGCTCGAGCTGCTCGAGCACCACCACCAGCTGCGGGTTGCCCACGTCCACGAACGTGCCGTGCACCAGCACCCCTTCGGGGAGCGCGACCTGGCAGGGCTCCAGCCGCTCGGGCGAGGGGACCAGCGCCGCCACGTCCCAGCGGTCGGCCGCGCCGTGCGCGCGCGCCACCAGCTCGACCCCCTCGCTCCGCAGGCGCAGCTTGGCGTCCGCGGGCGCCACCCCGCTGCCCACCAGCCAGGCCGAGGCCGCGCGGCAGCCGTTCAGGCAGAAGGTGCGGTTGCCGTCGGGCTCGTAGTGGGTCAGCTCGTAGCCGCCCTCCCCCGTGGGCGCCACGACCAGCAGGCCGTCGGCGCCCACCGCCAGCCGACGCGGGCAGAGCTCCCGCGCCAGCTCGCTGGGCGGGCGCAGCAGCGGCTCGCGCCCGTCGAGCAGCACGAAGTCGTTCCCGGCGGCGGTCAGCTTCACGAACCCGGGCATGCGGCCTCCTTGGCGGCGCGCGGCGCCACGCCTCCTTCTTCGGCGCGAGCGGATCCGAGCTTGAGCGCCGCAGCGCCAGCTCAGGTCAGGATGACCACGGCCGTGGTGTCGTCCACGAGCCCCTCGCGCGCCGCGGCCTCCACGACCGCGGTCGCGAGCTCGGCCGGCGCGCCCGCGCCGGCGAGGAGCCGCGCGAGCCGCTCGTCCTCGAGCACCTTGCTCACGCCGTCGCTGCAGAGCAGGAGCCGGTCGCCCGGGCGCGCGGCGAGGGACTCGATCGCCGGCACGACGAACCCGCGGCTCGCCGTGAACGAGCGCGTGAGCAGCCGCTGGTTGGGGTGGGTCCGCAGCTGCGCCTTGGTGATCGCGCCCGCCTCGAGCTGCTCCCAGGCGACCGAGTGGTCGCGGGTGAGCTGCGCGAGCGCGCCGTCCCGCAGCACGTAGGCCCGCGTGTCCCCCACGTGCAGCAGCCACCAGGCGTCGCCGATCCACGCCGCCAGGGTCAGGGCCGCCGACATGGAGCGGAGCTCGCGCGGCGCGGCGCCGCGGGCGTGCAGCGCCTCCGCCGCCCGCCGCGCGGCCCCGGCGAGCCAGGCGCGCACGTCGGCCGGCGGCTCGCCCGCGAGCGCCGCCAGGCACTCCTCGACCACCAGCGCGCTGGCGAGCGCGGCGCCTCGGTAGGTCCCGACCCCGTCCGCCACGGCGAACAGCCGGCGCTCGTCGTCGTGGGCGTAGGCGTCCTCGTTGGGCGCCGAGGAGCCGGCGCGCGTACAGCCCGCCGAGCGCAGGGAGAGCGCCATGTCCGCAGCCTAGCCGGATATTGCGCGACTTCGTCGCTCTATATCCGAGCGAACAGCGGCGGATGCGGCCGGCTTCGCAGCCGCCCGAGCCGCTGCGCGGCTCAGA
>CAZMSZ010000157.1:0-15736 GCA_964569055.1 uncultured Planctomycetota bacterium | reverse complement strand
TCGCGAGCACGGCGCACGGGCACGGGCACGGGCACGAAATGTGTGGAATCGTCAGCCGAGGCCGAGCACGAGCACGAGCACGAGCACGAGGATGAGTCTCCTACTCCCCCAGCTCGCGCTCGAGCGCCGCGAGGGCCTCGGTGCGGCCGGCGAGCGAGATCCCGGCGGTGACGGCGCTGCGCGCCTCGTCGCGCTCGCCGGCGGCGAGGGCCACCCGGGCCAGGACCACGTAGGCGGGCTCGCTCGGGGCGAGGTCGACGGCGCGGCGCGCGGGCGGGAGCCCCTCGGTCGCGCGGCCGAGGGCGAGCAGCGCCTCGGCCAGGGCGCGGTGCGCGTCGGCGTGACGCTCGGCGTGCTCGATCGCGGCGCGGAACCGCGCCAGCGCGCCTTCGCGGTCGCCGGTGGCGACCAGCGCCTGACCCCACTCGTAGGACGCCTGCGCGTCGCTCGGCTCGGCGCGGCAGTGCGCCTCGAACTGGGGGATCGCCTCGCCGTGGCGGCCGGCCCGCACCAGCGCGCGGGCCGCCTCGAGCGGCGAGGTGGGCACGCCCCCGAACTCGGAGAAGTCCGGGCGGCCCGAGAAGGTCGGGATCGGCTCGGCCGGGTCCGCCCGGCGGTCCGCCTCGGCGGCGGCCGCGCTCGCCGCCGCCAGCGCCTCGGCGGTGCTGGGGAGCCCGTCGTCCTCCTCCTCGAGCGGGGCCGGGTCGCGCGGCTCGGGGGGCGGATCGAAGCGCGGCCGCTCGGGGGTCGGGCGCGAGGGCTCGGGGGCGCGGGCCGGCTCGGGGGCGGGCTCGGGCGCGGCGACGGGGACGGGGCGTGGCTCGGGCGAGGGGGTGGGCGGCTCCTCGTCGGGGGCGCCCGCGGCGGCGGGCTCGGGGGACGCCGCCTGGCGAGCGTCCGCCTCCTGCTCGGTCGTGGCGATCTCGGCGGGGCCCGAGCGGCTCACCACGAACGCGGTCCCCAACAGGACCAGCACGCCGGCGCCGATCCCGGCGAACAGCGCGACCTGCTTGCCGCCGCCCTGCTGCGGCTTGCGGCCCGACGCGCGTCGCCCGAGCCGCGCCGAGCCGCCCGCGTCGGCGCTCAGGCGTTGCGACGCGCCGCGCCCCACCCGGTCCGACGTCCGACCGAGGCGCCCCGAGCTCGGCGCGGGCGCCTCCGGCTTCGGCGTCGGCGTCGGCGCTGCGGGCGCGGGCGCGAACCCGAACGCCGGCGCCGGCGCCGGCGCTGCGGGCACGGGCGCGAACCCGAACGCCGGCGCCGGCGCAGCGGGCGCGGGCGCGAGCTCGAGCGGGGCCGTCGGCGCCGGCGCGAACGGGGCCGGGCCGGGCGCCGGAGTCGGCGCGGGCGCCGCGAGCGGGCTCCAGCTCGGGGTTGGCGGGCCCGGGGCCGGCGCGCTCCCCTGCGGAGGCCAGGCGGGCGCGCTCGGCGCCGGAGCAGGCGCGGCCGGGCCGGGCGCCGTGGGCGGCGACCACGACCAGTCGCCAGCGCTCGGCGGGCTCGGCATGGAGGGCGGCGCGGCCGCCGGCGCGGGGGCGGGCCTCGGCGCGGGGGCTCCGCCCTGCAGGGTGCGAGCCGCGTTGGCGATCTGCTGCACCTCGAGCGGGGAGAGCAGCCCCAGCCCGCGCGCCACCTCGAACAGGGGGAGCGTGCGTCCGGCCGCGGCCAGCTCGCGCTGCTTGTGCTGCAGCTCGCCGAGGCGCGCCACGAGCGGGTGGTTGGCGCGCTGGAGCAGGGTCGCGAACACCACGTCGGAGATCACGCGCGCTCCTCGCTCACGCCTCGGCGACGCCGCTCGGCGCCTCGTCCGCGAAGCGCTCCACGATCTTGGCGAACACCTGCGGCGGGACGAAGGTCTCGACGACCTCGCGCCACCCCCGCGGACCGACCAGCCCCTTCACGAACGAGCTCGAGGTCTCCGCGAGGTGCCGCGGCGGGATCATGAACACCGTCGCCACCCGCGGCTCGAGGTCCTCGTTGACGTGGCGCATGGTGCGCTCGTAAGTGAAGTCCTGGCCGTTGCGGATCCCGCGCAGAATGTACTGGGCGCCGATGCTCGAGGCGTAGCGGATCAGGAACTCGTTCTCGAAGCTCGCGACCCGCACGTTGGGCCAGGGCGCGGCGATCGACCGCAGCAGCTCGAGCCGCGTCTCGAGCGAGAACGTGGTCCGCTTGTCGGGGTTGACCCCGACCGCGATCACCAGCTCGTCGAACAGCCGCGCCCCCTCCTCGATCATGAAGAGGTGCCCGTTGGTGGGCGGGTCGAAGCTGCCGGCGTAGACGGCCCTGCGGGTCATGGCCGCATTCTAGCCCCCGGGGCGAGGAGCCTGCCGCCGGTCCGGGTGGGGCGCGCCGGGCGCGGCTCCTTAGAATCGCGGGGCCGCGGCTGACGTGAGTCCAGCGCCCCGGTCGGCCGCAGAGGAAATATGGAGTATCAACAGGGAACGGGAAATTGGAAATGAGGAATTGCTCTCGCTTGGAGCGATCCCCTCGGCGACAGCCGTTCTGGCACTCCTAATTCCTCATTCCCTGTTGATATTTCGTATTTCCTCTGCTGCCCCGAATCGTGCCCCGGAGCCCCCTTGCCCCCGACCCCTGCCCCCGCGTTCGCGCTCGCTCAGCCCTGGCTGCTGCTGCTCGGCCCGCTGGCGGTCCTGCTGCTGTGGCTGCTCGAGCGCTGGCGGCTGCGTCCGCTGGCGGTGGTAGTGGCGGACGTGGCCCTGTTCTCGCCCTCGCCCGAGGCGGTGGCCGAGGCGCGCGCGCGGCGGCGACACGCGAGCTGGCGCTGGCTCCTGCGCGCCTTGGCGGCCCTGCTGCTCGCCCTCGCGGCGGCCGCCCCGCAGGTCGCCCTCGGCGGGGCGGGGCCGCTCGAGGTGGACCTGGTGCTCGACCGGGGGCTGGCCTCGGCCACGCGCGAGCCGGGCGCCGCCGGCGCGACGCGGCTCGAGCTCCACCGGCGCGCGCTGGCGCAGGTGCTCGACCGGCTGCGGCCGCGCGACCGGGTGCGGCTCCACCTCGCGCCGGGCCGGCCCGCGACGCCGCGCTCGCCCGAGGAGGTACGAGCGGCGCTGGCCGAGGCGCGGCCCGCCGCCGCGCTGGCCGAGCTGAGCGAGCTGCTCGGTCGGCTGGGGCCGGTGGCGCGCGGGCGGGGCGAGCGGGTGTTCGTCGCCACCGACCGGCCGCTCGCGCCCGACCCGGCGCTGGTGACCGCGCACGCCGGGAGCGCGCAGCCGAGCGTGGGGGTGATCGCGCTCGCCGAGGACGAGGCGGGCGAGCTCGTGGCCACGGTGGCCTGGTACGGCGGAGCCTCGGCCCCCGTCACGCTCGAGCTCGCCGCGCGGGCGCCGGCGGGCGCGCTGGCGACCGCCGCGCGTGAGGTGCGCCCGGCCGGCCCGCCGGCGCGGGACGAGGGCGGCGGCGAGGTGGCCTACGGGTTCGCCCGCTGGCGCGCGAGCGAGGGGCTGCCGCCCGGCGCGCTCGAGGTCTCGGCCCGCCTGCGCCTCCCTGACGACCCGCTCCCGACCGACGACCGCGCCTTCGCCGTGCGCGCGCCGGTGCGCCCGCGCCGGGTCGGCCTGGTGGGCGACCCCGGCGAGGCCGTCCGCCGCGCGCTCCGGGCCGTCCCCGGGGTGGAGCTGGTCGACCTCCCCGCCGATCCCGACGCCGCCCCGCCGCCCGGCCTCGATCTGGTCGTGCTCCCGCGCCTGCCGCGCGCCCTCCCGCCCGTCGCGACCTGCGTCGTCCCCTCGGCGCTCGAGGTTCGTGAGGCCGCGCCGGGCGGACGGCTCGTCCCCGCGGCGGCGGGGCTCGCGCTCGAGCAGGCGTTCGAGCACACGCTGGCGGCCCTGGCCGAGGGCGGCGCCGTGGCCCCGCAGGTCGGGCCGCGCCCGGCCGGGCTCCCCGAGGCCCGCCCGCTGATCGAGGCCGGCGGCGCGCCGCTGGTCCTGGCGCAGGGCTCGGGCGAGCGGTTGATCGTCGCGCTCACCACCCCGCTGAGCGACGGCGCGCCCTGGACCCGGCACGGCTCGTTCCCCCTGTTCTGGGCCGAGCTGCTCGAGCTCGCCGCCCCGCGCGGCGCGGGCCGGCTGGAGGCGGTCACCGCCGGCGCCGCAGGGCCGGCGGGGGTGGGGCCGCTGTGGGAGGTCCGCCGCTACGCGGGCCCCGACGGCGCGCCCTGGGTCGGGACCGTCGCGCCGCCGCTCGCGCCGATCGCGCCGGCGCCGGCCGCGGCCTTCCCGGAGCGGGCGCTGGCGGCGCTCGAGGCGCGGCGGCGGCCCGCGCCGCGACGCGCGCTCGCGCCAGCGTTGGCGCTCCTGGCGGCCGTGCTCCTGGCGCTCGGCTGGGCTCCGGACCGGCGCGCGGGTCGCGCGGCAGCCGACTGATAGAATCCGCGCCCCCACGTCAGGAGACCGAACCAGTGGCCCGCGGGAACGCACGCAAGCGACGGCTGAAGCCCTCCTCGCCCGAGGTCGGGGGCGCGCGCTCGCCGTACCCGTTCGTGGCGATCGTGGGGCGCCCCAACGTGGGCAAGTCGACCCTGTTCAACCGCCTGGTCGGGCAGCGCCTCGCGATCGAGGAGCCGACGGCCGGCACCACCCGCGACCGGATCGCGGCGGTGATCGAGCTCGAGGACGGGCGCGAGCTCGAGCTGTGCGACACGGGCGGGATCGGCGGCGGGGGCGACTCGTTCGACCGCGACGTCGACCGGCAGATCGCGCTCGCGCTCGAGCACGCCGACCTCGTGGTGTTCGTGGTCGACTCCCGCGCCGGGCTGGTGCCCGGCGAGGAGGAGATCGCGCGCCGGCTCAAGCGCTCGGGCAAGCCGATCCTGCTCGTCTCCAACAAGGCGGAGACGCCGCAGCTCGAGGCCACCTCGGGCGAGTTCTACGCGCTGGGGATCCCGGGCGAGGTCCTGTGCGTCTCGGCCAAGGAGGGGACGGGGCGCTCGGCCCTGCTGGAGGCGATCGCCGACCACCTGACCTGGCCCGAGGAGGCCGAGGGCGAAGAGCCTGAGGGCGAGGAGGACGCCGAGGACGCGGCGGACGCGGTGGACGCGGTGGACGCGGTGGAGCTCCCCGAGGGCGTCGACCCGAGCGAGCTGATCGTGGCCCCCGAGGATGAGGGCGAGGGCGCGGCGGCGGCGCGCGCCCCGGCCGCGCCCGCGCGGGTGCTGCGGCTCGCGATCCTGGGGCGGCGCAACGTGGGCAAGTCGACCTACGTCAACCGGCTGTTCGGCTCGGAGCGGGTGATCGTCTCGGGCGTGCCCGGCACGACCCGCGACGCGATCGACGTGCGGGTGCAGGTCGGCGGGCAGGAGGTGATCCTGATCGACACCGCCGGGCTGCGGAAGCGCGGCAAGGCGGACGACCACATCGAGGTGATCTCGCAGGGGCGCGCCGAGCGCGCGCTGCGGCGCGCGGACGCGGCGCTGCTGTTCCTCGACTGCCTCGAGGACATAGGCAACGTCGACAAGCGGATCGCCGGCATGATCGACCGCGAGCACAAGGCGTGCGTGATCGTGGCCAACAAGTGGGACCTCGTGCAGGAGCGCATGACCCCCGAGCAGTACTCGGACTACGTGGTCAAGACGATCCCCACGCTGTCCTACTCGCCGCTGGTCGCGATCTCGGCCAAGGAGGGCCTGCACGACACCGCGCCCGTCGAGCTGGCGCTCGAGCTCTACCGGCAGTCCATGATCAAGGTGCCGACCGGGCCGCTCAACCGCGCGCTGGCGGCGGCGATCGCGCGCCGGCGCCCCAAGGCGGTGCGCGGCAAGCTCGGCAAGGTGTTCTTCGGGACGCAGGTCGCGACCAACCCCGTGACGGTGCTGCTGTTCGTGAACGAGCCCGAGCTGTTCCCGCGCGCCTGGCGGCGCTACCTGGCGGGGCAGCTGCGCCAGCACCTCCCCTGGAAGGAGATCCCGGTCAAGCTGGTGTTCCGCGCGCGGCACAGCCTGCTCAAGCGCGGCGGCGAGATGGCCCGGCGGGCGCGCACCTTGGGCGTGCTGGCCGAGCAGGTGCGCTGGCTCGACGACGCCCCCGAGGCGAACGTCCGCTCGGCGGAGGCGGCGCTCGACGGCGAGGCGGTGCAGGAGGCGCTGCTCGAGGCGATCGAGGCGACCGCCGACGACGATCCGGACGAGCGGGAGCCCGAGTGAACGCCGAGCGCCGCCTGCTCGGGATCGACCCCGGCTCGCGCGTGACCGGCTGGGGCGTGGTCGAGCGGCGGGCCGATCGGCTGCGAATGATCGCCTGCGGGACGGTGCGCCTCCCGGGCGAGGCGCCGATCGCCGCGCGGCTGGCGCGGATCCACGCCGAGGTGGCGGCGCTGATCGCCGAGCACGAGGTGGCGGCGGTCGGGCTGGAGGAGGCGTTCCTCGGCATGAACGTGCGCAGCACGATCCGGCTGGCCGAGGCGCGGGCGGCCTGCCTGCTGGCGGCGGCGCAGGCGGGGGTCGAGGTGCACGAGGTGCCGCCGGCGCTGGTCAAGAAGAGCGTGTCGGGCCACGGGCGCGCCGGCAAGGACGCCGTCCGGCGCGCGGTCCTCCACGCGCTCGACGGGGCCGAGGCGGCCGACCCCGCCCACGACGCGAGCGACGCGCTGGCGATCGCGCTGTGCGTGCTGCGCCGGCTCGACGCGCCGGCGCAGCTCCTGGGCGGCGCGGCGCTCGGCCGGCGGCGGGGCGGCGGGCGGGGCAGCGCCCGCTGGACCCTGGCCGACGTGGAGCGGCTGGGCGGGGAGGCGACATGAGCGGCGGCGACGCGATCTTGGAGACCGACCTCGCGGGGCTGGAGCGGGTGCACCGCGGCAAGGTGCGCGACGTGTACCGCGTCGACGACGAGCACCTGCTGCTGGTCGCGACCGACCGGCTGTCGGCGTTCGACCGCGTGCTCGCCACGCCGATCCCGGGCAAGGGCGCCGTGCTCACCCAGACCTCGTGCTTTTGGTTCGGCGCGCTGGCCGAGGCGACCGACCACCACCTCGTGACCGGCGTCGCGCGCGCCATGCCGCCGGCCGCGGTCGAGGCGGCGCGGGCCCTGGGCGGGCGCGCGGCGCTGGTGAAGCGCGCGCGGGTGGTGCCGGTGGAGTGCGTCGTGCGCGGCTACCTGGCGGGCAGCGTCCAGGCCGCCTACGAGCGCGACGGCGCGATCCAGGGGGTGGCGCTCCCGCCCGGGATCCCGCTGGGCGGGGCGCTCCCCGCGCCGATCTTCACGCCGACCACCAAGGCCGCCGCGGGCCACGACGAGCCGCTGACCCGCGCCGAGCTCGACGCCCACGTCGGCCCCGAGCTGGCGGCCGAGCTGGAGCGCCGCTCGCTCGCGCTGTTCGCCGCGGCCTCCCGGCTGTGCGCCACGCGCGGGCTGATCCTGTGCGACACCAAGCTCGAGTTCGGCCACCTCCCCGACGGGCGGCTGGTCCTGGTGGACGAGGCGTTCACCCCCGACTCGAGCCGGTTCTTCCTGGCGAGCGAGCACCAGCCCGGTCGGCCCCCGGCCCCCTGGGACAAGCAGCTCGTGCGCGACTACCTCAAGACGCTCCCGCCCGGGGCCATGGAGGCCCCCGAGCCGCCCGGCCTGCCCGACGCGGTGGTGCGCGAGACGGCCGCGCGGTATCGCGAGGTGTTCGAGCGGCTGGCCGGGCGTCCGCTCGCCGACGCGGTCGCGGAGGCGGTGGCGTGAGGGCGCTCGCGCGCGCGCTCGCCTGCGCGGCCACCCTCCTGCTCGCGGCCTGCGGCACGATCCCGCCCCAGGGCCCCGTGGAGCCCCCCGCGATCTATCCCGACCAGACCGAGCCCGAGCTCGCCTTCCAGAGCTTCCTGTGGGCCTGGCACACCGGCGACGTCGAGGCGCTCGAGCACCTGCTCGGCGCCTGGCTGCGCCACGACCTGCGCGAGCGGATCGCCGTCGCCGAGGCGCCCGACGAGGTCGCGGGCTACTACCGCGAGGGCGCGCAGGAGCTGACCTTGCACGAGGTCGAGTGGACGCACCGCGGCGAGGCGCTGGCCTACGTGCGCGTGGTCCTGTCCGCGGCGGGCGTCGACCGGGCCGAGCTGACGTTCGGGCTGGTGAAGCGCCCCGACGGCTGGGCGGTCACCGGGCAGAAGCTGCTCAGGTAGGCCCTACCGCAGGGCAGCCCAGGCCTCGGCCGTCCACACCGGATCGGCGAGGGTGGCGCGGGTGGCGCGCAGCTCGCGGCTCACCAGGCGCACCGTCAGCTTCGCCCCCGCGAAGCGGTGCGCGGACCCGAGCGGGAGCGCCCCCTGGTAGCGGCCGGGCGCGGTCTCGTTCATGGGGACGTCTGGGCCGTCGCCCAGGCGGAACGTGGCCCGGCAGCCGGCGTCGCCGAGCGCGACCACGGCCAGCGTCTCGCCCGCCTCGAGCGGGCGGAGCCCCGAGTGCGAGGCCATGAGCAGGCGCGGAGCGCGGGTCTCGAGCGGGTCGTCCCGGCCGGGCACGAGCGGCATCAGCGCGCGGCGGCTGACGAGGTGGCTCATGGGGACGAACTGCACGTTGCGCAGCGCCAGGAGCGCGCGCCCGACCACGGCGCTGGCCGAGACCCAGGTGAACGGGCTCAGGCCCAGGACCACGCTGGCGATCAGCGGGACCTTGCTGAGCCCCCAGTCCTCGATCTCCTCGGCGTGCCCGGCGTAGAGCACCTCGCCGTCCGCCCCCCGCAGCTCGAGCGCGAACCCGACCTCGAGGATCGACTCCACGAGGTAGTAGGAGCGCTCCCACTCGGTCACCTCCCCGAACGCGACCGCGTCGGCCCCGGTCGCCTCGGCGATCCGGCGCGCGGCCTCGGCGCGGTCGCCGCGGTAGGCGTCGATCACGTCGACCTCCGCGCGCTCGAGCGCCGCGTCGACCGCGAGGGGCGGGAGCACCTCGTGGTGGGTGGCGTCGAGGTTGGTCACGAACCACGAGCGCAGGAGCGTCGCCGCGTAGCGGCGGGTGAGCGCGTCGTCGCCGAGCAGGGGGAGGAGGTCGAGCCCGCGCGTGACCGGCGCGGAGAGGACGAAGTCGCCCTCGGCCTGATCGACGAAGGGGAGCACCGCCACGCGCAGCGGGAGCTGGGGCGCGGCGCGCAGGGGGACCTCGACGTCGAGGCTGCTGCAGCCCGCGAGCGCGCACAGGAGCAGCGCCGCAGCGGCGCGGCGGAGCGCGCCCGGCCGCGGGGTCACGGCGCCTCCGCGCCGGAGCCGAGCTCGAGCAGCGCGAGCGGGCCGAGGTTCCCGGCCTCGTCGAGCGCGCCGACCGCCAGCCGGGTCGCCTCGCCGGGCCGGACGGTGGCGCGGCGCCCGGCGACCTCGGACAGGAGCCGCACGCCCCCCGCGGGCTCGACCGCGAACACGCGGTAGCGGGCGGCCGGCTCGCCCTCGGGCGCGGCCCACGTCAGCTCGAGCGCGCCGCGCCGCGCCGCGGCCGGGTCCTCGAGGCGGGCGGGGCGGGCCCGCAGCCAGCGCGCGGCGCCCGGGGGCGTCCCGTCGAGCGTGAGGCGGAGCGGGAGCAGGTAGCCGGTCGAGAGCCCGAACGGGTCGCGCAGCGAGACCAGCGCCTGGCCGTGGAAGGCGTCCCCCGGCGTGATCTCGTAGCGCGCCCAGTAGCGGCCGGGCGCCTCCTCGATCAGCGGGACGTGGAGCTTGGCGAGGCCCAGGGTGAGCGTGGCCTCCACCCCCGGCGTCCCCTCCACCCGGACCTCGAGCGCGTCCCCGACCGCGAGGACGCCGCTCGGGCGGGTGGTCGCGATCCCGGCGGCCTCGATCGTGGGCGGGTCCGGCGCGACCACGTCGAGCGGCGGGGGGAGCGAGCGGGCCACGGTCTCGGCGAAGGCGGCCGCGATCTGCTCGTAGCCGCGCTGGGTCGCGTTGTCGACGGTGCCCTCGATCGCGTCGACCGCCTGCCCCCACTCCAGGGCGATCCCGCCGGTCAGCGACTCGCCGTGCGCGATCCGGACCAGGGGGCGGCCGCTGGCGGTGTCGACCAGCGTGAGCTCGGCGATCACGGCCTGCCGGAACAGCACGCCGAGCTGGAGGTTGTAGAGCGTGGTCACCTTGCCGCGCACGACCCCGTCCACCCCGAGCGCTCGGCGGAGGGCGCGGAAGTCGGCGTTGGCGGCGGCGATCGGGCTGGCGAAGCCCGCGGCGCGCAGGCGCTCGTCGACGACGTCGTCGTCGAGGAGCAGGTAGGGCGAGGGCGTGAGGCGGCGGTGAATGAGATCGCGGAGCAGGTCCACCTTCTCGCGGGCGCGCGGCTCGCGCTCGGGCCCGTCGAGCGTGAACGGGAGCAAGGCCAGGGTCCGCACCCGCGCGCCCGTGAACGCCTCGGCGTCGACGATCACCTCGGGCCCGCAGCCCGCCGCGAGCACGAGCAGCAGCGACAGCAGCGTGCGCCTCACCACCGCCCGGCCTCCGCCCACTCGGCCGGCGGGGTGGAGGGGAGCACGATCACGCTCCCGCGGAGGGGCGCGCCGGGGAGGCCGTGCACCTCGAACCGGTGCGCCCCGGGCGCGTCGACGCGCAGCGCGACCACTCCCCCGGGCGGGAGGGGCTCGGCGAGGCGGGTCGTGCCGCGCTGCAGGATCACCGCCGCGCTCCCCGGCAGCGGGTAGGCCTCAAGCTCCGCCTCCGGGAACACCAGCCCCACGGCGGCCTGCCGCGTGTCGTTCAGGAACGCCACCCCGGTCCCTTCCGGAACGGTGAAGGTCCGCGCCGGCTCGAGCGCGTCCGGCGTGATCCGCACCAGCCGCAGCTCGAGGGGCTCCGTCACCCGGTCGGGGCGCGGCGTGAGCAGCGGCGGCGGCCGCGAGCACCCCGAGAGGAGCGCGGCCAGGGCGAGCAGGCGCAGCAGGGCGGACACGCGCGCGGCTCCTTCGTCGCCGTGCGGAGCGGGCGACTCCGCGATGATCGCCCCGGCGCTGCGAGCGCGAAGGGGCGGATTCGCGAGCGAGCGCGCGGAGCACGGGCGGACGGCGCACGCGGGGGGCGGGGGCGAGAGAGCTGGGCGCTCCTTACTTCAGCCTCCGTGCCCGTGCCCGTGCCCGTCTTCGTGCCCGTGACCCGAGCCACTCCCTCCGGCGGCCGAGCGCTGCAAGTGAGAGCGCTCTGCGTCGCTTCTTCAACAAGCGGCACGAGCACGGGTCACGAGCACGGGGACGGGCACGGGCACGAGGCTGGAGGCTCGAGGCGAGAGCTACTCGGGCGCGCTCCTCCGACTCGCTCAGCTCCTGCGCGGCACGATCCTCTGGGGCTGCTGGCGGTCGAAGGCGACCACGCAGGGGGCGGCCGGGTCGGCGGCGAAGTGGAGCGTGGGGTCGGCGGCGAGGGCGCGGAAGGCGGCGGGGAGCCCCTGGCGCTGGACCGCCGCGCACGACCCTTCGCGGACGCGGCTGGCCAGCTCCTCGGGCGAGGTCACGAGCGCCACCTGGCGCGAGCAGGCGCGGCAGCGGCGCACGCCGGGCGCGGCGCAGGCGATCAGCTCGGCCCAAAGGCGATCGCAGCCGAACTTGGCCTCGTAGCGCGACAGCAGCTCGCGCTCGGCGCCTCGGCGACGGAGGGCTCGCTCCAGGCGACGCGCGAGCTCGACGTCGCCGGGCGCCGCCTCGAGCGCGCGCTCCAGACCGAGCAGCTCCTCGTCCACCGCCCCTCCGTCGGCTCAGTCGAGCGCGTCGACCAGCGGCGCGAGCAGCGCCAGCGCGCCCTCGCCGTCCCCCGCGCTGAGCGCCGCCTCGGCCTGGGTCAGCACCGGGAGGTGCTTGGCCGGCCCGGTGCCCTCCTGCAGGAGGGCGATCGCCTCGAGCAGCGGCGCGCGGGCGCGCGCCGGATCGCCGGTGTGCTCCAGCGCGAGCCAGCTCAGCCGAATGCGCCAGTGCCACCAGGCGGGGCGCCAGGGGCAGGCCTTGCTCAGCGCGTCGTAGATCGCCTCGCGCGACACCTCGTCGGCGCGGAAGCCCTTCCAGATCACGGTCGTCATCTCCGGCAGGTCGGGCGAGTCCTTGCCGGCGGAGAAGCGGAACCAGTCGACCACCTCGTCGTAGGCTTCGTCGCGCTTCAGCGCGACCAGGAGCGACACCTTGATCGGGCGGAACTCGAGGCCGAGGTCGTGGAGCGCGAGCGCCTCGTTGACGTCGGCGAGCGCGTTCTCGAACTGGGTGCGGGCGCGCAGGGCCGCGGTCGCGCGCGCGGCGTACACCGCGGCCCTCTGCTGGCTGTCGTCGAGCTGCGGCAGGAGTCGCTCGGCGAGCGCGGCGCAGGCGGGGAGGTCGCCGAGCATGGCGGCCACCTGGCACATCCCGTACTCGAGCTCGCGCTTCTCGCGCGGGTCGTCGGTCAGCTCGACCGCGCGGTAGCAGCACTCGAGCATGCGGCGGCGGACGTCGGGCGGGACGCTCTGCTGCGACATCAACCCGACCGTGCGCTGGACCTCGTAGTCGTCGGGGCACAGCTCCGCCAGGGCCAGCGCCGCCTTGGAGTCGCCGAACCCGGTCACGCCCGAGACGTGCTTGACGAGCGGCGCGACCACGTCGGGCGGGAGCGGCGCCTCGGGGCGCACCAGGCGGGCGATCGCGAGCAGGTGCAGCGCGCGCGGCGGGGTCAGCTGCCGCCCCTTCAGCCCCGTGACGAGCGGGCGGGCCTCGGCCAGCGCCTGCTCGGCGAGCTTCGCCCGCTCGGCGGCGAGGAGCGCGCCGGGGGCGGGCAAGCCGCTGAGGGCGGCGCGGGCGGTCTCGATCGCCGGCCCGAGCGCGAGCTTCGCGCGCCGCAGACCCACGCGCCAGCGGAGCGCGAGCGGCGCGTCGGCGAGCTGCTCGAGCGCGGCCTGCGCCTCGTCGGGCCGCTCGAGCGCGAGCAGCACCTCGACCCGCAGCGACCGCACGGCGGCGGGGAGCGCGTTCACGTCGTTCGCCCCGCCCGCGAGCTGGTCGAGCTCGGCGAGCGCCTGCTCGGCGTCGGTGCGGGTCGAGAGGCCCGCGCGCACGCGCGCCTCGACGCGCCAGGCGAGGAGCTCGCGCCGGGCCGCGCCCCGCGCCGCGGCGCGCTCGAGGTGGCGCAGGGCGTCGCTGGGGGAGCCCGCGCTGTCGACCGCCGCCACCGCGCCGCGCAGGGCCGAGGGGGCAGGTCCGTCGGTGCGCAGCTCGGCGGCGGTCTGTTGCGCGGCCGCGAAGTCGCCTCGGGCCAGCGCGAGCAGGCCGGCCACGGCCCGCGCCCGATCCGCGGCGGCGTCGAGGTCGCCCGCGGGGACCGTCTCACCCGCCGCCTCGGCCCGGGCGCGGTCGGCCGCGAGCTCCTGCGCCTGGGCGAGCAGCGCCTCGACCGCGGCCGCCTCGGCGGCGAGCGGGCCCGGGCGGGTGAGGAGCTCCCAGGCCTCGCGGCCGAGCGCGTCGGCGCGCTCCTCCAGCTCCGCCGCGCTGGGCGGCGGCGGCGGGCGCAGCGCGAGCCAGGTCCCGAGGCCGGCGAGGGCGGCCAGGGCGAGCGCGATCACGAGGCGCCGCTTGCTGCGCCCGCGGCGCTGGAGGCGGAGGGCCGCGGCCGAGACCCCCGAGCCGGAGGCGACCGACACCAGCTCGCGGGCGAGCGCGGCGGCGTCGGGGTAGCGATCGGCCGGGGCCTTCGCCATGGCCATCGCGATCGCCGCGTCGAGCCCCGGCGGGAGCGAGCCGTCGTCGGGCAGCGGCGGCGGCTCCTCCTCGAGGATCTTGCGCATGACCTCGACCCCGGTCTCGCCCGTGAACGGGAGCGCGCCCGTGAGCAGCTCGTAGAGCATGACGCCGAGCGCGAACACGTCGGCGCGCGCGTCGGCGTGGGCCGTCTGCCCCGAGACCTGCTCGGGCGCCATGTAGTGGAGCGTCCCCATGACCGCCCCGCTCTGGGTGAGGCGGTCGCGGTCGACCTGCCGGGCGAGGCCGAAGTCGACCACCTTGGGCTGCCCGTCGCGCGTGACGAGCACGTTGTCCGGCTTGAGGTCGCGGTGGACGATCCCCGCCTGGTGGGCGGCGCCGACCGCCTGGCACACCTCGACGAACAGGCGCAGCCGCTCGCCCACCGGCGTGTGCTCGCGCGCGATCCACTCGTCGAGGGGGCAGGCGCCGTCGAGCAGCTCCATGACCATGAAGGCCAGGCCGCCCTCCTCCCCATGCGAGAACTGGCGCACGATCCCGGGGTGGCGCAGGTTCTCGCCGATCTCGGCCTCGCGCTCGAAGCGGCCGCGCCGCGCGCCCTGCGAGAGGTCGCCCAGGATCACCTTGACCGCCACGGGCGAGCCGTCGGGGCCGGTCGCCGCGAACACCGCGCCCATGCCGCCGCGCGCGATCTCGCGCTCGATCCGGCACCCCGCGAACACCTGCCCGGGCCGCGGCAGCTCCTGCCCGCCGGGGAGGAGCGCGCTCCCGCGCGTGTCGCTCTTCGAGCCCGGCGGTCCGCCCGAGGGCGGTCGCGCCTCGCGCGGGTCGGCCGCGGTCCGGCCGCGGATCAGCGCCAGGACCTGCGCGTCCTGGGCCGGCCCGATCACCCCGCGCGCGAGCAGCTCGGCGCGGAGGTCGCGGCCGTGCTGCAGGCAGTGCTGCCCGAGCGCGCGCACCGCGTCGGGCGGCGCGAGGCCGAGCTCGAGCAGGGCGCGCCCGTACGCGATCGAGGTCTCGCTCCCGCTGCTCGAGGTCACGACTCAAAGGGTAAGGAGCGGACCGCCCCGAAGATAGGGGTCCCGCGCCCCTCCGGGCCGGGGCGCGCGCTCGCTATCATGCCGCCATGCGCGTCTGGCACCTCAACTGCGGCACGCTCGAGCCGTTCGGCGGCCGCTGGGTCAACGGTTCGGGGCCGCTCTACACGCGGGCCCGCATGGTCTGCCACTGCCTGGTGGTCGAGAGCTCGGACGGGCTGGTCCTGGTCGACACCGGCCTCGGCGAGGCGGACCTCGACCTGCGCGGCGCGGCGCACCGGCGCCGGCTCCGCCTGCTCGGCGCCCGGCTCGACCCGCAGGAGCCGGCGGTGCGCCAGCTCGCTCGGCTGGGCTTCGCGCGGGAGGACGTCCGGCACGTGGTGCTGACGCACCTCGACTTCGACCACGCGGGCGGGCTGGCCGACTTCCCCTGCGCGCAGGTGCACGTGCTGCTCGACGAGTACGAGGCCGCCATGGCGCGCCGCACGCTCAACGAGAAGAGCCGCTACATGCAGGTCGACTGGGCGCACCGGCCGCGCTGGACCCTGCACCGCCCCGACGGGGAGCGGTGGTTCGGCTTCGAGCGCGTGCGCCAGATCCAGGGCCTCCCGCCCGAGGTGCTGCTGATCCCGCTGCGCGGCCACACCCGCGGCCACTGCGGGGTGGCGGTCGAGACGCCCGAGGGCTGGCTGCTCCACGCCGGTGACGCCTACTTCTTCGACAGCGAGCTCGACCTCGAGCGCCCCTGGTGCCCGCCGGGCCTGGCCACGTTCCAGCGGCTGCTGGCCCTCGACGACGTGGCGCGCCTGCGCAACCAGGCCCGCCTGCGGGAGCTGATCCGCGAGCACCGGGCGGAGGTGCGGGTGTTCAGCGCGCACGACCCCAACGAGTTCGCGGCTTGCGTCCACCCCGCCGCGATCTCAGCGGCGCCCTGAGAGGCGCCCTCCCCCACCCCGGGGGCTGTCGCACGTGCGACGAGTGGGGGCCTTCCCCCACTGGGGCTGTCGCACGTGCGACGAGCGGGTGCCTTCCCCCACGGGGCCGTCGCACGTGCGACGAGCGGGGGGCTTCCCCCACTGGGCTGTCGCACG
>CAZMSZ010000156.1:0-15808 GCA_964569055.1 uncultured Planctomycetota bacterium | reverse complement strand
GCAGCGCGCACGCTGTTTGAGCACGGCGCCCCCCCGCCCTCCTCCGGGTGCACCCATCCCGCCCGCTCACGCCGAGCCGCGCCACCGGCCGCTCGCTTCTGCCTTTCCCACGCTTCCCATGCGTTCGACGACCCTTCCTGCTTTCCTGTTTTCCTGCTTTCCTGCCCTCTCTTCTGCTCTCGGGCTGGGCTCCCCCCTCCGCCGCGCCAAAGAGAGCGGCCAAGCGGAGCCGATAGCGAGCCCGCGCGAGCCAAGACCGCCAAGGCAGAGCTGTGCGCACTCCTCCTGGCAAGGCGGTGGAGCGGCGCTTCAGCTCAAGAAGTCGGGGATCCGCTCGCGTGCCCAGAGGTCTGCGAGGGTCTCGCGCTCCTGGATCAAGAACGCCTCCTCGCCGCGGACGAGGACCTCGGCGGCGCGGGGGCGGGTGTTGTAGTTGCTCGCCATGCTGCGGGCGTAGGCGCCGGCGCTCAGGACGGCCAGGAGGTCGCCGGGTCGGGCGGCGGGGAGGTCGCGGTCTTGGGCCAGGAAGTCGCCGGTCTCGCAGATCGGGCCCACGAGGTCGGCGCGCTCGAGCGGGGTGTCTTCGCGCACGGGGAGGACCTCGTGGTGCGCCTGGTAGAGCGCGGGGCGGAGGAGGTCGTTCATGGCGGCGTCGGCGACCAAGAAGCGCTTGCCGGCGGACTGCTTGCGGTAGAGGACGCGGGTCAGCAGGAGGCCCGCGTTGGCGGCGATCGCGCGGCCGGGCTCGAGGACCAGGCGGGCGCCGAGGTCGCCCACCGCCTCGCGCACGGCCGCCGCGTACTCGTCGAGCGCGGGGGGCTCCTCGTCGCGGTAGCGCACGCCGAGGCCGCCGCCCACGTCGACCTGCTCGAGCGCGACCCCGTCCTCGCGTAGCGCGAGCACCAGCTCGCGCACGCGGGCGAGCGCGGCGCGGAGCGGGGTGAGGTCGAGGAGCTGGCTCCCGATGTGGCAGGCGACCCCGCGCAGCTCGAGGCCGTCCAGGGCGGCCGCGCGGCGGTAGAGGGCGCGGGCCTCGGCCAGCGGGACGCCGAACTTGTTCACCCGCGCGCCGACCTGGATGTAGCGGTGGCCGCCCGCGACCACGTCGGGGTTGACCCGCAGCGCCACGGGGGCGCGCACGCCGCGCGCCCGCGCCAGGCGCGCGAGCAGCTCGAGCTCGCCCTCGCCCTCGACGTTGAGCTGCAGCACGCCGACCTCGAGCGCGCGGGCCAGCTCGTCCTCGCGTTTGCCGACCCCGGCGAACACGATCCGCTCCGGCGGGACCCCCGCCCGCAGCGCGCGCTCGAGCTCGCCCACCGAGACCACGTCGGCGCCCGCGCCCTCGCGGGCGAGCGCGCGGACGACCGCGAGGTTGGGGTTGGCCTTGACCGAGTAGGCCACCAGCGGCTCGGGCTCGCCGAACGCCGCGCGCAGGGCGCGGAGCCGCCCGAGCAGCTCGGTCAGGCTGTAGACGTAGAGCGGCGTGCCGAAGCGCTCGGCGAGCTGGGCCAGCGGCACCCCCTCCGCGTGGAGCTCGCCGCCGCGGTGCTCGAACGGGCGCGCGGGCGCCCCGGGCATCAGAACCGGCCCTTGCGCTTGGGCTTCATGCGGCGCAGCCGGTCGCCGATCTCCTTCTGCTTGAGCTTCTCGGCCGAGACCTTCTTCTTCTTGGTGGTCCCGCCCTGGCCGGCCTTGCGCTCGCCCGACTGGCTGGCGCGCAGCTTGTCCGTCCCGCCCGAAGCCGGCGCGGCCGCCGGCCTGGGGGCCTGGCGGGCGCCCGGCGGCAGGAGCACGGTCGGGATCGGCGGCGGGTTCTGCCCGCGCGCCAGCGCCTCCTCGATCGTGCGCGCCACGGCCTCCACGTGCTGGGCGGCCTGCAGGCGCTGCTCGGGGCGCTTGGCCATGAGCTTCATGATCAGGAGCCGCGTCGCCTCCGAGACCTCGGGCACCTTGCGGCGCACGTCGGGCACGGGCTCGTTCATGTGCTTGAGCATCACGTGCAGCGGGGTCTCGCCGTCGTAGGGCACCTCGCCCGCCAGCATGTGGAACAGGCTCGCCCCGAGCGCGTAGATGTCCGAGCGCGTGTCGAGGTCCTTCTCGCCGGTCGCCTGCTCGGGCGAGATGTAGGCCGGGCTGCCCATGACCACGCCCGAGATCGTGAGCGTGCTGTCCTGCTTGGCGGTGCGCGCCAGCCCGAGGTCGGTCAGCTTCACGCCGCCGTCCTGCGTGATCATGATGTTGTCGGGCTTGATGTCGCGGTGAATGATCTGGTGCTGCCAGGCGTGCGCCAGCGCCGCGCCGATGCAGCGGGTGACCATCAGCGCGAACCGCTCGGGCAGGCGCCCCTGCTGCTGGATCAGCTGCGCGACGGTCTGGCCCTCGATGAACTCCATGGCGAAGAAGTAGTAGTCGCCCGACTTGCCGACCTGCACCGCGCGGATGATGTTCTTGTGGCTGAGGCGGGCCACCGCCTTCGCCTCGCGCAAGAAGCGCTCCACGTACTCGCGGTCGCCGGAGAGCTCGGGCTTGAGGATCTTGAGCGCCACGACCTCGCCGGTGTCGCGCTTGCGCGCCTTGAGGACCGAGCCCATGGCGCCCGCGCCGAGCTCCTTGAGGACCTCGTAGCCCTTCACGAGGTCTTGCCCGGGAGGGGCCGCGGGGGCGCTGGCCACGGCCGCGGGTCGCGCGGCCGCGGCGGCGCCGGCGGGCTGGGGCGGCTCCTCGGCGGGGAGCCCCTGCTCCACCCGCTCCTGCGCCCGCAGCGCCCCGACGAAGTCGTCGCGGCTCAGGAACGAGAGCTTGGCCGCCAGCTCGCCCAGGAGCATCTGCAGCTTGAGCTCGCACGTCTCGAGCGGCTCGCCCTCGAGGTCGATCGTGGCCGCGAGCGCCTGCTCCTTGGCGAACAGCTCGGCGCTCACCTGCTCCTGCCGCTCGGCGATCGCCGCGTGGACCCGCGCGTCGACCACCTCGCGCTCGGCCAGCACCTCGGCCAGGGTCTTCTGGTAGCCGCCGCGGCGGACCTCCTCCATCAGCGCGTTCAGCATCTGCCCGCCCACGAGCTGATTGCGCATGGCGATCGAGCCGAACACCGCGTCGTCGAGCAGGCGGCGCGCCAGGCGCGCGCCGCGCCGCAGCCGCTCGGCGCGCTTGGCGGGCACGCGCGCCCCGGCCGCGAGCGCCGCGGGCAGGTCGCGATCGCCCAGGTCCGCGAACGCGTCGCGCAGCGCGGCGAGGCCGCAGTAGTCGAACGCGAGCGCCAACGTGCCCGCCAGCAGGTCCTCGGTGCTCGCGCGCATGGCTCTCCGCTGGCCTCACCCGCAAGCAACTGTCGGGCAAGGAGTTCAGCGTTCAAAGCGTAGAGGGTTGGGCGCGCGGTTGCAACGGGCGGAGGCGGGTCACCTCAGGCGCGCGCGCTCGGCGACGCAGCGAGCGCGTCCGAGGCGCTGGGATCGGCAGGGGGACCCTCCTGTGCTACGATCCCGCGCCGTTTGCCGAATCTAACCTCTTTCCTCTCAATCGCTCGAGCCGTGAAGACCCTCACCGTCGGGACCAAGAACCGCGACAAGCTGCGCGAGATCGAGGAGCTGCTCCTCGGGATCCCGCTCGCGCTGCGGCCGGTCGCCCCCGAGGTCGCCGAGGTCGTCGAGGACGCCCCGACCCTGGAGGGGAACGCGCGCAAGAAGGCGCTCGGCTACGCCGCCGCGAGCGGCGCCTGGTGCCTCGCCGACGACACCGGCCTCGAGGTGGACGCCCTCGGCGGCGCGCCCGGCGTGCTCTCCGCGCGCTACGCCGGCGAGGGCGCGAGCTACGCCGACAACCGCCGCGCGCTGCTCGAGGCGCTCGCGGGCTTGCCCGAGGCGCGTCGCACCGCCCGCTTCCGCTGCGCGGTCGCGCTCGCCTCCCCGCAGGGCGAGCTGCTCGCCGAGGCGAGCGGCGTGCTCGAGGGCGCGATCACCCTCGCCGAGCGCGGCGCGGGCGGCTTCGGCTACGACGCGATCTTCCGCCCCGACGGCGAGGCGCGCACCCTCGGCGAGCTCTCGGCCGACGAGAAGCACCGGCTGAGCCACCGCGCCCGCGCGCTCGCCGCCCTGCGCCCGCACCTCCTGGAGCTGCTCTGAACGTGGACCTCGCGCGTATCCGCAACTTCTCGATCATCGCCCACATCGACCACGGCAAGTCGACGCTCGCCGACCGCATGCTCGAGATCACCGGGGTCGTGAGCCGACGTGAGCTCAAGGAGCAGACGCTCGACGGCATGGCGCTCGAGCGCGAGCGCGGGATCACGATCAAGGCGGTCAACGTCACGCTCCCCTGGACCGTGGACGGGGTCGAGTATCAGCTCAACCTGATCGACACCCCCGGCCACGTCGACTTCAACTACGAGGTCTCGCGCAGCCTCGCCGCCTGCGAGGGCGCGATCCTGCTCGTCGACGCCACGCAGGGCGTGGAGGCCCAGACGGTCGCCAACTGCTACCTCGCGGTGGAGGCCGAGCTCGAGATCATCCCGGTGCTCAACAAGGTCGACCTGCCGACCGCGCGCCCCGACGAGATCGCCGAGGAGATCGAGACCTCGCTCGGCCTCGACGCCACCGAGGCCCCGAACGTCTCGGGCAAGACCGGCCACGGCGTGCGCGAGCTGCTCGACCTGATCGTGCGGCGGGTGCCGCCGCCGCAGGGCGACCCCGCCGCGCCGCTCAAGGCGCTGGTGATCGACTCGGTCTACGACGACTACCGCGGGATCGTGGTCTACGTGCGGGTGGTCGACGGGGTGCTGCGCGAGAAGGACAAGGTCCTGCTCATGTCGAGCGGGAAGAGCTACGACGTCAACGAGGTCGGGGTCTTCCAGCCGCGCGAGAAGTCGACGGGGGCGCTGAGCGCGGGCGAGGTGGGCTACTTCTGGGGCGCGATCAAGTCGCTCGAGGACGTGCACATCGGCGAGACGGTCACCCACTCCAAGGAGACGGGGCCTCAGACCGCCGAGCCGCTCGCTGGCTACGCCGAGCCGCAGCCCATGGTCTACGCGGGGATCTTCCCCTCGTTCAACGCCGACCTGCCCAACCTGCGCAAGGCGCTCGACAAGCTCCACCTCAACGACGCCTCGTTCACGTTCGAGCCCGAGAAGTCGGAGGCGCTCGGGTTCGGGTTCCGCTGCGGGTTCCTCGGCATGCTCCACATGGAGATCGTGCAGGAGCGGCTCGAGCGCGAGTCGAACGTGCAGATCGTGCAGACCGCGCCGAGCGTGAAGTACGAGGTGGTCGTGCGGGGCGAGCCGCCCTACCTGATCACCTCGCCGGCGCAGCTCCCCGACCCGACCAGGCTCGAGGAGATCCGCGAGCCGATCGTGCGCGCGCAGGTCGTGACCCCGCCCGAGTTCCTCGGGTTCATCATGACCTTCAACGAGGAGAAGCGCGGCAAGTACGTCCGCCAGGAGCACCTCGGCGCCAGCCGCGTGATCCTGGTCTACGACATGCCCCTGGCCGAGATCGTGTTCGACTACTACGACAAGCTCAAGTCGGGGAGCAAGGGCTACGCCACGCTCTCCTACGAGCTGCTCGGCTTCTTCCCCGCCAACCTGATCAAGCTCAACATCCTCGTCAACGGGGCGCCCGTCGACGCGCTCTCGACGATCTGTCACCGCGACGACGCGGAGAAGCGCGGGCGCGACGTGTGCCAGCGGCTGCGCAAGGAGATCCCGCGCCACATGTTCGACGTGCCGATCCAGGCCGCGATCGGCGGGCGCGTGATCGCGCGCGAGACGGTCAAGGCCTTCCGCAAGGACGTGACCGCCAAGTGCTACGGCGGCGACATCTCGCGCAAGCGCAAGCTGCTGGAGAAGCAGAAGGAGGGCAAGAAGCGGATGAAGCACGTGGGCAACGTGGAGATCCCACAGAGCGCCTTCCTCGCGGCCCTCGGCGGCGAGTCCGAGGATGAGAAGAAGGGCAAGAAGAAGAAGTGAGCGAGGGGCCCAGCGCGGCGAGCGGGGCGGAGCCCGAGCCGGCCGGTGCGCCCGCGGCGACGGCGGCGGCCGACCTCGACGACGCGGCGCTCGACCGCGCGCTGCGCGAGCGGGAGCGGCGCGAGCGCGAGCAGGCCCGCGAGGCCGCGGCCGCGGTCGCGCCGGACGGACCCTGCCCGGTGTGCGACGCGCCGCTCGAGGCGCGCGCCCTCCCCTGGCCGCTGGCGGCGCTGGCCCGCCGCCCGGGGGTGAGCTGCGCGAAGTGCGGCTTCGCGGCGATCGCCGCGCCCAACCTGCTCGGCTGGCTGCTCGCGATCGTGGTGGCGGCCGCGCTGGTGGCCGGCGGCATGTCGGCGATCTTCTCGGCCCAGCGGATCGAGGACCCGAGCAGCCAGAAGACGACCTTCCTGGTCGGCGCGGTGCTGTTCGCGGGCGGCCTCGCCTTCGGCTACCGCGAGCACAACGCCCGCAACGACAAGCTGCTCGGCCAGCAGGTCCTGGCGCGGCGGCGTCAGCGCGCGGACGCGGAGCGGCGCGGCCAGGGCGAGCCGCCGCCCGAGGGGGACGGCTGGTTCCAGGAGAACCTCGAGGCCGTGGTGGTGGCGGTGATCCTGGCCCTGATCATCCGCCACTTCGCCATGGAGGCGTTCGTGATCCCCACGGGCTCCATGGCGCCGACGCTGCTCGGCGACCACTTCCGGGTGGAGTGCCCCAACTGCGGCTACGAGTTCGCGCTCAGCAAGCACGAGGACGACTTCATCCCCGGCTACGACACGATCCGCGCCAGCGCCGAGTGCCCCCTCTGCGAGGAGGAGCTCGAGCAGGACATGGGGCGCGGCGACGTCTACGGCGGGCACAAGATCCTGGTCAACAAGTTCGTCTACGACATGCGCCCGCCGCGCCGCTACGAGGTGATGGTCTTCAAGTTCCCCAGCAAGCCCTGGAAGAACTACATCAAGCGGCTGGTCGGGCTGCCGGGCGAGACGATCGAGGTGCGCAACGGCGACGTCTACGCCGACGGCAAGCTGGCCCGCAAGCCCGACCACGTGCAGGACGCGGTGTGGATCCCCGTGCACGACTCGAGCTACGCGCGGGCCGACGGGGCGCCGAGCTGGCGGCCGGTGGCCGAGGGGCGCGAGCCGGCCGAGGTGTGGGCGTTCGACCCCGACGGTCGGCGGATCGAGGCCAGGCCGCAGGGGGCGCCGACCTGGCTCGCCTACACGCGGATGATCTACGACGTGTACGGCTACAACCGCGGCAACCGCAAGTCGCGGCGCGTGAAGGTGGCCGACGTGCGGGTGCGGGCGCAGGTCACCCCGAGCGCCGGCGCCGTGGTGCGGCTGGCCATGGTCGAGTCGGCCGACGGCGGGGGCGAGCGCGTCGTGAGCGCGCGCTTCACGGCCGCGAGCCAGCCGGGCGCGCAGGCCACGGTCGCGCTCGAGGTCGATGGCGAGGAGCAGGCCCACGCGGCCGCGCCCGCGCTCGCCGCGGGCGTGCCGGTCGAGCTGGCCCTGGCCTACGCCGACGACCGGGCGCGGCTGCAGGTGAACGGAGAGACGGTCCTGGCCTGGGACGACCCGTTCGGCCCCTCGGACACGCGCTCCTCGAACGTGCGCCTCGGCGCGGAGGGCGCGCCGGTGGTGTTCGAGCAGGTGCGGATCGACCGGGACATCTTCTACACGGCCAAGGGCGGCGAGTTCGACCCGGGCTCGCAGCCGATCGAGGTCCCCGAGGGCAGCTACTTCTGCATGGGGGACAACAGCCCCAACTCGGAGGACGGGCGCGCCTGGGGCTTCGTGCGCGAGGGGCACGTGGTCGGGCGGGCGTTCCTGGTGTTCTGGCCGATCGCGCCCTGGGAGGTCAAGCTGATCCGATGAGCACCTCCTCCATGCTGGAGGTCCGCGGCCTCCACAAGAGCTTCCGCCGCCCGATCGTCCAGGGGGTCGACCTCGACGTCCGGCCCGGCGAGGTCGTGGGCCTGCTCGGCCCCAACGGCGCGGGCAAGACGACCACCTTCCGCATGACCATGGGCATGGTCCGCCCCGACTCGGGGGTGGTGCGCTTCATGGGTCGGGACGTGACCCACTGGCCGCTCCACCAGCGCGCGCGGGCGGGCATGGGGTACCTGCCGCAGGAGCACTCCGTCTTCGGGGACCTGACCGTGGCGCAGAACCTGCTCGTCGTGCTCGAGCGCCTGCCGCTCGCGCGCGGCGAGCGCCGGCGCCGCTGCGACGCGCTGCTCGAGGAGTACGGGATCGCGCACACCCGCGAGCAGCCGGCGCGCAGCCTGTCGGGCGGGCAGAAGCGGCGGCTCGAGATCGCGCGGGCGCTGATCACCGACCCCAAGCTGATGCTGTTCGACGAGCCGTTCGCCGGGGTCGACCCGATCGCGGTCGGCGACATCCAGCAGATCGTGTACGGGCTGCGCGAGCGCGGGATCGCCGTGTTCATCACCGACCACGACGCGCGCCAGATCCTGACCACCTCCGACCGCGTGTTCCTGATGTACGAGGGGCGCGTGGTGGTGCAGGGCCACCCGGCCGAGGTGCTCTCCTCGGACCTCGCGCGGCGCGTCTACCTGGGCGAGGGCTTCAAGCTCGACCCAGCCGACCTGCCCCCCGTGCGCGAGCCCGCGCCGGCGGCCACCCCGGCCGAGGAGCCGCCGGCCGCCGCGAGCGAGGAGGAGGCCGCGTGAGCGGAGCGCCGACGACCCCCGACCCCGGCGCGGCGCCCGACGACGAGCTGTTCGTCGACCCGGCCGACCTGATGCGCAAGCGCGGGAAGAGCCCCGAGCTGGGCGCGTTCCTGGCCTGGATGCTCCCCGGCGCGGGCCACCTCTACGCGGGTCACCTCGTGAAGGGGGTGGGCGGGGTGGTGCTGGTGCTCGGGCTGTTCGTGGCAGGGCTCGCGCTGTCGCGCGGGGACGCCGTCTCGCTCCGGGAGGTGGGCGGGCACGAGTACGCCTTCTTGGCCCAGATCGGCGCCGGCGGCCCCACCGCGCTCGGCCTGGCCTACAACCACGGCAAGCTGCCGGCCTTCTTGGCCGACCCGCCCGAGCTGCCCGACGTCGAGGACCCCGCCTACGCCGCCCGGCTCCCCGACCTCGACACCGGGCTGTTGTTCACCATGGTGGCGGGGCTGCTCAACCTGCTGCTGATCCACGACGTGCTGTCGGGCGTGCCCGGCGGGCTGGCGCGGCGGCGCGAGGAGGAGCGCCGCCGGCGCCGCCGCGAGGCGCTGCGGGCCGAGCTGGCCGCGGAGCAGGCGGCCGGGGCCGAGCAGGCGGCGGGCAGCGCGGCCAGCGGCGGCGAGGAGGGACAAGGGTGATCGAGGCCGTGTTGACCTTCGCCGCGGTGTGCGTCGCGACCTCGTTCGTGTGCACCGCGGTCAAGGAGGACGAGGACGCGCGCCTGTTCGTGCAGACGGGCCGGCTGCTCGGCGTGATGGCGGGCGGCATCCTGGGCTTCGCCGTGGTCGTGCAGGCCTTCACGCTCTGGGCGGGGTAGCGAGTCGCGGTCGCGTCCGAGCCCCAGTTCGGAGCGAAGCGCGGAGGGCGCCGAGGACGCACAGATTCGAAGCCTCCCGAGGCACCGTCTTGCCGTCCTGGGCGGCGCGCCCTACGATCGGCGCCCGCATCGGGTCGGAGGCGCCCATGAGGCCCATGACGTTGCCCCCCCTGCGCCGCCTGCTGGCGGCGGTCGCGCTCTCCTGCACGGTCGCGGCGGCCCCGGCAGCGCGCGCGGACGACGAGCCCGAGCCCACGCGCGAGCGGGTCCCCGAGGTGCAGGAGGAGAGCGAGGCCGCCTTCGCGATCGACGTGGAGGGGAACCTCTATCAGGTCGACTGCGTCAAGGCGAGGTACCGCAAGCTCGGCAAGGTCCGCGTCCCGGGCGAGGCGAACGAGATCCCGGTGCTGTGCGACCTCGCGGCCACGCCCGACGGCTACCTGTACGCGGTCTCCGAGACCACGCTCTACCTGGTCAACCTGGCCGACCCGACGAAGTCCAAGAAGATCGGCGAGCACGGGCTCTACGCCCCCTACGGCATGGGCTTCCTCTCCGGGCGGCTGGTGGTGAACACGGCGGACGGGCGCGTGTTCACGCTCGACCCCGAGACGGCCAAGCCGACGGAGGTCGGCCCCATGGGGGGCGGCTTCGTGGCCTCGGGCGACGTCGACGCGCTCGGCGACCGGGTCTACAGCTCGGTCAAGGACGACGACGGGGTCGAGACCCTGGTCGAGATCGACCTCGCCACGGGCCGCGCGCGCCGGATCGGCGCGTTCGTCGACGAGACCGGCGAGGCGGTCTCGCACGTGTTCGGCCTGATCGAGATGAAGGGCAGCCTGTTCGGCCTGACCTCGGGCGGCAGGCTGCTCCGCGTCGACCCCAAGACGGCCCGCTGCAAGTCGCTGCTGCGCACCTCGATCCCCTGGTGGGGCGCGAGCGCCTACTTGCGGATCTGATCGAGGGCCACACGACGGCCCGTCGCCTGGCCGCGGGCGCCTGCGTAGGATGCGCGCCGGAGGGGCGTCATGAGCCAGCTCACGTCCGCGCCGGTCGTCTTCACGCTCGCGCTGCTCGCGGCGGCGAGCGCGCGCGCGGACGACGCTTGGATCGAGCCCGCGGAGTTCGCGCCCGCGGCGCCGGGCGAGGTGGCGGTCCACCTCCGGGTGGGGCGCGACCACGAGGTGCGCGACTTCGAGCGGCGCCCGGGGCGGATCCTGCGGTTCGTGATCGCGGGCCCCGACGAGGCCCCGCGCGAGGTGGGCGGCGAGACGGGCGCCACGCCGGCGGGGGTCGCGCGGCTCGAGCGAGCCGGCCTGCACGCGATCGGCTACGTCGGCCGCCCCAACTGGGTCGAGCTCTCGCGCGAGGCGTTCGCGCTGCTGCTGCGCGAGCGGGGGCACGAGGCCCTGCTCGCCGAGGCCGCCGAGCGGCCGCGCACGCAGATCCTCTACGCGCGCTGCGCGCGCACCCTGCTGGTGGCTGGCGAGGGCGGTCCCGTCGCGGAGGACCGGCCGCTCGGGCTGCCGCTCGAGCTCCTGGCAGAGCCGCCCCACCTGCCGGACGCGCCGCTGCGCGTGCGGCTCCTGCGTGAGGGCGCGCCGCTGGCGGGGCTGCGGGTGCGGGCCGTCTCCCTCGACCGACACGCGGGGACCTGGCAGACCACCACCGATGCCGAGGGGCGGGCGACCTTCACGCTCCCGCACGGCGGCCGCTGGCTCCTGAGCGCCGTCGTGGTCGAGCGCGGCGCGGACCTCGCCCGCTGGGAGATGACCTGGGCCAGCCTGACCCTCCGCCTGCCGGGCACCCCGCCGCCGGGGCGCGCCGCCTCGGGCGCGTTCGCCCACGTGCTGGCGCGCGCGCGGGCCAGCGGCGCGGCGGCGCGGGTGCTCGGCGTGCACCGCTTCCTCATGGAGCGCCGGTTCTTCGACCGGGCGGGCGCCCCCCGCGAGGCGCGCCGGCAGCGCAACCTCATGAGCTACACACTGACGCTCGACGAGGCGGGCGAGGCGCTCACCGTCGACGTCGAGGTCGTCCCCGAGGGGGGCGAGCCGTTCCACCTGATCTACACGGTGGACGCGCGCGACGGCCGTGTGCGCTCCATGGCGGCCGGCGCGCGGGCCGAGCGAGACGGGGAGGTCCTGGTGATCGACGCGGGGAGCCGCGAGTCGCGCGCCGAGGGGCCGACGCTCGACCAGCTCCTCCCCAAGATGGTGGGCGTGTTCGCGCTGCCCATGCTGGCCGACCAGGGCCTCCCGGACGCGCTCTCGTTCCGCGACCTCAGCCCCGGCGGCGACGTCACCCGCCCCTACCTGCTGCGCCCGCTCGACCCCGCCGACGAGCCCGACCCGGCGCGCTACACCTGGGTGACCGAGGAGGGACGCGCGGCGCCGACGACGTACGCCCGCGTCGACCGCGCGAGCAAGCTGCTGCTGGAGCTGCACACCGTGTCGGGGATCCACCGCCTCACCTCGGGCGAGGAGATCCCGGCGGCGGTGTGGCACAGCGAGCGCCTGACCGAGGAGCGCTTCGCCGAGCTGCGCGCGGGCTGGTAGCGGTCAGTCCTCGCGAGCGAGCGCCGTGAGGCCTCGGGCGAGCTCGGCGTACAGGCCGTCGTATTCCGAGTACGCCTCGCGGAGCGGACCGCCGGGCGGCTCGCGGTAGCGTGCGAGCGCCTCGCCCAGGAGGCGTGCGCTCCGCAGCAGGCGCGCGCGCGCCTGCTCGCGCTCTGCGCGCGCTCGCTCGAGGTCGCCCGTCGTCAAGGCCTGATTGAAGGCCCGCAGCGCGCGCATGCCGCGCTCGTGCTCGCGCTTCGCCTCCTCGAAGGCCGGCGCGGTCCTGCCGTCGTGCAGCGCGACCGCGGACGGCGGCCGACTCGCACCCGACGCGAGGCACGCCAGCGCCAAACCCCACCTCAGCGGCGCCCACGCCGACCGCCTCCGTGGTGGCGCGCCTCCGCAGCCCAGCGACGGACAGCGGCGTGCCAGTCGCCAGCACTCGGCGTGCAGCGCCGTACGGCAGCCCGCACAGGCCGCGGGCGCGCTCAGGGCGTCGTGGCAGTAGGCGCAGCGCAGGCTCACGGCCTGCCTCACCCCACACGACGGGCGGCGGTTCCATTAGCAGGAGTGATTGAAATACGAAGTTCTATTTCAATCGAGGCAGGGGCGCCCCGCTCTAGAACGAAGGGATCGGAGGTCGCCCATGAGCGCGCTCACGCTCCCCGCGGTGGTGGTCCTGGGACTGGCGCTGATCCTGCTCGAGCGGGCGCGGCCGGCGGCCCCGCTCCCTCACGTCCCCGGCTGGTGGACCCGCGCGATCGGGCTCAACCTCGCGCACGTCGCGGTGGTGATCCTGGCCGGGCTCGCCTGGCAACGGTGGGTCCCCGCGACCTCCCTGCTCGCGCTGCGCGAGCACGTAGGACCGCTCGGGCAGGGGCTCGTGGCCTACCTCGCGGCCACCTTCGTCTACTACTGGTGGCACCGCGCGCGTCACGAGTCGCGCGCGCTGTGGCTGCTGTTCCACCAGGTCCACCACTCGCCGCGCCGGCTCGAGGTGGTGACCGCCTTCTACAAGCACCCGCTCGAGGCGGCGGCCAACGCCGCGCTGAGCGCGGCGCTGGTCTATCCGCTCCTGGGGTGCTCCCCCGCGGGCGCGGCGATCTACACCCTGCTCGCCGCGAGCGCCGAGCTGTTCTATCACCTCGACGTCCGCACGCCCCGCTGGCTCGGCTACCTGGTGCAGCGCCCCGAGGCGCACCGGGTGCACCACCGGCGCGGGCACCACAGCAAGAACTACGGCGACCTGCCGCTGTGGGACATGCTGTTCGGGACGTTCGACAACCCTCGCGCGCTCGAGACCGACTGCGGGTTCGACCCCCCGCGCGAGGCGCGCCTCGGGGCCATGCTCGCCTGCCGCGACGTGCACGCGCCCGAGCCGTCGGCCGGCGGGGTGCGGGAGGCGCGCCTCCGCCGGCAGAACGCGGCCGCGATCGCGGTGCTCGCGCTGGGGCTGCTGCAGCTGGTCGGCACGCTGGCGGGCGTGCCCGCGCTGCGCGGGCTCGGCGCGGCCAGCGGCGCCTCGCCGCTCCCGAAGGTGTTCACCGCGCACCGCGGCGTCGAGACCTTCGCGGCGGAGTTCTGGGTGCATTACGAGCTCGACGGTGAGCCCCGCTCGCAGCGGATCGGGCCGGAGGAGTACCAGCGCCTGCGCGGCCCCTACAACCGGCGCAACGTCTACGGCGCCGCGCTGGCCTTCGGCCCGCTCCTGCCGGCGAGCCTCCGCGACCCGGTGCTGCGGTTCGGCGTCGGCCCCCACGGCCCGTTCCGCGGCGAGCTCGGCCTGCCCGCGCGCGCCGAGCGCGTGCGGATCGAAGTTCGGACCCTGACCCGGGGAGGAGAGCGCACGTGGACGCTCGATGTGCCGCCGGCGTGAAGCCGTTCCCGCCCGAGTGGTTCGCCGCCCTGCGCGCGCTGCTCGGCCTGTACCTGTTCGCCCGCTTCGCCGCGCTGCTCCCCTACGGGGCCGAGCTGTTCAGCCGCGAGGGCGTGCTGCCCGACCCGGCCGCGAACTTCACGTTCGGGATCCTGCCCAACCCGCTCGCTCGCTGGGACTCCCCGGCCGCCGTCGAGGCGTTCCTCGCCGCCCTGATCGGGCTCTCGCTCCTGCTGGCGCTCGGCTGGCGGCGGCGGGTCGTGGCGCTGCTCCTGGCCTACGGCTCCGCCTGCCTGTTCAACCGCAACAACCTGATCGCCAACCCCTCGCTCCCCTGCGTGGGCGTGCTGCTGCTGCTGATGGCGGTGATCCCCGCGGGCGAGCCCTGGAGCCTGGAGCGGCGGGACCGACGCTGGGTCATGCCGGTGTGGGCGTTTCGGACGGCCTGGATCCTGATGGCCGTGGGCTACACCTACAGCGGGCTCGACAAGCTGCTCTGCGCGCCGAGCTGGCGCGACGGCTCGGCGCTCGGCCACGTGCTGCAGCACCCGCTGGCGCGGCCCGGCCTGGCGCGCGACCTCCTGCTCGCCGCCCCGCCGCTCCTGCTGAGCGCCCTCACCTGGCTGGCGGTCGCGCTGGAGGCGGCCTTCCTCCCCCTCTCGCTCCACCCCCTCGGGCGCCGGGTCGCGTGGGCCGCCCTGGCCGGCATGCACCTCGGCGTGATGCTCCTGATCTCGTTCACCGAGCTGTCGCTCGGGATGCTGCTGCTCCACCTGTTCACGTTCGACCCCGAGTGGCTCCCCCGGGGCTCGCGCGCTCAGGCGGCGTCGACCACACCGAACCGCTCGCGGACCCAGCTCGTCAGCGCCTCGGTCAGCGCGGCGAACGAGGGGGCGACGAACACCCGCGGCTGGTAGTCGGTCGGGTCGTAGGGGGTCTCGGCCATGCGCGTCGCGTCGAACGGGAGCAGGGTCGAGGCCAGGCGGAAGCGCTCCAGCTCCCCGGCCGAGGAGAGGATCCCCGCGCCGAACGCCTTGACCTCGCCCGCCTCCTCCACGGCGCCGAACTCGAGCGAGTACCAGTAGACCCGCTCCAGCGCGAGCACGCCCGCCCGATCGGCGCGCTGCGCGGCGCGCCCGAGCAGCCGGCTCAGCCGGGCGATCTCCGGGTGGATCAGCGTGGCGGCGTGCCCGATCAGCTCGTGCACCACGTCGGGCTCGGGGGTGTAGAGCGGCGCGCTCGGGTGGCGCATGTACTGGGTCGAGAGGAACACCCCCTCGCCGAGCCGCGCCAGGAACGCGCCCCCCTCGATCAGCCCCGCCACCGGCAGCATGGCGAACCCCGTGGCCGCGCGCAGGCGCGGGTTGAGCTCCGCGAGCTGGGGGATCCGCGCGCGCGGGAGCGCGAGCGCCTCGCTCACCTCGAGGTACTCGCGGCAGGCGCGCGCCCGGTGGAGCGGCGCGAGCCGCTCCCACACCACCCGCCACACCTCGTGCTCCGCGGCGGTGTAGGGCACCTCGGGCACCGGGCCGCCGCGATACTCGAGCGCGACCCGCGCGATGGCGTCGCGCCGCGTCCGGTACTCCGGGTCGCGAAACCCAGGGTGATCGCGGTCGAGCTGCACCAGGCGGTTGGACCAGCGCTCCTCCACGGCTCCTCCGGCCGCTCACCCTAACCCGCGGCGTTCGGACGCGAGCAAGGCGGTTTGACTGGGGCCCCTCGCCCGGCCATGGTGCGGGCTGGAGCCCCCATGGCGCAGCTCGAGCACAGCCTCCTCGGGGACGAAGGCGGGGCCGAAGGACCGGTCGCTCCGCTCGAGGGCTATCGCGAGCTGTCGCTGCTCGGGCGAGGCGGAGCGGGGCTGGTCGTGCTCGCGGTCGAGGAGGCGACGGGGCGCGAGGTAGCGCTCAAGCGTCTC
>CAZMSZ010000155.1:0-15868 GCA_964569055.1 uncultured Planctomycetota bacterium | reverse complement strand
GCGCTGCTCCCCCGAGCGCGCGGCGCGCCTGATCGGCGAGCTCGCGGCCGCGCTCGAGCACGCCCACGCGCGCGGCCTGGTCCACCTCGACCTCAAGCCCGAGAACGTGCTGCTCGAGCGCGACGGGCGCGCGCGGCTGACCGACTTCGGCGGGGGCGCGGGCGGGGTCGACGAGCGGCTCCAGCCCAGCCTGGCGCTCTCGACCGCCGGGGCCGGCGTGGCGACCCGCGACTACGCCGCGCCCGAGGTGCGCGAGGGGGCGCCGCACGATCGGCGCGCCGACGTGTACGGCCTGGCGGTGCTGGCGTTCGAGGTGCTCACCGGGCGGCTCCCGCTGGGGCTCGACCGGCCCAGCCAGCTCGTCGCCGAGCTCCCGCCCGCCGTCGACGCCGTGCTGGCGCGTGGCCTGGCGCGGGACCCGGCCCGCCGCACGGCGAGCTGCTCCGAGCTGGCGCGCGCGCTGAGCGAGGCCCTGGCCTCGCGCGGCGCGGCGGCCGAGCAGGCCGCGCTCGCCGCTGCGGCGGCGCCGCCGCGGCGGCGAGGCTGGCGGCTGCCGGCGGTGGCCGCGGGCCTGCTCGCCGGCGGGCTGCTGGCCTGGCTCGCGCCGCCGGCCGCGCGCAGCGGGTCCGCTCGCGCGGAGCGGCCGTCCGCCTCCGCGTCCGGCGGCCGGGGGGCTGAGCCCGCCGCGGCTTGGACCCCAGCCCGCGAGCTCGAGCCGGCGGGCGGCGCCGCGTCCAATGAGCCGCGGGGCGCCGTCCCTCGCGACGCGCGTCAGCGCGTGCGCGCGGCCGTGGCGCAGGCGGGCGCGCGGCTGCGCCGCGGGGAGACCGAGGAGGCGGTGCGACTGCTCAACGACGTCCGTCAGCGCGAGCCGGACGCCGAGCACGACCCCGACGCGCTGTACGTGCTGGCGGTGGCGCACGCCGAGCGAGGGACGCCCAACCTGGCGCTCCAGCAGTTCGCCGCCGGGGTGCGCCGCTACCCGCGCGACCCGCGGTTCCGCGCCGGGCTGGCTGCGGTGTGCCTCGACGAAGCCCGGCGGCTGGCCGCCGCCGGCAAGGCGAGCTGGTGGGGCGACGACGACGAGGGCCGGTTCCGCGAGGCGCTCGCGCTCCTCGGGCGGCTCGAGGGGCTCGAGCTCGCCGCCGAGCAGGAGGCGGAGGTCCGCGCCCTGCGCCAGCGCCTCGAGGACGAGCTCTGATCGGGGTGAAGGTTCATTGAGCCGCCCGGGCTGGGCGGGGCCGCGCGCCGGGACCAGGATGGGTGCGCGGGGCAAGGACCACGGGACGGTGCGGACGCGGTGCGGGGTCCCGAGCGGCGCTCAAGATCCGGCGCCTAAGGGTCGAAGAAGGCACCAGTTGCGAGCGGGGAGAGCGCGATGGAGAGCCCTGGAGCGGAGCGGCCGGACGTCTACAAGAAGGTCTACTTCATCAAGCGCCCGAAGGTCGGCGAAGAGCTGACCACGCTGCTCAAGAACAAGTTCAAGGCGATCGACGCGATCCGCGACCTGATCTCCTGGTTCGAGGAGGGGCGCGACTTCGTGGTCGGCCTGAACGACTGGACCCCGCCCGAGGAGGAGGGGCGCGAGCGGCGGGTCGCGATCAGCCCCTGGCTCCCTCACGCCGAGAACCACCGCAACCTGGTGGACGTGATCGGGAGCATCATCTACTGGCTCGACACCGGGCGCGACTTCGACATCACGTTCACGCCGACCAACCGGTTCGAGGTGAACCTCAACTGAGCCTGGGTCCCCCCTGCCCTTGCCCTGCCTGCGGCTGACGCGTCCAGGGGTACCGCCGCGCTCCGAAGCAAGGCAAGGGCAAGGGTGAGGCCGAGCGCTACAGCTTCCGCGGATCGACGGCGCCCCGGATCGTGATCTGGTCGATCACGATGTGCGCGTTGGTGGCGAACAGCCCGAGCTGCCCCTGCGCCTCGTCGTCGAGCTTGCGGGTGGCCACCGTCGCCTCGCCGTCGACCGAGGCCGTGAGCGCGCCGTCGTTGCAGCGGAGGCTGAGGCTCACCGTCCGGCCGCGGTCGAACGCGTCGCGCACGTCGGGGCCTCGCTCCACCGTCCGAAAGCCGCTGCCGCTGCGGCGGACCAGCTCGCCGCCGAACCGCACCCCCGCCTTGCCCACGAACAGCACCAGGTCGGTGCTCGGCGCCATGCGGGTGATCCGCAGGGTGAGCGACACCTCCCAGTCGCGGCCGAGGTGGAGCCGGTGCAGCAGCAGGCCCGCGCGCTGCGAGCCGACGCCCAGCGCCAGCCGCCGCGGGCGCGCGGCCTGGGCCCGGCGCCGGCCGCGCGCGTTGTGCACCTCCTCGGCCTGGTCGAACCCGCTGACCTCGAAGTCGGACAGCTCCTGGGGGGCGCTGAACGGGTAGGTCAGGACCACGGTCCCGTCCTTGGCGTAGGCGTGCTCCACGTGCAGCAGCTCGTCGAGGGCCTGCGCCACGGGCGAGCCCGGGTCGAGCTCGCGCCCCTCCTTCTTGGCCTGCCGCGCGGCGCGCTTGCGCGCCTTGGCCTGCTCGGGCGTCTCGGGCGGCTCGTCGTCGCCGGCCTCGGGGCGCTCCTCCCCTTCCCCGCCGGCCTCGGGGCGCTCCTCCCCTTCTCCGGGCGTCGGCTCGGGCGGAGGGGTGTCGTCGGCGCGGATTGGGGCGGGGATCAGGGCGGCGAGCAGCAGGGCGGACCCGAGGGCGCGAACGGAAGCAGCGAGCGAGGCCATGGCTCCTCCAGGCGATCCCCTCCCAACGCGCAGCCGCCCGCGCGGTTTCGCGCCCGCCGCGGCCCCTCATGAGCCCGCGGCGGCGGTCGTTACGTCTAGAATCGCCGCCCCGAGGGAGGCACCCCATGCAGCGTCCGCCCCGCGGCCTCGCGCTCGCGCCGCTCGCCCTGCTCGCCCTGGCCGGCTGCCCGGGGTCGGGCACGACCGGCGGGATCCAGCGGGTCGACGACCAGGCCCTCGTCACGGTCGTGACCGCCGACGAGGCGGTCACGATCGATCCGCACGTCACGAGCAACGGCGGCGACGCCAAGGTGATCGTCCAGCTCTACGAGACCCTGCTGCGGGTCGACCCCGCCGACGTGGGCACGCTCCGGCCGGCGCTGGCCGAGTCGTGGCAGGTGGCCGAGGACGGGCGCTCGATCGCGTTCCGGCTGCGGGAGGGGGTCACGTTCCACGACGGGGCGCCGCTCGACGCGGCGGCCTGCAAGCTCAGCCTGGAGCGGACCTGCGAGCGCGGGTTCGAGCTGCCGAGCGCGCCCTACGCCACCGAGTTCGCCCACGTGACGGCCCTCGAGGCGGACGGCCTCACGCTGACGGTGCGGCTCGACGCGCCGGTGGCGCGGGTGATCCTGCGCAACCTCACCATGTTCTGCGCGAGCATCGTCAGCCCCAAGGTGCTCGAGGCGAGCCGGGCCGCGGGCGGGGCCGACGCGGCCAGCGCCTACGTCAGCAAGCACGCCGCCGGGACCGGCCCGTTCCGGGTGGACGCCTTCGACCCCGCCGCCAAGGTGATCCGGCTGGTCGCCAACGAGGGCTACTGGGGCGGCGCCCCGGCGGTCAAGACGATCGTGTTCAAGTCGGTGGCCGACGAGAACGCGCGCGCCGAGTACCTCGGGCGCCCCGGCGGGCTGCTGCTGGTGGACGACGTGCCGCGCCAGCGGTGGGAGGCGGTCGAGGGGGCGAGCGAGCTGATCCTGCACCGCTGGTGGGCGCTCAACGTGTGCTACCTCGGGATCAACGGCCTGCACGAGCAGACCAAGGAGCTGGCCGTCCGGCGCGCGATCCTGCTCGCGATCGACCGCGCCAAGGTGGTCGAGCACTACGAGGGGACCGCCCGCCCGACCTTCGGGTTGGTGGCGCAGCCCATGCCCGAGTACGACCCCGAGCTGCGCCCCGCCGGCTGGAGCGACGACCTCGCCGCCCGCCAGGCGGCCGCGCGCGCCCTGCTCGAGGAGGCGGGGGCGCTGGGGCGCGAGCTGACGATTCACTTCCCGCAGCGGCCGCGCCCCTACCTGCCGCGGCCGCAGGACGTGGCCGACACCCTGCGCCAGCAGCTCAACGCGGTGGGGCTGAACGTGCGGATCGAGGCGGTCGACAACGCCAAGCTGTTCTCGTCGGTGCCGACCGGCGAATACGAGCTGGTCCTGATCGGCTGGATGTCCGACAACGGCGACCCCGACAACTTCTACACCCCGCTCGCCGACGGGGCCGACGGCGAGCCGGGCGAGAACAACACCAGCCGCGTGTTCGACCCCGAGGTGCACCACAAGCTGGTCGCGGCGCAGCAGCTCGTGGCGTCCGAGGAGCGGGTGCAGGCCTACCGCGCCGTCGAGCGCCTGCTGCAGGAGCGGGTCGCGGGCTACGCCCCGCTGGTCAACACGCAGCAGGGCCTGGCGTTCTCGCGCGCGCTGGCCGGGGTCGAGGTCGACCCGCTCGGGCACTACCGGTTCCACACGGTCCGACTCCAGCAGTAGCTCGTGCTGGCCTACCTCGCGCGCCGCCTGGCGCTCTCGGCGTTCCTGCTGCTCGGCGTGGTGTTCGCCACGTTCCTGCTGCACCACGCCCTGCCGGGCGACCCGGCGGCGGCGGTGCTCGGCAAGCAGTACACGCAGGAGAAGGCGGCCGAGCTGCGGGGCCGGCTCGGGCTCGACGACCCGCTCCCGGTGCAGTTCGCGCGCTACGTGCGCGACCTCCTGCGGGGCGACCTCGGCCGCTCCCACATGTCGAGCGAGCCGGTGCGCGAGGAGCTCAAGCGCGTGCTCCCGGCCACGATCGAGCTGGGGGTGAGCGCGCTGCTGATCGCGACGGCGGCCGGGGTGTCGCTCGGGACGCTCACGGCGCTGCGCCCCCGCACCTGGTGGGACGTGGGCGGGCTGACCCTGGCGCTGGCCGGGGTGTCGCTCCCGATCTTCTGGCTCGGCTTCCTGGCGCTGCAGCTCCTGGGCGAGGGCGGGACGCTCGCCGCCGCCACCGGCTGGCAGGGCCTCCCGCTGGGCGGGCGGTTCTCGCCGGCCGTCCTCAAGCTCGACGCGTTCGTGCGCGAGACGCCGGCCGCGACCGGGTTCTACCTGTGGGACACGCTGGTGGTGGCGCGCGACCCGGCGGCGTTCGCCCACGTCCTGCGCCACCTCGCGCTGCCGGCGCTGGTGCTCGCCAGCGTGCCCACCGCGATCATCACGCGGATCACGCGCGCGGCCCTGGGCGAGGTGCTGCTGCAGGACTACATCCGCACCGCGCGCGCCAAGGGCCTCACCCCGCGGGTGGTGGTCCTCAAGCACGCGCTGCGCAACGCCGCGATCCCGATCGTGACCTCGATCGGGACCCAGCTCGGCTACCTGCTCGGGGGCGCGGTGCTGACCGAGACGATCTTCCAGTGGCCGGGCATGGGCACCTACGTGGTCGCCGCGATCCTCAACCTCGACGTCAAGCCGCTGCAGGCCTGCGTGCTGGTGGTCGCCAGCGGGTTCGTCCTGGTGAACCTCGCGGTCGACCTCAGCTACGCGCTGCTCGACCCGCGGGTGCGCGGGGCCGGAGGCGCGCCGGCGTGAGCGAGCGCGCGCGAGAGGACGGCGCGCTGCGCTGGTGGGGCACGTTCCTGCGCCACCACCGCCCGGCCGCGGTCGGGTTCGTGCTGGTGGGGGCGGTCGTGCTCACGGCGCTGCTCGGGCCGATCCTGGTCCCCTACGCCCCCGACCAGGCGTTCGAGCGCTTCGCCCCGGTCAGCCTGCAGCACCCCCTCGGCACCGACAGCCAGGGCTACGACCTCCTGGCCCGCATGGTCCACGGCGCCCGCACCACGCTCCTGATCGCGCTGGCCTGCATGACGCTCTCGCTGTGCCTGGGCACCTTGGCGGGCGCGGTCGCGGGCTACGTGGGCGGCGCGGTCGACATGCTGCTCATGCGCGTGGTCGACTTCGCCATGAGCTTCCCCAGCTTCCTGCTCGCCATGGTGACGGTGGCGGTGCTCGGGCGGGAGCTCGAGAACGTGATCGTGGCGGTGGGGCTGGTCGGCGCGCCGCTGTTCGCGCGGCAGGTGCGGGCCGAGGTGCTGCGGGTCTCCGCGCTCGAGTTCGTGACGGCGGCGCGCGCGCTCGGCCCGAGCCCGGCCCGGATCCTGTTCGCGCACGTGGTCCCCAACAGCCTGGCGCCGGTGATCGTGCTCGGGACGCTCGGCATGGGGAGCGCGATCCTCGACGTGGCCGGGCTCAACTTCCTCGGCCTGGCCGGCGACCCCTTCGAGGTCCCCGAGTGGGGCCTGATCCTGACGCAGGGCTGGAGCAAGCGCCCCGACGCCGACCTCCAGGTCGCCGCCGCTGGCCTGGCGATCTTCGTGACGGTGCTCGGGTTCAACCTGCTCGGCGACGGCCTCAAGGACGAGCTCGACCCCCGCACCCGGCGAAGAGGGCTGGGGCGGTAGGCTGGAGGCTGGAGGAGACCGAAGGGAGGAGCGCGGTGAGGGCACGCCGCACCTCGGAGAGCTCGGCAGCGCGTCTCGTCGAGCGCCAGCGCCAGCCGCTCCTCCCCCGCAGCGAGAGCCATTCTGGCGTTGCGATTGATATTCGCTGTTGATATTCCGTGTTGTCTTCATGCGGAGCCGCGCTCCCCGAGTAGCGAAGGACGTACATGGTCACCAAGGGACAGCTCCTCGAGCGCCCCGTCGTGATCCCTGCCGCGGCGGGCTGCCTGGACGGGATCTACCTGCGCGGGGGCGCGCCGCCGCTGTTGGTGTGCTCGCCGCTGCCGAGCCGCGGCGGCTCCATGGCGAGCCCGCTCGGGACCGAGCTGGCCTACGCGGCGGCCTACGCCGGCTGCGCCAGCCTGCGACTCGACTACCGCGGTGTGGGCGCGAGCGAGGGAGAGCCCTCGCCGGCGCTCGCGGACGTGGGCGCCGACCTGCGCGAAGGCGCGAGCTTCCTGCTCGAGAGCGCCGACCGCGCCGATGGCCGGCTGGCGGTGGCGGGGCACCTCTCGGGCTGCTGGGCCGCCCTGTGGCTGGCGCGCCACGACCCGCGCGTGGACCGCGTGCTGCTCGTGTGCCCCGAGCGCGAGGACGAGCCGGCCGACCTGCCGCGCTACGCCGAGGTCGACGCGCCGATCCTGGTGCTGCACGCCGGCGACGACCCGGCCCTCGACCTCGGGCGCGAGCTGGAGCGGGTCGAGGCGGCCAAGAACGCGCGCCAGCGGGTGATCCCCGGCGCGACCCGCAGCTTCCGCGAGGCGCTCGCGGCGCTGGCGCGCGAGGTCGGTCCATTCCTGGGCAAGGGGTTACGCGAGTAGTAGGCCCTCCATTCCGCGGACACCGTGGTTGAGCTGTCGCCGACGAGGCGAGCTCCTGGCCTGAGGGTCGACCGCAAGAGCGCCAAGGAAGAGCTGTCGCTGTCGCCAGGACTCCGACTGCCGACGGGTTGGTGGGGGGTTACTCGAGGGACAGCTCCTCCTTGGCGTCCTCGGCGCTCTTGGTGGTCCATTGCTTGGTCAGGGAGGCTGCGGTCCTGCGACAGCTCCCGACTCCGATTCCGGCGGCGCCTCCCATCCGTTCCTGTCCTCGTTCTCTGCGCTTCGGCGCTGACTGGGACTCGTACGCGACGCCCTCTTGGGATGGCTCTCGTTCTGGCCTCAGCCTTCGTGCCCGTGCCCGTGACCCGTGCGCGTGCCGGTCGCCCGAAGGAGCTACCCAGAGCACTCTTACCTTCCCAGCTCTAAACAGTATCCGGCGCGGACGCTTGGCTTCGGCCGAGCCGCCCAAGTGCCGCGCGGCCGAAGTCCCGTTAGCGCCGAGACGCCATGGGCTGGGGCCCGCTTGGTGCGCGGGAGCGGCACGTGGGGTCCTGCCGTCTACCCCCAAGGGACTTCGGCCGCGCGGCAGCGTTGACAAATCTCGGCCATCCCGGAGAATCCGCCGCTTTCCTGCGTACCGCCCCGGAAGGACGAGCATGGCCGAAGGCATCGCGACCGTCGAGGACGTCAAGACCCTGTTCGAGGGCGACTTCAACCTCAGGACGTACACCGAGCTGCGCAAGGCGGCCCTCACCACCGAGGGGAACTCGCGCGCGCTCGAGGACCTCGCCACGAACACCGAGCCCAAGAACCCGATCGCGGCGATGAAGCGCGGGATCTCGCTGTGGATCCTGGGCCGGATCGGCCCCGCGGTCGAGGCGCTGCACGTGGCGCACCCGCACCAGGAGCTGGCCTCGGTGATCCTGGGCAAGGCCTACCTCGACATGGACGACCCGGCCAAGGCCAAGCTGGTCTACCGCGAGGCGCTGGCGCAGTTCCCCGACAGCCAGCCCATCGCCTACGGGCTGGTGTTCGCCGAGCTGCGCCTGGGCAACCATGATGAGGCCTCGAACATCCTCGACCGGGCGGAGGAGCGCTTCGGCAAGAACGCCGAGACCGTGTTCCTGCGCGGCTTCAACCAGGAGCTCCTCGGCGAGTACGAGGTGGCGCACGACGCCTACGAGAAGGTGCTGGCCGAGCGGCCGCTCCACCCCCACGCCCTGTTCCGGCTGGCGCGCTGGCACCAGACCTGGGGCGACGAGGAGGTGGCGATCGACCTCTACGAGAAGATCCGCGACGCCAAGCCGACCTACGCCAACGCGCTGCTCAACCTGGGCAACTTGTACGAGGACTACCAGCGCTACGACCAGGCGATCGAGTGCTACCGCGAGGTGCTGGCCTCGATCCCCAACCACGCCCGCGCCGTGATGTTCCTGCACGACGCCATGGCCTCCAAGTCGATGTTCTACGACGAGGAGGGCGAGCGGCGCGCCGACCGCCAGAGCGCGATCCTCAAGATCCCGGTGACCGACTTCGAGCTGTCGGTCCGCTCGCGCAACTGCCTCAACAAGATGAACATCAAGACGCTGGGCGACCTGATCCAGATGAGCGAGCCCGACCTGCTCGCGCACAAGAACTTCGGCGAGACCTCGCTGATGGAGGTCAAGCAGATGCTCGCCCAGAAGGGGCTGCGCCTCGGCCTCGGCAAGATGGAGGGCAGCGCCGTGCGAAGCAGCGCCGCGCCCGCCATGGAGGCCGACGAGGAGCTGCTCGGCGAGTCGATCGACGCGCTCAACCTGTCGGTCCGCTCGCGCAAGTGCATGGAGCGGCTCGGCATCGAGACGATCGGCGCGCTGGTGTCGCGCACCGAGGCGGAGCTGCTCTCGGCCAAGAACTTCGGCCAGACCTCGCTCAACGAGATCAAGGCCCGGCTCGAGGAGCGCGGCCTGCGCCTCAAGGACGCGGCCTACTAGCGACCCGCTGGACGCGACCAGCGGCCGGCCGGGGCCTGCGCCCCGGCCGGCGTCGTTTCGGCGGCGCGCGCTCAGGAGCGGAGCAGCACCGCGCGCAGGAGCTCCTCCGCGTCGGCCTCGACCAGCTCGCGCCGCACCTCGAGCAGGAGCTGGCGGGCGCGCTGCGGGTCGAACTCGAGCGTCTTGAGCGCGAGGAACGCGTCCTCGAGCTCGCGGTCGCCCGTGCCGAGCGGCGCCTTGCGGCCGATCGGCGCGGGCGCGGCCGTCGCGACCGGGAGGCACGACAGCACCGCGCCCACCTTGTCCTTGAGCTCGGTCACGATCCGCTTGGCGGTCTTGGGCCCGACGCCCTTCGCCTTGAGCGCGGCCACCTCGCCGCGCGCGATCGCGGCGGCGACGTCGGCCGGGGTGGGCTGGCACTCGAGCACCCGCAGGGCGGTGTTGGGGCCGATCCCCGACACGCCGCGCAGCAGGTGGAACAGCTCGCGCCCCTCGCGGCTCTCGAACCCGAACAGGCGCGGCTGCGGGTCCTGCGCCCCGGTGAACAGGAAGGCCGTCAGCAGCGTGACCCGCTCGCCCACCCGCCCGCAGCTCTGCGCCGTGCGGCCGGTCACGGCCACGTGCACCCCGAGCCCCCCCAGGAGCTCGATCACCACGGCCCCGGGCGACACCTCGAGCAGCGTCCCGCTCACGCGTTCGATCACGGGCGGGAGCATAGCGCCCGCCGCCGACGGGCCCGGGCACGGCCTCGGGGGACTTCGCGGAGGCTCTTGGCGGCGGCCGGGGAGCGGTTACAATCCGGCCCGATCCAGGGCGATTAGCTCAGTTGGTAGAGCGCATGGATCACACCCATGAGGTCACAGGTTCGAGTCCTGTATCGCCCAACCCGCTGATCGGCCCCGCCTGGCGCGGGGCCGCTTCACGTACGGATACATAGCCTTGACGGACGCGCCGGCGCGGCTTCGCTAGGATCGCGCTCCGCTCTCGCCGCACCGGCGAAGGAGGCTCCCGTGCGCCGCGCTCGCAGCCCCTGGGCCCTCGCGCTCCTGCTCACGCTGATCCCCGTCGCGCTCCTGGCGAAGGACGTGATCTACAAGACCGACGGAGGCAGGCTCCGCGGCAAGATCGTGGGCGAGACCACGCGCGGGGTCACGATCGAGACCCCCGGCGGCAAGTTCTACGTGCCGCGGAGCGAGATCGCCCGGATCGAGCGCGAGGGCGACGTGTTCCGCGAGCTCGAGGCGCGCTCCGCCAAGCTCTCGGAGCACGACGCCGAGGGCTGGTACCAGCTCGGGGTGTGGGCCAACGACCAGGAGCTCTACCCCCAGGCGATCGACTGCTTCCACGCGGTCCTGCGGATCGACCCCGACCACGACGACGCGCGCTGGGAGCTGGGCTACCGCAAGCTCAACGGCAAGTGGGTCACCGAGGCGGAGTACTACGCCTCGCAGGGCTACGTGCGCTGGCGCGACCGGTGGGTCACGCGCGCCGAGGCCGAGAAGCTCGAGGCGGGGCTGGTCGAGGTCGACGGCCGCTGGGTGACCGAGGAGGAGGCCGCGCGCGCGCGCGGCGACGGGAGCGGCTCGTCCGACCGCGGCGGCCGCTCGCGCGAGCCGGACGGCGGCGAGCTGGCGCGGCGACCGGACCCCGAGGCGGGCGGCTCGCGCGAGCGCGCGGGCGCGCGGGCGCGCCGACCGCAGCCCAACCCGTGGGCGGGCGGCGCGGTGCCGCTCGGCGGGCAGGTCGGGCTCCCGCCGCTCTCGGAGGAGGAGCGGGAGGCGCAGCTCGAGGCGGGCAAGGAGGCGGGCGGCTGGAAGGTCGCGGTCTCCTCGAAGTACTACGACTTCTTCTCCAACGGCCCCGAGCCCGAGGTCCGCCAGCTCGCGCGGGTCATGGACCTCATGTGCGAGGAGTTCATCGAGATCTTCAAGTTCGAGCAGGAGATCACCCGGCCGTTCCCGGTCCACCTCTACGGCGACCAGCAGGAGTTCATGCAGCGGACCGGCCACGGGCCGGGGACCGGCGGGTTCTACGACGGCAGCAAGATCGTGGGGTTCCACGGCAACCTCGGCAACCTCACCCCGCAGTCGGTGCTGTTCCACGAGGGGACCCACCAGTTCCAGGGCCTGGTCATGGGCCGCAACATGTGGAAGGCGAAGATCTGGCTGATCGAGGGCCTGGCGGTGTTCTTCGAGGCGAGCGAGGTCGCGGGGCGCGGGCTGAAGGTCCCGGTGATCCCGAGCGCGCGCCTCCAGCACGTGCGGCGCGCGATCCAGAGCGGCCAGTACGTGCGGCTGCGCGACCTGATCCGCATGGAGCAGGCCCAGTTCGGGGCGCTGCACTACGCGCACGCCTGGAGCCTGATCCACTTCCTCCTCTACGGGGCCAAGGGCGGCAAGAAGCGGTTCGTGGAGTACTGGGAGCGCACCAAGCTGGGCGCCGACGACCCGGTGGCGCTGTTCGAGGAGCTGTTCGACAAGCCCATGGACGAGATCGAGGCGGCCTGGAAGCAGTACGTGCTCACGCTGCGGTGACCTCGCGCGGGCCGCGCTGCAGCGGCGCGGTAGGGTCGGGGGTATGAGCGAGACGCCCGTCCCCGGCGCGCCGAAGCCCGAGCCCGTCCCCGGCGCCCCCAAGCCCGAGCGTGTGCCTGGTGCCCCCCAGCCCGAGCGGATCCCCGGCGAGCCGCGCCCCGAGCCGCTCCCGGGCGAGCCGCCCGAGCAGCCCCTCCCGGGCGAGCCCCGCCAGCCGGTCCCCGGCGCGCCGCCCGAGCGGCCGGAGGTGAAGCCCGGCGACCCCGAGCCCGAGCCCTCGCCGGTGCAGCCGCCGCCGCCCGAGGTGGATTGACCTGCAGTCGGCGCGCCTCTCCGGTAGGCTGGCCGGCATGGGGTCCGAGGAAGAGCATGGCCGGGACGAGCTCCCCGGCGACGCGGGCTCTCCCGGGACAGCGCTCCTCGCGCATCGGGCCGCGCTGTATGTGTCGCTCCCCGCCGCGACGGTCATGCTCTCGGCCTGGATCGTCTTGGGTACGACGGCTGATCTGACGTTCCGGCACCCCACGCGCGTTCCCCCCTCCGTCGCTCTCGCCCTCGCCCTCGGCGGCAGCGCGGCGGCGCTGTTCGGGCTGGCGCTCGCGCGCGGGCTCGCGGCCGGCGCGGCGCGCTGGGTCACCTGTGTCGCTGGCGCCGCGGCCGCAGGGCTGGTCGCGGCGTCGCCCGCCCTCGGGCGGATCTGGGGTCCCCGGCCGGCCGTCCTGGTCGAGGCGCTGGTCGCGCTGGCCGTCCTGGGTTTGATCGCGCAGGGCGCCGAGGAAGGAGAGCCTCCGCCCGCTCCGGCCCCGCATGAGCTGGTCCGGCGACTCCTGCTCGGTGCGCTCCTGGCGGGCGCGCCCGCGGGGCTGGTCGTGTACGCGGCCGGAGCGCTCACGAGGTCGCTGAGCGAGCGCGAGGTGGTCAGCGCGGCGGTGTTCCTGACCGTGGGCGGGGCGGTGTGGGCCGCGGTGTTCACGCTGGCCGAGGGCGTGGCGGCGCGCGGGCGACGCCCGCGGACGCGGCTCGGGCTCCTGGCCGCGGTCGGGCTCGGCGGCCCGCTCGCGATCGCGGTCACCGTCCTGTGGACCATCGAGCTGGTGTGGGGCTCGGGCGGGACGGCGGGCTGGGCGCACGCCTGGGGCGAGCTGCTCGAGCTGCTGGAGGACGCCTGGGAGGACTACGACCGCACGATCGGCTTGACGTGCGCGTTCCTGGCGCCGTTCCTGCTCCTGGGAGCGGCGCGGGGGCGCGTCCTCGCGGTGCGCGCCTCGCTCCCCGCGCGGGCGGCGGTGACCACGCTCGGGCTGCTCGTGACGGCGTCGGTGGTCGAGCAGCGCGGGACGTTGAGCCCGCGCGTCCGGCTGTGGTTCTCGCAGAGCGCGCTGCTCGCGCCGTGGGCGCTGCTGCTCGGCCTCGAGGCGGCGCGCCGGCTGGAGGGCTGGCTGGTCGCCCGCTGGGAGCGGCGCTGGGCGGAGTGAGCGCCGGGACGCGCCACCGACGGTTGGTTACGCTGCGGAGACGTGAGCAGCCCACCGACGAACGAGCCCGCACCGACCCCGGCCGCGACGCCGGCGGACGAGATCGCGTTGGCCCTAGTCGACCGGCCCCTCGTGCGCGCGCTCACGTCGCTCGCCTTGGCTGCCGCGCTCGCGTGCTTCGTGGGGGTGGCGTCCTACTTCGCGACCTTCGACGTCGTGCAGCCGTTCCCACACAGCCTCAGGTTGCCCGTGGGCCTGAGCTGCGGGCTGCTCGTGGGCCTGAGCCTCGCGCGCGGGCTCGCGCCCGGGCGGGCGCGGGTGGTGGCGAGCGTGGCGGCCGGCGTGGCCGCCGGGCTGGTGGGCGCTTCTCCCGCGCTCGGCGATCTGTGGGGACCGCGGCCGGCGCTGGGCGTCGAGGCGCTCGCCGCCGTGGCGTTGGCCGCCCTGATCGCGCGTCGGTGTTCCGGACCCGAGCAGCCGTCGCCGCCGGGCGCGGTCGACCCGCTGCCTCTCGGCGCGCTCGCGCCGCATCAGCTCGTGCGCCGCGCGCTGCTCGACGCCCTCCTGGCCGGTGTGCCGGTGGGGCTGGCGTTGGCGGCATGCCTGGCACCGATCGCGATCTTCTCCGGAGTCCTCTCCTGGCGTTTGGCGGTGTGGGCGGGCGTGCTCCTCTCGCTGAGCGGCGCGGTGGCGATCGGGCTCGCGACCTTCGCCCAGGGCCGGGCAGCGCTCGCGAAGGGCGCTCGACGACGACTGGCGCTGCTGGCCGGGTGGGGCCTGGCTGGACCGCTGGCGATCGCGGCGGCGGTCCTGTGGATCAGCGAGATGGTGCAAGGCTCGGGCGACTACGCGAACGCCTGGGTCCACATGCTGGATCTCGGCGAGAGGGCGTTGGAGCGCTTCCCGCGAACGATCGGCTGGTTCGTCGCGTTCCTCGCCCCCTTCCTGCTGCTCGGCGCGGCGCGCCTCCGGCTGATCGTGCTGGAGAGCACCGTGCCGCTCACGGCCGCGCTCGTCACGGTGGGCTCGTGCGTGACGGCTGCCGCCGTGGAGCAGATCCTCCGGATGAACGGCGCGCTTCGGCTCTGGACGGCGTGGGCCGCCCTGGCCTGCCCCTGGGTGCTCGCGCTCGGCCTCGAGGCGGCGCGCCGCCTCGACGGCTGGCTGGTCGCCCGCTGGGAGCGGCGCTGGGCGGACTGAGCGCTCCCGCGGCGGCCGGAGCGACGAGCGGGCGCACGGTGAGACCGAGCTACGCTGACGGACCGCGCGAGGCCAGCTAGCCTGCGAGGCTATGGGTGACGAGGACCTGCGCGCGCTGGAGCGCGCCTGGCAACAGACCGGCACGATCGAGGCCGAGGCGCGCCTCCTGCGCGCGCGCCTGCGCGCCGGCGCGCTCGCCCCCGAGCGGCTCGAGCTCGCCGCCTGGCTCGGCCACGCGCCCGCGATCGAGGCGCTCGGGCCGGAGGCGCCGGCGGGGGAGCACGTGCCGCTCGCCCGCTGGGCAGCCGCGCTCGACGCGGAGGGGCGCGCGGTGGTGGTCGGAGCGCGCCTCGAGCAGATCGCGCTGGACGCCCCGGCTGCCCTCGGCGAGCTCGTCGAGGGCATGCGTCGAGCCCTGGCTCACTGGAGCAGGGATCCCACGCCCGAGCGGCTCGCGGCCGTGCAGGCGCTCGCGGCCGAGTACGATGGAGGACGCTTCGTCAACGCGTTCATGCAGCAAGCGAACCGCACGAGCCCCGCTTACCTGGGTGCCGCGATCCAGATCGGACAGCTCGCCGACGCGCTGTGCGCGCCGCACGATCCCGGTTCGGAGCTTTGGGCCGAGGCGCTGATCGAAGTCTGGCCCGACCCGGAACCCCGAGTAAGGTCCTGGCTCGCGCGCCTGACGTCATGGGCGCTCGGCCTTGGTCATGTGCTGCGGGAGGCGGCGCAGCCGCCGCAGCTCGCTCGTGAGGCCGCCTTCCTGATGCATGGGGTGGTGACGGGTCAGTTGACCGAGGAGCGACTTTGTTTCGCGGCCCTCCTCGGTTACGCCCCCGCGCGCCGCGCGCTCGCGATCGACGCGCAGCCCCCAAGCTGCCCGGTCGAAGTCGTCCCTTGGCTCGAGGAGCTGGCCGGGAGAGACACGGTCCTGGCAGCCGAGGCCTTGCTGTGGATGCTCGAGGAGAGCTTTGCGCACGCGCGGTCCGAACCTGGCGCGATCGACTCGGACGGCATCGCCCAGTCATTCGACTCCCTCCCCGAGCACGCGCGCGTCGCCTGGGAGGCACGGCAGGAGCTCTCTATGGTGCTCGCCGGAATGCTCGCGCGCGCCGACCTGTCGAGGGCCGCGGCCACCGTCGAGGACGGGCTTCGTGCATCGGGCTGGCAGCTCTCATCCGAGGAGCGGGGCGAGCTGGAGGGCCTGGCTCGAGCGCTGCGTGCGCACCAGGACTTCCCACGCGCGGCCCGCGCGCTCGCCACGCACCTCGAGCTGTACCCGCGCGAGGTCACCGAAGCCGCGGTCAATGCGGCACGGAGACACGTGCTCGGGCGAGCGTTGCGCTGAGCCGCTCACCCCGGCGGGAGCGTCGCGCGCCAGCGCTCGACGAGCGCCGGCAGCTCGA
>CAZMSZ010000154.1:1725-15873 GCA_964569055.1 uncultured Planctomycetota bacterium | reverse complement strand
GCAGCACCAGACCGGCGCGCCCGTCGTGCCGATCTACCACACCGGCGGGCGTCAAATGCCGTGCATCGGCCGGCGCATGAAGGTGCGGATCGGCCGCCCGCTCACGCTGGACGCGTTTCAGGAGCGCCCGGGCGACCTCGCGACCTGGCGCGGGATCGCCGAAGAGGTCATGGACGCGCTGCGCGTGATGCAGGCCGAGGCCGACGCCGAGGCGGCCGCCCCCCGCCAGGGCGGCCGGCGCGGCGGCGCGCCACGGGCCAGCCGGCTCGGGCTGCTGCGGGCCCGGCGTCCGGCGCGGGCCCGCGGCCGGCGTTGAGCGCCATTCGCTCAGGCTCTCTCGCGAAGCTCGGATCGCGCCATCGCGAAGCGATCGCCGCTGGTGAGGCGCGAGGTTCGAGACCGGCCCTTTAGCCTGAGCGACCTTGGCCCGCAACGGCTTGCGGCGACGAGGCGCCTGGTCTCCACTTGTTCCCGTACGGCGACGCCGTCGCGTCCGTACCCGAGGAGGAGGAGCCATGCCCTGGGAATGCAGCGCGTGCGGGACCGCCGTCGCGCACGACTCGGTGCAGACCTGCCCGTCGTGCAACGAAGACAAGTCGGCCTGGTCGCTGCAGCCCGAGGTGACGCGGCAGCTCGTGTTGCCGACCAAGTCGTTCAAGTGCCTGCGCGGGGAGGCGCGCGAGCCGCTCGCGCCCTCGGAGCGATACGCCAGCGCGGCCTGGAACGAGACCGACGCGGCCACCGCGCTGCGCCGCTCGGCGCTGCGCCGACTGGCCGAGGCCGGGCGCCTGCCCGCGCCCCATGACGTGCTCTGCGTGCGGGTCGACGCCTCCCGCCAGGACGAGCGCGCGGTGCGCCTCCTCCCGCTGTTCGAGCAGGGCCTGGCCGAGCCGGTCGAGGTGCCGCCGACCGACGCCGGCGACCTCCACGTGTTGTGCGTGTTCGGCCCGACCGGCGAAGGGGCCGACCCGCCGGTCCCAGGGGTGCAGGTCCTCGACGTGACCGACGACGCGGCGCCGGAGGGGTTCGCCCCGAGCCTCGAGGTCCGGGCGCTCAAGCGGCGCAAGAAGACGATCCGACTGGAGGCCGCCCGCAAGGTCCTCGACCTGCTGGAGCTGCAAGACGCGCTGTTCCGCACCGACAGCGCGGTGGTCATGCCCGAGGGCGACGAGCCCGAGGGCGCCGGCAGCGAGGGGCCGGCCGCGCCTCCCAGCGCGGTCGGGCTGGTGGCGACCACGCTCCGCTACCTCGAGGAGCACCCGGGCAAGCGCCTGCTGGTGGCGGGTCACACCGACACGACCGGGAGCGCGCAGTACAACCTGCCGCTGTCGGAGCAGCGCGCCCGCGCGGGCCTGTCGCTGCTCGTGGGCGATCGCGCGGCGTTCGTGGAGGTGGCCGAGGCGCGCCACGAGGTCGCGGACTATCAGCAGATCCTCAGCTGGGTCGCGCGCGTGCTCGGCTGGCCCTGCGACCCGCTGGGGATCGACGGCGCGCACGGCCCGAACACGACCCAGGCGATTCGGGGGTTCCAGCAGACCTACAACGAGAGCGGCTTCGCGGGCAACCCGGCCGGCGCACCGCTGGCCGTGTCGGGTCGGGTGGACGCCGCGACCTGGGGGGCGTTCTTCGACTGCTACGAGCACGAGACCGCGCGTGAGCTGGGGCTGCCCGTGAGCGAGCTGGCGCGCCTCCGCGCGCCGATCGAGCCGCTCGATCCCGACCACTTCTCGGTCGGGTGTGGCGAGCACCACCCGATCGACGGGCTCGGCAAGGACGACTACCGCAGCGAGCTCAACCGCCGCGTGGAGGTGCTGCTGTTCGACCCCGGTGAGGAGCCGCGGCTCGACTGCCATCAGAGCGGCTGCCGGCCGGAGCTGTGCGAGCTCTACCAGGGCGACGCGTACGATCGCCAGCACCTCCCACCCATGATCTCCGCGCGGGAGTGGACGGCCCGCTGGGAGGGCGAGGCGCGCTCGGGCGGCTCCGCCACGATGGTGCTCGACGCGCCGGGCCTACCGGCCGGACACGCGCTGACGTTCGTGGTCCACCAGGAGGGCTTCGGCCCGGTCGGCGCGCCGGTCGAGGCGCTCTCGGAGGAGGGGCGCTGCGCCGCGCCGTTCGGCGACTTCTTCCACCCCGAGGCGATCACCCCGCGCGAGGTCGAGCTCGGGCCCGACGAGGACTTCGCGCCGGTCCGGTTCACGTTCGTCGTCACGGGCGCGGGGCGGCGCGTGAGCTCGGGCCCGATCGACTACGCCGACACCTTCCACGCCCAGGTGGTGCACGAGGACGAGCGGCTGCTCGCCGACACGCCCTTCGTCCTGCGCACCCGCTGGGGTGACAAGCGCACGCGCAGCGACGCGCAGGCCGTGATCCGGGTGGCCAAGCTGCCGCCGGGCGGCGTCCGGCTGGTCCTCGACAACGACGTGGTGGTGGAGCGATGAGGATCGTCAGGGACTCGGTGCACACGACCTGGACCCGGTTCTTGGCCCGGAGCGCGGATGGCGAGGCCAAGGAGGTCTTCAGCGGGCTCGGGGCCGAGCTCGAGCTCCGCTTCGTCGCCCGTGACGTGGCGCAGCGGCCGGTCGTCAAGGAGCCCGTGTTCACACTCGAGCTGAACCCGCTGCCGGACGACCCGGGCGCGCCGCGCACCGTGGCGCCCGAGCGGGTGATCCGCCCCAAGCCCGAGGACGGGGAGAAGCACGAGACCTGGCTCGTGTCGCACCGCTTGCCGCCGGATGTGGCGACGGTGCGGGTGGTCTATTCCTGGACGCTGGGCCAGGACCCCGACGCCACCACGACCGAGGAGATCCACCGAGTCACCGACCCGTTCACCCTGGCCCGCGAGGAGCCGCTCACTCAGCACGGCGCGCCGCACCGGATCGTGGTCCCGCGGATCCCGACGTTCTGGGGGCGGACGCTGGTCCCCGAGCCCGAGGACCCCAAGAACGCCTGGCCGCTCGACGCGCGCGCGCAGCCCAACGTCGACGTCGAGCTGTTCCCGAACCGCAAGCTCCGGCTCTCCTGGGCGCTCTCGGGCGCGAGCGCCACCGTCAAGCTGGTGGGCGGCGGCTGGGAGCGGGACGTCACCGTTCCGCCCGAGCAGCCGGACGCCGACGACGGCCTGGAGGGGATCGAGCACCGCGGCGCGATCACGATCGACCCCTTCGAGCAGCCGCCCGACGAGCAGGGCCGCTACCGGCTGGTGGCCTTCTCGTTCGGCGGGTTCAGCGACGAGGTCGTCCGCGTGCGGGGCGTCGTGCGCCTCACGCTGCGGCAGGTCGACCCGCCCGCCAAGCTGCGCCAGCGCAAGCGCCTCCACGGCGGCGTCGGCGACGGCAAGGTCGAGCAGTTCGACGAGGTCGACGAGGTCGAGGCGCGCGCCGGGACGTGGCGGGAGTGGCGTCGGCGCATGGTCGCCGAGGAGCGGAAGGGGGTCGCGGACGCGAACAACGTCTACAAGCAGACCTGGCTGGGCCAGGTGCCGCTCGACTTCTCGACCTTCAGCTTCCGCTGGGCCGCCGTCCGGCCGCCGGGCTGGAGGTTGTTCCTCGAGGTCAACGAGCAGAAGTCGGCCGCGGCCCGCTTCCTCAAGGGCACCCAGACGCTGATCGACCGGGTAGACCCCAGGAACCAGGCGCTCGGCATGCGGATCTTGCGCCTCCAGGACGCCGATGGGGCGGGGATCTCGGCGCTCCGGCCCGGGACGGGGCTGCTGGAGGGCTCGGTCGCGTTCGAGGAGCGGCACCTCGGCGGGTCGCAGATGTTCGAGGCGGACCTGAGCGTGCTCGAGCACGAGGGGGCGACCGCCGTCGCCGCGCAGCTGCGGATGCGCTACGACCGGCCGCTCCCGGGGATCGTCGAGTTCGTGGCCTGCCGGGCGCAGGGGGCCGCGGTGGTCTCCGTGACCTCGTCCTCGTGGGACGACCTGGCGTTCGCCTGGGAGCTCGCGGGCGATCACGCCGGGCACGAGCTGCGGATCCACCTCGCGGGCGAGACCGCCGACGGCACCGGCCAGCACGTCGCGACCAAGATCGCCCGCGAGCGGCAGCTCGGCGAGGCCTCGCCCGCCGCCAGCGGCAGGTTCGTGCCGCGCCTGGAGGGGGTGCCCGAGCTCGTCGGCCCGATCGAGGCCACGCTCGCCATGATCGCCACCAACGGCGACGTCTACGAGTCGGCGACGGCGCACGTCGAGGTCCCGCGTCCCGGCGGCCCAGCCACGGTGTTGGGACCTGCCTTCAGCGGAGTGGCCTGGCGCGACTACCGCCCCACGACGACCTCGGGCCCCGACAAGTGGCGGGAGTGGGAGCCGCGGCTCGCCGACCTCGACCACCCTGAGCAGGCCGCGTACGAGCCGGTGCAGGACGGGTGGGTCTACGTCTATCGCCACCTCGCGCCCGCGGGTCCGCCCGGCGGGCCTCCGGGCAGCGAGCTGGCCAAGCAGGCCGCCTTCCGCTGTGTGGCCGAGCTCCGAATCGACGACGCGGGCGGAGCCGAGGTCCTCGCCTGCCGCTGCCCCGAGGGCGGCGAGCACCCGAGCTGTCCGGTCCACACCATGGAGCCGTCTTTGCGCGGCGAGGTGGTCCGCACGCCCCAGGCGCTGAACGAGGCGTTCCCGCGCCGGATCGACGAGCGCCGCGCGCTGTACTTGTTCCTGGTCAGCCGGATCCCGCTCGTCACCGCCTCGATCAAGGAGCTGGAAGGCGCGGGGATGCTCGCCGCCTACGGGCTCCACGTGCTGGTCCGCGAGCTCCCCGCCGACGCGAACGACCCGCGCCTGATCGAGGGACGCTACCTCGAGTTCATGGACCCGCTGGCGCCGGCGCGGCGCAAGGCGGCGGGTTACCGCGAGTGGAAGGCCGCCGCCCTCGAGCACGCCAGCGCGCTGCGCGCGGCGCAGGATGGCGCGCAGTCGGGTGCGGTCGACCCGAACCGCTCGGTCGAGGTCAAACGACTGCTCCTGGCGAGCCTCCTCGCGGAGATCGAGGGTGACGAGTTCCGCGATCGGATGCGGATCACCCCGGAGCAATACCTCCACCAGTTCGAGCAGGAGCTCGAGTGGCGCGAGGAGCGGGCCAAGGGCTGGCTCCGCGACACGATCATGTGGCTGGACGGGCCGCTCGTCGAGTTCGTGGTGCGGAGCTACCACGACGCGCTCGCCCAGGCCGCGCGCCCGGAGGAGGAGGTCGAGCTCGTGGCCGACTTCGTCGGCTGGTTCGGCGCGGTCACGCCGCGGATGGGCGAGGACGCCCTGGGGCGGCTGTTCCTGTCCCGGCTGGTGCAGACGTCCGCGCTGTTCGCGCAGCAGGTCGGGGACGGCGTGGCCCCGAAGGGGCTGTTCGAGCAGGTCGCCAAGCGCGCCTTCGACGAGCTCGTCCTCCGCGACTCCGAGGCCCCGATCGAGACGTTCAAGAAGAGCAGCGGGATCGCCGCCCAGGTCGTCTCGATCTGGTGCGAGGTGACGCCGGTGTTCGTGCACATGGCGCAGCAGCGCAAGCTGACCACGACCCAGCAGCACCTCGAGGCGGTGGTCGCGAGCCTGCAGCACATCTCCCGCTCCGACCAGCCGCTGATCGTGCAGGCGTTCAGTAACCCCGTGACCTTCGCCAGCGACGGCGACTACGTCACCCACACGATCGAGGCGATACGGGTCGACGAGGAGCTCCCCCCCGACCTGAAGGACTGGCTCGCGAAGAACGCCACGCAGAAGGAGGAGCTCGCGCTGTTCGCGAACCTCAAGGTGGCGCTCGCGGGGCTGAACCTGCTGATCGCGATCCACGCCGTGAAGGAGGCGAACGACGGGCTGGACGTGTTCAAGGAGTCGCTCGGCTTGATCGGCGCCGCGTACTCGTCGGTCGAGGCCTTCGGGGGCATCGTCTCTCGCGCCAAGGTCCCGGAGACCGCGGGCAAGGCCATCGGCGCGGTGATGGCGGTGGTCGAGCTCGTCGGCTCCAGCATCGACTTCTACAAGGAGGCCAAGCAGGCCGACTACGATGCCATGGTCGCCAAGGGCCTAGTCGTCGTGGCGGCGGGGCTGGTCGTCGCCGCCAAGGTCATCGCGCTCGTGGGCGGCTTTTCGCAGCTCACCGTGGTCGGCTTTCCGCTGGGCGTGGCGCTCGAAGTGGTGGGAGCGGCGCTGGCGATCGTGGGCTCGATCATCTACGCGTTCGCCGACGACACCGACATGGAGACCTTCGCCCGCTACTGCTTCTTGGGCGAGGACTCGGGCGAGGCGCCCGAGGTCACGGACTCGCCCGCCTGGACCAAGGTCGGGGCGAAGAAGCGGGGGATCCCCGACTGGCGCGACGAGGCCGACCCGGGCGCCGCGCTCGACAACCAGATCTCCGCGCTGTTCAACCTGCTGGCCGCGTTCGAGGTGGCCAGCGACCGCAGCCGCGAGGTGTTCATCTTCCCGCGCCTGGTCCTGCCGGGCTCGTCCTTCGCCGTGTTCTGGAAGGATGCCCCCCACGACGACGCGCCGATCCGCACCGAGACCGTGATCGTGAAGATGCGGCGCGCCCCCCTCACGCCCGACGACTCGCGCGAGCTCGAGGTCGAGTCCGACGTCTCCGTCGACGCGCGCTGGTTCCCGCCGCACTGGGGTGGCGGCCGGCACGCGGTGCGAATCCAGCGGCTGCCGCTGGGCGCGGCCATGGAGGACGAGAGCGTCGAGATGCGCTTCGTGCTCGCCAGCGACGGCGGTAACGACCGGCTGATCCCGGCCCGCGGCACCCTGGTGAAGACCGTCGTGCCGATCGGCGTGATCGACGGGGTGCTCAAGGGCTTCGTCAAGAGCACCGCGTTCTGACCGCGGCCGCTAGTCCTCGACCTCCGCCACGTACTCCGCCTTGAACACGGTGCGATAGCCGATGTACGCCACCACGCTCGCGAGGCCGACGGTGCCGAGCGCGCCGAGGCCGAACACGCTGCTGGCGAGGCCGGCGGTGCCGGCGAAGAACAGCGCCGCGTAGCCGAGCGCCTTCTTGCGGACCTCCTCGGCCGAGCGCGAGGTGGTCCACTTGTCGAGCTTCTTGTCCTTCTTCTTGTCCTTCCGCTCGCCGTCCTTGTAGTCGGCGCCGCGCTCGGCGATCTGCGCCGCGCGGCAGTCCGAGCAGGTGAGGCCGGCCTCGCCGTAGGCGTCCTTGAGCTCGTCGTCGGCGAGCTTCGCGTCGCACACGGTGCAGCGGTAGCCGCTCTCCTTCTCGGCCTCGTAGGCGCGCTCGGCCGCCTCGGCGTCGATCCCGAGCTCCGCCAGGATCGCCTTGCGGCTGCGCATCGAGATCTGCCGGTCGCCGGGCACCGTCACCTTGACCCGGCAGCCCTTGCAGCGGACCTTCTTGCCGGCCTTGCTGGCGGCGACGCGGTACTTCTTCCCGCAGCTGCACGAGAAGCTGATCTTGGGCTGGGCGTAGCGCCCGGTCTCCGAGGTCAGGGCCATGCTCGCTCTCCAGGGTCGCGCGCCGCGAGCGGCGAGGTGCCGCACCCAGCGCTGGGCGGATCGTCGTTCCGTTCGGTCTAGGTGAGGGCCCGCGCCGAACGCGTCGCGAGCGCTCAATGCGAGGAGCATACCCTTCCCGAAAACGGCGTCCAGATGGGTCCCTAAGTCGAACTCCTGTCGGTGCGGCCTTTTACCGAGCCGTGACTTGGCGCGTTGCGAGCGGCTTCCGCTCGGGTGGCGATTCGTTCCGCCGCGCGACGCACCTAGCACGATCACCGGATTGTGGGCGGGTCGAGCGGGCCGATCGGCGCGAGCGCGCGACTCGGAAGCCCCTGCCGCTCGGCGAGGGTGTTGCTATACTCGGCGACCTTGCTCCGAGGGGATGCGTATGGCCACCGTTCGGATCCTGAACGGTCCCAATCGCGATCAGACGTTCCACCTCAAGGGTGGCGAGCTGGTTGGGCGTGACCCCTCCAACGCGATCCAGGTGTTCGCGCCGGGCGTCTCGCGCCGCCACTTCAAGTTCGACTGCGAGAACGGGCAGTTCTTCGTCCAGGACCTCGGCTCGAGCAACGGGACCTTCGTCAACAACCAGAAGGTCAGCAAACACCGCCTGATCGAGTCGGACACGATCACCGTCGGCGGGATCAACCTCCTGTTCAGCCCGAGCGACGACCCGCCGGCCGCCCCGGCGGGCATGCCGCTCAACTTCAGCAGCGAGGAGGTGCCCCTCGGCGCGTTCGGCATGTCGCCCGGCGGCGGCTTTGGCGCCAGCCCCGCGCCCGGGGGCTTGGGCGCGCTCGCCGCGCCGGCCCCGGGCCTCCCCAGCCGCCCCACGGCGCCGCATCCGAGCGGGGTCGAGATCCGCGACGACGACGAGGAGGAGGCGGGCGAGGACTACTCCCTCGACGCCAGCATCGTGTTCGACGCCTCGAGCTTCGTGGCGGAGGACAAGGGCGCCGCGCTGCAGAAGCGGCTGCAGCTCATGTTCGAGATCAGCCAGGACCTCGGCTCGATCTCCTCGCTCGAGGCCATGCTCGAGAAGATCCTCGACAAGCTGCTCGCCGTGTTCCCGCAGGCCGACCGCGGGTTCATCATGATCGGCGACACGGTCGAGGAGCTGCAGCCCATGGCGGTGCGCACGCGCAACGCCGACTCGAGCAAGGCGCAGATCTCCAAGACGATCGCCCGCAAGGTCATGAGCGAGAAGCAGGCGATCCTCTCGCAGAACGCGATGGAGGACGACCGCTTCTCGGGCGGCATGTCCATCGTCAACCTGCGGATCCTGTCCATGGCCTGCGCCCCGCTGCTGTACCGCGACGAGGTGTTCGGGCTGATCCAGCTCGACACGCAGAACCGCGCCAAGTTCACCTCCGACGACCTCAACCTCATGGCGGGGATCGCCGCGCAGGCCGCGGTGTTCATCAAGAACCTGCGCCTGTTCGAGAGCGTGCGCAAGGAGGCGGAGGCCCGCGCGAACCTGCAGCGCTACTTCTCGCCGGGTCTGGCCGAGCAGGTGGCGAGCGGGGCGATCGACCTCAAGCTCGGCGGAGACCTCAAGCAGGGGACGGTGTTCTTCTCGGACATCATCGGCTTCACGAGCATGTCCGAGAAGATGACGGCGACCGAGGTGGTGGCGAAGATCAATCGCTACATGAAGTACATGGTCGACATCGTCTTCAAGTACAACGGCTCGGTCGACAAGTTCATCGGCGACTGCATCATGGCCGTGTGGGGCGCGCCCCTCGCCATGAAGGACGAGGCGGTGGCGGCGGTCTCGGCCGCGGTCGAGATGCAGAACGCGCTGTTCCTGTTCAACGGCGAGCTGCGAGCCGAGGACTCGCGCCCGATCCACATGGGGATCGGCCTCAACTCCGGCAAGTTCGTGGCCGGCAACATGGGGACCGAGACCCGCATGGAGTACACGGTCATCGGCGACGACGTGAACCTCGCCCAGCGCGTCGAGTCGAAGGCCGGGCGCGGCATGGTGCTCGTGACCGAGACGACCTTCGAGCGCAGCGAGGCGCACGTCCTGGCCTGCAAGCTGAAGTCGGTCGGGGTCAAGGGCAAGGCCAAGGAGGTGGTGACCTACTGCATCCGCGGGGTCACCCAGCCCAGCTCCTCGGGCGACGTGTTCATGACCAGCCTCCCGGTCGCGATCGACGAGTGGAGCCCCGACTGCGCCCGCGGCCTGCTGGTCAAGGTCAAGCTGCTCCCCGACAACAAGGCGCTCGGCCTGATCCTGTTCCACGAGCGCCCGCCCGCCGGGCCGCTGACGCTCGAGTCCTACGCCCCCGAGATGCCGCGCTTCAAGGTGGCGTTCGACGCCCAGGGCGAGGTCCCGATCCAGGCGAAGCACGGGGTCTGCCTCAAGGGCGTGTTCGACTACACCGGCACGCCCTACGAGCCGCTGTTCACCGAGCGCGTCTACCACGCCAGCGTCAGCCCCGAGGACATCCCCCGCAGCAAGACGCCGGCGTAGGTGCCGCCCCGCCCTGGCGGCGGGCGGCGGCGCGCCCGCTACCTGTGCTTGAACTCCGCCTTGCTGCGCGGCCCCTTGAGCAGGAAGTTGTCGAGCCCGATCCGGAAGTCCTCCAGCTCGACCCCCTCGCCGAACAGCTCCGCCTCGCGCCGCAGCCCCTCGCCGAGGGGGAGGCGCGCTCCCTCCAGGATCGCGCGGCACAGGAGCCCGTCCACCGCGCGGCTGAGGTGACCGAGGTCGATCTCGGGCAGCTCGCCGGGCACGTCGGGGAGGGGGTCCTGGGGGCAGCGCGCGAGCGTCACCTCGCCCTTGGCGGCGCGCTGCACCAGCGCGACCGCCGCCGCCACCACGTCGCCGTCCACCTCCTCGCGCACCAGCCCGATCGCGACCGCCTCGCTCCCCGAGATCGGCCGGCCGGTGCGCAGGATCCGGCTGGCGTGCTCGAACCCGACCAGGCGCGGCAGGCGCTGGGTGCCGCCCGCCCCGGGAATGATCCCGAGGTTGGGCTCGGGCTGGCCGGCGAGCACCTTCAGCCCGCGCGCGGCGAGGCGGGCGTGGCAGGCCATGGCGAGCTCGTTGCCGCCGCCGAACGCCAGGCCGTTGAGCGCGGCCACCACCGGCTTCTCCAGGGCCTCGATCCGCGACAGCGGCGCCTGCGAGGCGAGGCAGGTGTCGCGCCCCTGGGCGGGGGTCTGGATCTCGCTCAGGAAGCCGACGTCGGCCCCCGAGACGAAGGCCTTGGTGCCGTAGCCGGTGATCACCGCCCCGACCACCTCGTCGTCCGCGGCGATCGCGTCGGCGTGGGCGGCGAGCTGGGCGAACACGTCGGCGTTGAGCGCGTTGAGCACGCGCGGGCGGCGGATCGTGAGCACCGCCACCCCGTCGCGGTCGTCGCGCAGCACGTAGGGGATCTCCCAGGGCTCGTCCTTCTCGCCGCGCTCGACCAGGCAGCGCGCCACGGGGAAGCCGGGGAACTCGGCCGCGAACGCGCGCACCAGCTCGAGGGTCTTGCGGGTGCCGAGCCGGTTCATGGCGGCGAACGGCGGGTCGAGCACCAGCGCGATCTCGACGGCCATCTCGAGGTCGGCGACGTCGGTGATCCCCGCGTCGATCACCTCGCAGCACAGCCCGTAGAACGTGGCGCGCAGCGCGTCGCTCACCCGCTCCTCCACGTCGAGCGGGACCGCGACCTCCTCGCCGCGCCCGGGGACGGCCCAGTCCTCTCCCTGCTGCACCTTCTCCAGCAGCGAGGCGGGCGGCTCGAACCAGGGGTGGACCTGCTCGTGCAGCTCGGCCAGGCCGTGGGCGGTGATCGGGTTGCCGCCGGTCAGGTTGTGGGCGGTGAACGGCCCCACCCCCAGGCCGAGCGCGCGCTGCGCGACCGCGTCGACCTGCTTGGTGGTGGCGACGCCGCGCTCGACCAGGAGCGCCGCGGTCTGGAGCAGGCCCTCGAACAGCGGGTCGATCGCGTAGCCGTAGCGGCTGCCGATCCGCACCGGCACCTTGCCGATCGCCTCGTAGAACCTCAGCAGGAACTCGGTCACGGCCGGGTCGGTGTCGGCGCCGGGGATCACCTCGAGGGCGTGGTTGCGCTCGGCCGGGAAGAAGTAGTGGACGACGGCCGCGCGGTCCTTGCGCTGCAGCGGCTCGAAGATCCGCTCGGGGGTGAGGTGCGAGGAGTTGGACAGCAGGAGCGCGTCGCGCGCCAGCAGATGCTCGAGCTGCTGGAAGATCTTGCCCTTGATCGCCACGTCCTCGGTGGCGGCCTCGACCACGAGGCCCGCACCCTTCACCTCGGCGTAGGAGCTGGTGAACGTGACCCCGGCCTTGATCCGCTCGCCCTGCTCGGGCTTGAAGGCGCCGGTCTCCACGCCCTTGTCGACCTTCTTGTGCAGCTTGCTCTTCCCCCTGTCGAGGGCGGCCTGGCTGACGTCGACCACCACGACCGGGACCTCGTAGGGGGCGAGCACCTTGGCGAAGTGGAGCGCGATGTCCGGCCCGATCTGGCCCGAGCCGATCACACCGACCTTGTCGAGGGTCCGACCACCGAACGTGTACGCCATGACGCTCCTCCTCGAGCCCGCGCGCCGCGCGAGCGCGGGAGTGTAACGGAGCCCCCCGGGCGCGCCCACCGCGACCGGCCCCGCGCGTCGAGGGTCGTGACATGACCCGCCCCGTCCGTGCGCCGCCGCTCCAATGCCTCGTAGGAGCTCGCCGCCCCGAGTAGGATGTGTGCATGATTCCCGCCGATCAGCTTCGTGAGCAGGCGCTCCAGCTTCCCATCAAGGATCGGGCTGCGCTCGCGGCCGATCTCCTGGCGAGCCTCGACGGCGAGCCCGAGCCCGATGTCGAGGCGGCCTGGGCCGAGGAGATCGAGCGCCGTGCGCGCCGACTGCTCTCCGGCGAGGATCCCGGTCAGCCCTGGGAGGACGTGCGCGCGCGTCTGCTTGCCGAGTTCGGACGTTGAAACCGCTTCGCCTCGCCACGGGCGTGGACGAGGAGATCCGGGCGGCGGCCCGCTGGTACGACGCGCAGCGAACCGGATTGGGTGGAGACTTCGCGGAAGCTGTCGCCGGACTGCTCGACGAGGTCTCGAAAGCGCACCGCTTCGTTCCACCCCTCGGCCGTCGCTCCGATTCGTTCGACTAGGGCCGAGACGCCCCTATAATCCGCGCCCGCGGTGGCGCCGACGCGCCCCGCGCCCCCCGTCGGAGGCCCCGCCGCTTGGACCGCGCCGCTCGACTGAAGGAGCGCCTGGGTGCGTTCGTGCACCACCCCGCGAGCAACCTCGCGCTGGTGGTGCTGATCCTGGCGTCGGTCGGGCTGGTGGTCGCGCACCTGCTGCTCCCCGAGAGCCACCCCGCGCAGCGGACGATCGAGCTGGTGCAGCTCGGGATCACGGCCGTGTTCGTGGTCGAGCTCGGGACCAAGTACTACGTCGCCGACAACAAGGCGCGCTACTTCGCCACCTACTGGGTCGACATCCTGGCGGTGATCCCCTGGGCCCAGAGCCTGCGCGTGCTGCGGGTGCTGCGCATGTTGCGCGTGTTCCGCGCGGCCATGCTCCTCTCGCGCCGGGTGCGCTTCGTCTCGGCGCTGTTCCGCTCGGCGGTGGGCGAGTACGTGGTGCTCGGCCTGATCATGCTCCTCCTGCTGGCGGTGGGCTCGTTCACGCTGTACGTGACCGAGCGCCGGGCGCGCCACGCGCGTCAGCACCAGGAGCTGGTCGCGGTCGACCGCGAGCTCAACGTCCTGGAGGCCGAGCTCGGCCTGCGCCCGCCCCTGGCGGCCAGCGCGCCGCGGGCGGCCGAGCTCGACGAGGTCGCCCTGAGCGAGCTGAGGGTCGAGCTGCCGCTGCGGCTCGACGCGCTCGAGGCGGCGGTGCGCGCCCGCCTCCCGGTCGAGCAGGCCATGGACTCAGCCGCGGCCCTGCCTCCCCGCCCGCGCCACCTGATCGGCGCGGTGGAGCGGCTCCGGCTCCGGCTCCCCCCGCCCGACGCGGGCGACGACCCCGAGGACCTGGCCCGGCTCGAGAACAGCGTGTGGGCGACGCTGTTCTTCCTGGTCGCGACCGAGCCCATGATCGACACGCCGAGCACCCCCATGGGCCGCGCCGTGGTCCTGGCGGTCATGTTCGGCGGGCTGACGACGTTCGCCATGTTCACCGGCGTGGTGACGGCCCTGATGGTGAACCGCCTCAGGCGGCGCATGGAGATCGACGACATGGACCGCTACCAACTGGTCGACCACCTGCTGATCCTGGGCTGGAACCGCCTGGTGCCCTTGATCATCGACGAGGTGACCCAGGCCCGCGGCCACCAGAGGACGCCGGTGGTGGTCGTGGCCGACGTCGAGGAGCAGCCGACCGCCATGGCGGCCCACGCCGGCAACGGCCTGGTCTACTTCGTGCGCGGCGACTACACGCGCCCCGAGGTGCTCGAGCAGGTGCGCGTGCGCCACGCCAAGCGCGCGATCATCGTGGCCGACACCACGGCCCCCCGCAGCGACCAGGACCGCGACGCGCGCACCGTCCTGGCGGCGCTCATGATCGAGCGCATGAACCCGCGGATCTACACCTGCGCCGAGCTGCTCAACCACGACAACGAGCCGCACCTGCGCGCGGCCGGGATCGAGGAGGTGGTGCTGACCAGCGACGCCGGCGGTCACCAGCTCGCCCTGGCCGCGATCCACCAGGGCCTGTCCGACGTGCTGGCCGAGCTCATGACGA
>CAZMSZ010000154.1:0-1625 GCA_964569055.1 uncultured Planctomycetota bacterium | reverse complement strand
CCCCCGGAGCGTCCTAGTGCCCCTCGCCCCCGACGACCCCCGCCTCCAGCGCTTCGGCCAGCTCGGCTTCGACCGGGCCCTCGCGGGCGCGACCGTGACCGCCGTCGGCGAAGCCGCCGCCACCGTCCGCCTCCCCGTGGCCGACCCGGTCCTCAACCCAGTCGGCACCCTCCACGGCGGCGCGATCGCCACCCTGGTCGACGACGCCGGCACCCTCGCGATCATGGCCGCCGACCCCGAGGGCCGCGCCGGCGTGACCACCGACCTCAACGTCACCTACCTCGCCGCCGCCCGCCCCGGCGAGGCCGTCCTCGCCGAGGCCAAGGCCCTCAAGACGGGCCGCACCCTGGCCTTCGTGACCGTCGACATCGTCGCCGAGCACGACCGCCGCCTCCTCGCCCAGGGCCGCATGACCAAGTACATGCCCCGCCGCGAGCGCACGTCCAGCTAGCGAGCGAACCAGGCGCCGGCGTTGACGCCCTCCCCCCCCGGCGCTAGCATTTCGCCCTCCAACAAGCAGCCGTAGCTCAGCTGGTTAGAGCGCCTGACTGTGGATCAGGAGGTCGCAGGTTCGAATCCCGCCGGCTGTATCGCTGGAACGAGGAGCCCCGAGGCGAAAGCCTCGGGGCTCCCTTCGTTCAGGCGCATCCGAGCTCACGAATCGCCGTGGCGGCGTCGCAGGCGGCCTCCACGACGCGCTCCCGGTTCGCGCGTTCGCGAACGGGAGCGTGGACCTTGAGCTCCTTCACCGGGTTCTTCTTCAGGTCGAGGTCGAGGGTATCGCCGAGGCGAGCGCGGTACGTGGTCGCGATCTTCAGGAGCTTCGGCTGGCCTACCTCGTCGGCTTCGTTGGAGACGTAGCCCCGGCGACGCTACGCTGGTATGTCGTGCTCGAGGAGGTGTCGACCATGGCAAATGCGCTGCTCAAGCGAATCCGCTGCACCGTGCCCGCCGACGCGGCCTCGAGCTTCGACGACGCGCAGCGGCGCTGGTCGGCGCTCGCGGTGGAGCCCGGGTTCGTGGCGCAGCTCGGGGGCTGGGACCGGCGGAGTCCCGGCGACGCGGTGATCGTGGGCGTGTGGCGGTCGGCCGAGGACTACGACGCGTTCATGCGCGGTCCTCATGACGCGATCGCCGACGGGCAGCGCGCCAGCTACACGGCGATCGACGTGCGGTGCTTCCAGACGCTCCTCGACATGCCGGGCACCGCGCCGGATCCGCGCGCGGCGCTCGACCGAGCTGCGGTGCTCCGTCTCGCCGACTGCACGGTGCACGCGGACCGGACCGACCACTTCCGTGAGGCCCAGGCCGAGGTCTGGCAGCCGGGCATGCACGAGGCCGGCATGCTCGGCGGGTGGTTCGCGGTCGCGTCCGACGAGCCGACCCGGTTCGTGGTCGCGACGCTGTGGCCGGACCTCGACACGCACGAACGGTACGCGCGCGAGCGCCTGCCCGGCTTGCGCGAGCGCGCCGGGGTCGCGGAGGACCTCGCGACGATCCGCGGCGGGCTCGCGCCGCTCGAGCGTGCGTGGACCGTCCAGGGGCGTTGAACGTCTCGCGCTACTTCTTCTTCTGCACCGCCGCGTCCTCGTGCTGATAGCCGCCGAAGTGCGCGACCGGTGACC
>CAZMSZ010000153.1:0-16039 GCA_964569055.1 uncultured Planctomycetota bacterium | reverse complement strand
GGAGCCGAGCAGGCTCAGTACTCTGCGGCGAGGTGCTGCATGCGCGCAGCTCGCCAGGTGCCTGCGGATGCCGATCTGGCAGCCTTCGCTATTCCAAGCGACTTGCGCGGACGTGCACTAGCGCGACGCTCGTGGGGACCTCTGCCTCGCCGACGCGCGCTGCGCTACCCTGATCTGCCGCGCCCCTGGGGCTCACGCCGATGCTGGACGGTCTCGACGCCATCGACTGGTCGGCCGAAGCGCACGCCCCGGGCTCGGCGCAGGAGATCCCCGCCTGGCTGCGCGCCCTCGCCGGCAAGCAGGCCAAGGCGCGCGACAGGGCGCTCGCCGCGCTGGCGAACGCGATCGATCACCAGGGCTGGGCCTCGCCGGTCGCGCGGCGGGTGGTGCCCTTTCGCATGGGTCGTCCTCGACGACCGCCCGCGCCTACCGCTCCACGAGGCTCGCGCTCGCCACGTCCGCGATGAACATGCGCCCTGGCGCGTGCGAGATCGCGAGATTGATCGCGCCGGCGGCGAGGGCGCCCTGGACGGCGACCTGGCTGGTCACGCCGCAGGCCCAGAACACGGCGACCTCGCCGGCATGCACCGGGACGGGGTCGCCGTAGTCGGGCTGGGCGAGGCGGACGCCGAGCGCCTCGGGGTCGCCCACGTGGACCGGCGCGCCGTGGGCGTGGCGGTGGGGGCGGGTGGCCTCGGTGGCGGCGTCGACCAGGGCGCGGGGCACGGGGCGCATGCTCACGACCAGCTCGCCGCCGAAGGGGCCGACGGGGCGCGTGCGGCGGATCGTGCGGAACATGGGGACCGTGCGGCCGAGCTCCACATGGCGGAGCGGGATCCCGCGCACGGCCAGCGGGCGCTCGGCGGAGAAGCTGCAGCCGAGGAGGAAGGTCACGAGGTCGTCGCGCCACTCGGCGAGGACGTCGCCCTGCTCCTCCCAGGTGACCTCGCCGGCGGCGGCGCGGTAGACGCGGTAGCCCGGCAGGTCGGTGCGCACGTCGGCGTCCGCGGCGAGCACCCGCGTGCGCGGGTCGCCCGGGGCGAGGCGCTCGAGCAGGGGGCAGGGGGCCGGGTTCTGGCGGCAGTAGGCCTCGAAGGCGTCGGCCTACGCGGAGGGGAGCGCGATCTGGTTGTCCTGCACGCGGTCCATGGCGATCCCGCTGGTGGGGCCGCGCCAGCGCCCCTCGCGGAACAGCCGGCGCGCGAGCGCGGGGTCCATGGCAGCCCACTCCCGGGGGCTCGGCGTGTAGCCCCCGCCGCCGGGGGTCTCGATCACGATCAGGTCGCCCTCCCGCCCCTCGATCCGGACCTTGCCGGGGAGCTCGTGGGCGCGCACGCGCCCGGCCGAGTCGCGGCGCACCAGCGCGTTGCGCCCGCGCGCCCCTGGGCCCGCGCCCCCGAGGCCGAACGGCGCCACGGCGCGCCGCTCCGAGAGGATCGCCGCCTGGATCGGCGCGAGCAGCTCGATCTCGCGGACCACGCCGTCGCCGCCGCGCCACACCCCGCCGCCGCCCGAGCCGCGCCGCACGCGGAACGCGCGCAGGCGCACCGGGAAGCGGCGCTCGAGCACCTCGGGGTCGGTGATCCGGGTGTTGGTCATGTGGGTGTGCACGGCCGAGGCGCCGTCGAACCCGAAGCCCGCGCCGGCCCCGCCGCAGATCGTCTCGTAGTAGCCGAAGTCCGCCCCGCCGAAGGTGAAGTTGTTCATGGTCCCCTGGGCGGCGGCCAGGCGGCCGAGCGCGCCGTAGAGGACGTCCACGAGCCGCTGCGAGGTCTCGACGTTGCCGCCCACCACCGCCGCGGGCGGGCGCGGGTCGAGCAGCGACCCGGCGGGGACGATCACCTCGAGCGGCGCGAAGCAGCCCTGGTTGAGCGGAATCGGCCGCTGGACCAGGGTGCGGAACACGTAGAGCACCGCGGCCATCACGACCGCGCGCGGGGCGTTGAGGTTGCCGGGGAGGAGCGGGTCGGTGCCGGTGAAGTCGACCGTGGCGTGCTCGCCGGCGATCGTGACCGCGACCGCGATCCGCGCCCCGTCGTCGAGGTGGTCGAACCAGGCGTGCGTGCCGTCGGGGAGCGCGGCGATCGCCTCGCGCATGGCGGCCGCCGCGTCGTCCTGCACGTGGCGCATGTAGGCGCTGACCGCCTCCAGCCCGTAGCGCTCCACCAGCTCGCCCAGGAGGCGCACGCCCTGCGCGTTGGCCGCGACCTGCGCCTCGAGGTCCGCCAGGCGCTCGTCGATCCCGCGCACGGGGTGCGGCCCCGCCGCCAGGAGCGCGCGCAGCTCGGCGGCGCGCAGCGCCCCGTCGCGGACCAGCAGCACGTCGTGCAGGCGCACGCCCTCCTCCTCGATCGCGCGGGAGAAGGGGGGCATGGAGCCGGGCACCACCCCGCCCACGTCGGCGTGGTGGCCGCGGTTCGCCACCCAGAACACCAGCTCCTCGCCCGCGAACACCGGCGTGATCACCGTGATGTCGGGGAGGTGCGACCCGCCCTGGTAGGGGTCGTTGGTCAGGAGCACGTCGCCCGCTCGGAGGTCGCCCGAGGCGGCGCGGGCCCGGTGGATCGCGCGCACGCTCTCGCTCATGGCGCCGAGGTGCACCGGGATGTGCGGGGCGTTGGCGACCAGGCCCCCCTGGGCGTCGAACACCGCGCAGGAGAAGTCGAGCCGCTCCTTGATGTTCACCGAGAGGCTCACCCGCCGCAGCGTGGCGCCCATTTGCTCGGCGATCGACATGTAGAGGTTGCCCATGATCTCGAGCAGCACCGGGTCGCGCTCGGTGGACACGCGCTCGCGCGGGGCGGCGGGCGCCGCGACGACGCCGGTCGCGAGCGGCGGGGAGAGGCCCAGCTCGCGGGCGGTCGCCAGCGCGACGGCCTGCGCCGCCTCGGGGTCGAGCCCCATGGCCTCCCCCTGCTCGGTCGCCTGCGCGACCGCCTCGCTCAGCGCGGCGGGCTCCACGCCCTCGAGCCCCTCGAGGAGCGCGCGGGCCAGCTCGGCGAACGCCTCGCGCAGCTCGCCGTCCGCGGCCAGGGGCGCGCCCGCCGCCTCGCGCTCGAGGAGCAGCGCGCCGGCGGCGTCCACCCGCGCGCTCCAGCCGGGGTCGACCACGATCGTCGCCACCCGCTCGTGGAGCAGGGCGGGGCCGCGCAGCGACGCGCCCGGCGTCAGGGCGTCGCGCTCGTAGACCGGGACCTCCCGCGCCTCGAGGCGGCGGTGCCCGTCGGGCGCGAGGAGGTCGAACCACACGGTAACGGTGCGCCCGGTGGGCTCGGCCGGGTGCGGGGCGGCCTCGCCCTGGGCGGGCGCCCCCGCCGCGGCGCCGCGCCCGATCGTCTCGAGCCGCGCGTTGACCAGCTCGAGCGCGTGGCCCGGGCGGGTGAACCCGAACAGCCGCTGGTGCCGCTCCTCGAACGCCCGGCGCCAGGCCTGCTGCCAGGCCGCGCCCGCGGCCGGCGCCGGCACGTCGAGCGCCGCGTCGACGCCCACGTAGCGCAGCTCGGCGCTGGGGCGCTGCTCGATCGCGCCCTCCGCGACGCCCTGGGCGACGACCGCCTGGCGACCCTGCGCGGCCAGGCGGGCCCAGGCGGCCTCGAGCGGGGCGCGCGCGGCGTCGAGCGGCGCGAGCACCGCCTCGACGCCGGCGTGCACCACGTCGGCCAGGCCCATGCCGTAGGCGCTCAGCACGCCCCCGAGCGGGTGGAGCAGCACGCGGCGCATGCCGAGCATGTCGGCCAGGGCGCAGGCGTGCTGCCCGCCGGCCCCGCCGAAGCACACCAGGGCGTACTCCGAGACGTCGTAGCCGCGGGCCACGCTCACCTCGCGGATCGCGCGCGCCATGTCGTCGTTGGCGATCCGCACGAAGCCGGCCGCGAGCTCCTCCACCGTGCGCGGCCGGCCGCTCGCGCGCCCGACCTCGTCCGCCAGCCGCGCCATGGCCGCGCGCGCCGCCTCGAGGTCGAGCGGCTGATCGGCACCCGGCCCGAAGCAGGTCGGGAACAGCGTCGGCTGGACGCGTCCGAGCACGAGGTTGGCGTCGGTGATCGCGAGGCGCCCGCCGGGGCGGCGGTAGCACACCGGGCCCGGGTCGGCGCCCGCGCTCTCGGGGCCCACGGTCAGCTTGCGCCCGTCGAAGGTCAGGAGCGAGCCGCCGCCGGCCGCGATCGTGATCACGTCGAGCATGGGCGCCTTGATCCGCACGCCGGCCACGACCCGCTCGTAGGTCCGCTCGAAGCCCTGCGCGAGGTCGATCCGGCACACGTCGGTCGAGGTGCCGCCCATGTCGAACCCGATCGCCTTGGCGACGCCGCTCCGCTCCGCCACGTGCGCCGCGGCGACCACCCCGCCGGCCGGCCCCGAGAAGATCGCGTCCTTGCCCGAGAACCGGCTGGCGTCGGCCAGCCCGCCGCTGGACTGCATGAAGCGGAGGCGCACCGCCGGGTCGATCCGGCGGCGCAGGCGCTCCACGTAGGCGCGCAGCAGCGGGGTCAGGTAGGCGTCGGCCGTGGTGGTGTCGCCGCGCCCGGTCAGGCCCAGCTCGCCGACCACCTCGTGGCTGAGCCCGACGTGCTCGAAGCCGAGCGCGCGGCCGAGCGCGCCGACGGCCCGCTCGTGAGCCGGGTTGGCGTAGGCGTGCTTGAGCGCGACCGCCAGCGAGCGCACGCCGCGCGCCAGCGCCTGCTCGAGCCGGGCGCGCAGCGCGCGCAGGTCGGGCGCCTCGAGCACCCGCCCCTGCGGGTCGACCGCCTCGGCCAGGCCGATCACCTCTCGAATCAAGGGGGTCGGCTTGCGGATCTCGAGCGCGAACAGCTCGGGCCGCGCCTGGGTCCCGATCTCGAGCAGGTCCTCGCAGCCCGCCGTGGTGACCAGGACCACCGGCGCGCCGTGGCGCTCGAGCAGGGCGTTGGTGGCGACGGTCGTCCCCATCCGGATCGCCTCGACCCGCTCGGGGCCCCAGGGGGGCTCGCCGAGGAACCGGCGGAGCGCCTCGAGGGTCGCGTCCTCGTAGTGTTCGGGGTCGGCGCTGAGGAGCTTCTCCACGTGCAGGCGCCCGCCGGGGTCGCGGGCCACCACGTCGGTGAAGGTGCCGCCCCGATCGATCCAGAAGCTCCAGCGGCCGCTCGGGGCCGGGTCGTGCTGCGCGCTCATGAACGCGAGAGGTTACCCCGCCCCGCGTGAGCGCGCCGCACACCCCGCCTTGCCCGGGATCTGCACGAGCCGCGCTCAGGGCGTAGGCTCACGAGAGGAGACCGGGTGAGCGGACAAGGGCGAGGAGCGACGAAGGAGACGACGCGGCCCGCGGCCGGGGCCTCGTGGAGCGGCTCGGTCGTCGCGCTGAGCCTGGTGCTCGTGGTCACGCTCAGCGGCGCGGCCGTCGTCGAGACGCGGACGGCGCGGCGGGACGTCGCGGAGATGGTCGCCTCGTCCGAGCAGGTCGACCGCCTGATCGAGCGGATCGCCCTCACTCAGGCGCGCCTGCGTGCGCTCGCGCTCGAGAGCTACACCGAAGCCCAGAGCCTCGACGCCCCGGCGGACGCCGCGCTGCGCGCGCAGGCGCAGCAGTACCAGGCACGCCTGCGCGTGGACATGGCCGAGCTGGAGCGGCTGCTCGACCCCTCGCTGCGGGAGCAGTGGCGCGAGACCGCCCCGTACCTGCGGGCGCTGCACGCCGACCTCGTGCGGTCGATCGAGCTGGTGCGAGGCGGCGAGGCGGCTGAGGCCGAGGAGCTCCTCGACGAGGTGGCCGAGGTCGCGGCCCGCGCGCGGCGCTCCCTCTCCCCGCTCTCGGAGCTGGAGCGCGCCCGCCGCGGGCACCTGCAGCGAGCGGTGGACGACCGGCTCAGGCGGCTGGCCGGGCTCGAGATCGCGTTCGGGGTCGCGACGATCGCTGGCCTGGCGCTGATCGGCATGGCGCGGGCCCGCGCCGAGCGGCGTCACACCGCCGAGGTCGAGCGGACGCTCCAGCTCCTCGAGGCCGCCAACCGCGACCTCGACCAGTTCGCGGGCCGGACGGCCCACGACCTGCGCAACGTGATCGCGCCCGTCGGCCTGCTGGCCGAGGTGCTCCGGCGCGACCCCAGCCCCGAGGCGGTGGCTCGCGCGGCGGCGCGGCTGCAAAAGGCGAGCGACCAGGCGAGCGAGCTGATCGAGGCGCTGCTCACGCTGTCGCGCGCCGGGCGCGCGGACCCAGACGCGCGCGCCGACGTGGCGGAGGTCGCGGAGCGGGTGGCGGAGCGGTTCGAGCCCGCGGCGGCGCAGGCGGGCGTGACGATCGAGCGCGCGGTCGCGCCGGGCGAGGTGGCGTGCGACCCGGTCCTGCTCGGCCAGGCCCTCGGCAACCTGCTCGACAACGCGATCAAGCACATGGGCAAGGCCGAGGAGCGGCGCGTGCGGATCGAGGGACGCCTCGAGGGTCCGACCTACGTGCTCGCGGTGCGCGACACCGGCCCGGGGATCCCGGCCGAGTCGATGGCGCACCTGTTCGAACCCTTCTTCCGCGCCGCGGGGCGCGCCACCCCGGGCCTGGGCCTGGGGCTCGCGACGGTGCAGCGGATCGTGGAGGCGCACGGCGGGGCGGTGCGCGCGGAGGCGGCCCCCGGCGGCGGCGCCCGGTTCACGATCCGGCTCCCCGGACGCGCCGCCGCGCGCGTCCCCCAGGCGACCGCCTGAGGCGCTCGCGCCCCGCGCTCGCGCGGGGCGCGCGCGGCGTTACCATTCGCCCCATGACCGACGCCGACCCCCTCGACGAGCTGCGCGCCGTGTGGAGCGCCTTCGCGCCGCTGTTCGAAGCGCGCCACGAGCGCACGACCCTGCAGCTCGCGCGGGTGCTGATCGAGCAGCTCCGCCCCGAGGACGCGACCGCCGCGCTCGAGGTCGGCTGCGGGACCGGCGCGGCCGCGCGCCTGTGGCGCGAGCAGCTCCCGGGTGCGGCGCGGCTGGTCGCCACCGACCTCGCGCCCGGCATGGTGGCGAGCGCGCGGGCCAAGCTCCCGGACGCGGTCGAGGTGCGCGAGGCCGACGCGCAGGCGCTCCCGTTCGGCGCGGGCGAGTTCGACCGCCTGCTCGCCAACCTCAACCTGATGCTGGTCCCCGACCCCGACGCCGCGCTGCGCGAGGCGGCGCGCGTGCTCCGCCCGGGGGGCCTGCTCGGGTTGAGCGTGTGGGGGCGGCCCGCAGGGAGCCCGATCTTCACGCTCCCGCCGCGGGCGGCCGAGGAGCTCGGGGTCGCGCTGCCGCCGACGCCGCGCACCAACTTCCACCTCGGCGAGCGCGAGGCGCTGCGCGCGCGGGTGGCCGCGGCCGGCTTCGACCGCGTGATCGCCTGGTATCACCCCATGCTCGCCGAGCTGCACGACCCCGCCCGCTGGGCGGCCGCGGTCCTCGAGGGGCCGCGCTGGCGCGAGCTCCTGGCGGATCGGCCGGAGGACGCGGCGCGGCTGGCGCGACGGCTGACGGAGCTGGGCGAGGGGACGCTGGCCCGCGGCGAGCCGCTGGCGCTCGACGCGCTGCTGGTGGTCGCGCGGCGGGGGTAGGAGAGCTCAGCTCAGCTCGCGGCCGAGATGGCGAACCGGACGAGCACCAACAGGACGTACAGGGCCAGCGGGACGCCCGCCGCGAGCACCCCGAACCAGGCCAGGCCGCGCCCGCGCGCGACGCCCGCGCGGGTCCGACGGAACGCGATCACGCCCAGGAGCAGCGCCAGGACCTCGATGCCGCCGGTGATGGCGAAGACGAGGAGGAGCTCGGGCGGCGCCAGCCGCTCGGCGCGCTGCAGCTCGGCCTCGCGCTCCGCGAGGTCGGCGAGATGCGCCTCGAGCTCCTTGATGCCGACGGGGTCCGCCGAAGACTCCAGAGCCCACGTGCCTGCGTGCTCCGCCTCGAGCGCGCGGATCCGCGCCTGGATCTCGACTCGGGCGCCGGCCAGCTCCATGCGCTCCCTCTCGCGGCGCTTCGCGGCGCTGAGCGAGACCCCCGAGGCGGTAGGGAGCAGGAAGGCCCAGCCGAGCACCGCGAGCAGCGCGCTCGCGATCGCCGCGCGCGAACGGCGAGGCGGCGAGTCGGCGGGCTGGCCGCCCTTCGCGCGCGAGCCCTCGCCGCGCACGCCGCACGAGGCGCAGCCGCCCTGCTCGTCCCAGCACTCGGCGTGGTGCCACGCCATGCAGCTCGAGCAGGCGCGCTTGGCCTGGGTGCTGGGGCCGACCGCCTCGCGGCAGAACGGGCAGCGGGCGTGGCCGACCTCGAGCGGCAGGTTGGCGATCTCGGGTGGGGCCGCGGGGGTCTGTTCGTCCTTCACGGGGGCGCTCCCTGCGAGGCCGGGTTCGGCGGCCTCTTCGAGGGGCTCATCGCGCCCCGTCCGTGACGTGCGGCTCGTCGTCGTAACCCCTTCCAGCGCTGCGACGAGCTGGGCCACGTCGCGCGTCCGCTCGGCGGGATCGGCCGCGAGCGCCGCGGTGAGCGCCGCCTGGGCCGGACGCGGCACGGCGCGCCGCTCGAGCGCGAACACGTCGGGCCGCCCTGGGAGCAGCGTCTCGCCGGTCACGAGGTAGTGCACCGTGGCCGCCAGGCCGTACACGTCGATCCGGCGCCCGTCGCTGGGGCGCCCCGCGATCAGCTCGGGCGCGGCGAACGCGGGCGAGCCCGCCGCCGACAGCGTGCCGTCGAGTGGGCGCGACAGGCCGAAGTCGCCCAGCCGGGCCTGGCCGTCCGCGCCGAGCAGCACGTTGGCGGGCTTGACGTCGCGGTGGAACAGACCCGCGCCGTGGAGGGCGGCGAGGGCCCGCCCGATCGCGGCGCCGTGAGGCGCGGCCTCCGCCCAGGTGAGCGGGCCGGATTGGGCCACGAGGTCGGCCAGGCTGCCCTCCTCGAGGTACTCCAGCGCGATCCAGCCCTGCTCCTCGTGCTCGCCGGTGGCGAGCGCCTGCACCAGCTCGGGGACGCGGTCGCGGCGTCGCAGCTCCTCGACGCGGCGGAGCACCTCGAGCTCGCGCGCGAAGGCATCCCGGTGCGCGGGGGCGAACAGCTTGAGCGCCACCGGTCGGGCCAGCCCGCCCGCCTCCCGCGCCAAGTACACGCGTCCATACGCCCCCTCGCCGAGGAGCCGCTCGAGCGCGAAGCCGGGGACCGCGGGCAGGCCGCTCACGCGCGCATTGTCGTCCCGGCTCGGCTCGCGTCGCCACCCTCGCGGGCTACGATCTGCGGCCATGCAGGACAGCCTGTGGTTCAGCACGCGCTCGACCCTGTTCCAGGGCGGCGACGCCGCCTGGCAGGAGGTCGCGCGCTACGCCGAGCCGCTGCGCCGGCTGCTGGCCCGGCGGTATCGCTGGCTGCCGGAGGGCGACCGCGACGACCTCGTGCAGGACGTGCTGATCGAGATGCAGCAGCGCCTCGCGCCCGGGCACGACCGCGCGCGCGGCAAGTTCCGCGCCTTGCTGCAGGCGGTCGTGCAGCGGCGCGTGGTCGATCGGCTGCGGCGGGCCCGGCCAGCCGCGCTGGAGGGCGCCGCGGCCGAGGCGCTCGAGGCGCCGCCGCCCGCCGAGGTCGAGGCGCTCGACCTCGAGGGCGCGCTGCTCGAGGCGGTGGCGGCCTGTCGCGACCGCTTCACGCAGGGGCGCCACAAGGACCCCGAGGTCCTGTACGCGCTGGTCGACCGCCTGGTCCACGGGAAGAGCAACGCCCAGATCGCGGCCGCCAGCGGAGTCAGCGTCGACAAGGTGGCGCGCCTGCTGCGCCGCGGGCGCGACGCGATCTTCAGCCACCTGCTGCGCGACGAGCTGGGGCTCGCGCCCGACGACCGCGCGCTGGGTCCGGCGCTCGAGGCGTTCAAGGCCTGGCTGCGCGCCCCGCGCGAGCGGCTGCGCCACCTCGAGCGGGTGCCCGACGAGGGGCTGCGCGAGCGGCTCGACGAGCTGATCGAGCGGCTGCAGGCGGCGCTGCCCGCGTTCCGCGGCGACGACTCGGTGCGCGGGCGCGAGCTGGCGCGGGGGATCGAGCTGATCTTCGAGGCGGAGGGCGCATGAGCGGCGCGCTGTTGGTCTACGGCGCGTACGGCTACACCGGGCGCTTGATCGTGGAGCGCGCGGTCCGCGAGGGCGACGCGCCGATCGTGGCGGGGCGGCGCGAGGCGCCAGCGCGGGCGCTGGCCGAGGCGCACGGCCTGCCCTGGCGGGCGTTCGACCTCGACGCCCCGCGCGAGCTGGCGCGCGGGCTGGAGGGCGTGGCGCTGGTGCTCCACTGCGCGGGCCCGTTCTCGCGCACCAGCGCCCCCATGGTGTCGGCGTGTCTGGCGGTCGGCGCGCACTACCTCGACATCACCGGCGAGATCGACGTGTTCGAGGCGGTGCTGGCGCGGCGCGAGGCCGCCGCGCGCGCTGGGGTGGTGCTGCTCCCGGGCGCCGGCTTCGACGTGGTCCCCTCCGACTGCCTGGCGGCGCGGCTCGCCGAGCGGCTCCCGGGCGCGGTCGAGCTCGAGCTCGCGTTCACCACGCTCGGCGGCCGCATGAGCGCGGGCACCACCAAGACCATGGTCGAGGCGCTCGGTCACGGCTGCCGCGTGCGACGCGACGGGCGGATCGTGACCGTGCCGGCCGCGTCGATCGAGCGCGAGGTGCCGTTCCCCAGCGGGCCGCGGCGGGTCGTGGCGATTCCGTGGGGGGACGTGAGCACCGCGTATCACACCACCGGGATCCCCGACGTGACCGTGTACACCCCGCTCGCGCGCGGGGCGGCCCCGCTCCTGCGGACGCTGGACGTGGTCCGGCCGCTGTGGCGCGCCCCGGTCGTGCAGCGCACGCTGCAGCGGCAGGTCGAGCGCTGGGTGGACGGGCCGAGCGAGGTGGAGGCTGCCGCGGCCCGGACCGAGCTGTGGGGGCGCGTGCGCCACGCGAGGGGCGCCAGCGCCAGCGGGACCCTGGTCGTGCCCGAGGGCTACCGCTTCACGGCCGAGGCGGCGCTGGCCTGCGCCGATCGCGTGCTGGCGGGCGAGGTCCCGCCGGGCGCCTGGACGCCGGCCCGCGCCCTGGGCGCCGGGTTCGTGGAGACGCTGAGCGCGGTCGAGCTGCGGCTCGACTGACCGCGCTGCGGTCGAGTGGGTCGCAGCTCGGGCAGGGGCAAGGGCCAGGGCAGGGGATTGGGGCTACCGCTTGCGCGCGCGGTTGACCCGCCAGATCGGGCCGAGCATGCGCCAGGCTTCGCCGTCGTGGAACAGCAGGTGGAACTTGGTCCCGGCGTCCTCGCCGGGCTTGACCACCTCGACCTCGAAGAAGCGCACCCCCGGCGCGAGGACGCTCTTGGCCGCGCCCACCGCCTCGCGCGGGAACTCGAGGTCGACCGTCCCGCCGGGGTCGTTGGCGGCGATCTCCTCGGTGGTGGCGGCGTAGACCCGGACCTCGGTCCGGTCGGACGGGATCGGGAACAAGCGCGCCCAGGCGGCCGTGTCGCCCTCCGGCGGCTTGATCGCGGCATACATGGCGTGCACGGCCCGGATCATGCCGGGCGGGGCGTCGGGGCGCAGGGCGCCGCCGATCCGCTCGGGGAGCGGGTACAGGCCGCGCGCCAGGCCCTCGAGGCGGCGGAGGTCGCCCGCGCGGCCGGCCGCCACCGCGTCGCCGAACAGGGACTGCAGCTCGCGGGCGCGCGGGTCGGTCGCCGGCGTGGCGCGCGGGCGCGCGAACCCCGCGCTCGGGAGCGCCGGGCGCTCGGCGCCGGGGTCGAAGTCGTCGACCTCCGCCGCCGGCGTGGCGTGCTGCGCCGGTGCGGGCGGATCCTTGGGGCAGCCGACGCTGGCGAGCGCGAGCGAGCAGGCGAGCACGAGACGGCGGGCCACCGGCACCTCCTGACGTCGCGGCTGCGGCGTCGCTCCGATTCTTCCAGGGGCCGCCGGCGGTGGCAACGCGCGTCGGGCCAGGACCCAGGTAGGGTGCGGACCGGAGGAGGAGGCCCATGACCGACGCCATCGCCGAGCTCGTGGAGCGGGCGGGCACCTACCGGGGCGAGGGGATCAACCACGACCGCCAGCCGTTCGTGGGCACGCTCACCCTGCGGGCGGTCGCCGGGGTCCCAGGGGTGGCGCTCGAGTTCATGGCGAGGGGCGAGGGCGGCGAGGTGTTCCACGCCGAGCACACCCTGATCGGCCCGGGCGAGGGCGGGCGGCCCACGCTGGTCACGCTCGGCAGCAACGGGGGCGGGCTGCTCGTGCTGCCGCTCCGCCGCGAAGAGGCCGAGGCGGACACGCGGACGCTGGTGTTCGGGGTGGGCGACCCCGCCGATCGCGCCGCCTTCAGGATGGAGATCGCGGTCGACCTCCACCCCGACGGAGCGCTCGGCTACCGCTACTCCTGGGGGCTTCCCGACGGCGACTTCGCGCCGCGCTCGGGGCTGCGGCTCGTGCGCGCGGCGGGGCAGGGCAGGGGAGGGGAGCCCGATTAGGCTCTGTCTCGAAACTCGGACCGCGCCCTCGCTCGCCCTCGCCGCCGCTGGCTTCGTTGCTCGTCGGGCACAATGCGCTGCATTGCTGTCCCTCCTCGCGCCTCGCCAGCGGCGACGACTGCTTCGCGATGGCGCGATCCGAGCTTCGAGACAGAGCCTAGGGGTTGCTCGCCCGCACCGCCGCGCCCGCGGCCACCAGGGTCTGCCCGCTGGTCTGGAACGTCACGCCGCTGAGGGTCGTGCCCTTGATCGTGGGGATCGCGATCCCGCGCAGGGAGCCCAGGGCCGCCTGGAGGAGCTGCGGCGCGAGCGTGGCGGTCAGCTGCTCGAGCACCGGCTCGCTGCCGGGGAGCGCCGGCCCGACCACGTCGACGTGGACGGCGGGCAGCGCGGCGGGCTCGAGCTCGATCGCGCCGGCGCGCTCCACGACGTCGGCGGGGACCCGCAGGGAGTAGATGGCCTCGATCAGCGGCGTGCGCTGGCCGGAGGCCTCGATCAGGAACAGCTTGATCCGCAGGCCGCCCAGGCCGAGGTCCAGCAGCCCAGGCCCCTGGCCGGCGGCGCGGAGCGCGACCACGGGGGGCAGCTGCCCCTCCACCTCGAGCTCGAGGGGGAGGCCGGCGGGGAGGACGGCCGCGAGCTGGGGCGCCGCGGTCAGGATCGCGGTGGTGTCGAACGGCGCCGCGCCGGGCGCGAGCTGCGCGAAGGTGGCTGCGTCGACCGAGAAGGAGAGGGCGCCCGCGCGCCAGGCGGCGTGCAGCGCCTGGTTGAGCGTGTCCTGGTGCAGGGCCAGCGCCGCGTTCCAGGCGCCGTTCCCCGCGCCGCCCAGGGTCGCCAGCGGGGCGCGCGTCACCAGGGTGCGGTCCTCGAGCCCGTGGGTCGGGGTGGCGGCTCGGACGCTCCCCGAGAAGCTCGCGGTCGCGCCGTCGTCGTCGAACGCGATCGCCTGGAGGGTCCAGCCGACCTGCAGCGCGTTCCCGAGCACGTTCTGGGCGACAGTCCCCGCCGTCGGCGTGCCCTGGGCCAGGGTGGCCAGGCGGGCGTCGAGCTCGCGGGCGGCCTGCTGCGCGAAGGCCTGCGTGAAGGCGCGGCGCAGATCGGCCTCGTGGTCGTCCGCCCAGTCGGGGACCGAGAAGCCCGCGACGGTGGGGGTCACCTGCGTGACCTGGGTCACCAGCGCGCCGCCCTGCAGCGTCACGCTGGCCGTGCCCTCCAGGGTCAGGCGGTTGGCGCGGACGGTCCCGCGCTTGGTCTTGTGGAACACCCACAGGATCGTGGCGCGGTAGGCGATGTCGAGCTCGACGGCGTCGATCGCGATCGTGAAGCGGACGCCGCCGGGGACCGCGTCGAGGGTGGCGTCCACCGCGCCGAACCGGAAGCCCTCGAGCTTGGTGTCCTTGGGCGGCTTGGCCCCGAGCACGGCCGCGGTGATCGCGGCGCGCTGCGCCTCGATCCCGCTGCCGATCCCCGGCTCGAACCCGTCGAGGGCGCCTTCGGTCAGGCGGACCGCGGCGGCCTGGGCGACGGCCTCCGCCTCGGGGGCGAACTGCCCGGCGAGGACCGACACGTGCCGCTCGGAGCGGAAGTTCTGCGAGTCCCAGGCCTCGACCAGGATCGTGTTCAGGCCCGGGACGAGGTCGACGGTCGCGAGGACCGTCCCGTCCTTGGCGACCGGGGCGGCCAGGCCGTTGACGTGGACCGCGGCGACCTTGGCGCCGCCCTGGGTGACCGAGGCCTCGACCTGCACGGGGCCGGCGGGGAGGTAGTCGCCGCGGGACGGCGACACGATGTCGATCCGCGGGCCCGCGAAGGGCGACCCCTGACCCTGAAGGCCGGTCAGCCCGCCCGTCGCGGCGGAGGTGATCCCCGCGGTCGACTGGCCCGTGGCGAGGAGGCCGGACCCGTCGCTCTGGCTGGCGCCGCAGCCGGCGACCAGCGCCAGCGCGGCGAGCAGGGCAGGGGAGCGAGTCGCGATCGGTGCCATGGGGCCTCCTGACGAGGGCCGCCTGCGCAAGGGAGGGGCCGCACGCAACTCGTGCAGAGTTAGCTTGTTGCGGAGGGAGGCTCACTGGGTGCGCCCCGGATCCGAAACGAAGCCGGGCTCACGAAGACGAGAAAATGGCACGCAAGCGAGTCGCAAGGCTATCGAGAGACGGAACGAATCGCCCGCTCGCGAGACGAAGCACCCAGGAGCGCACATGGCGATAAGCTGGGCATGATACGGCGGCCAAGCGCACGCGCGCGTTATAGCGCACAAAACCGACGCGCATACATATACTGATATCAGGCGCCTCGCGTAACGCGTTGGCGTAAGGAGCGGTTCGCGAGCGTCGATCTCAGGATGCCGTGGTCACCGCGGCGACCGGCGAGGCCGGCAGCTCGTCCCGGAGGACGTCGGCCCAGGTGCGCAGGTAGACGACCACGTCCTCGCGTCGGTTGCGCCGCACGTCGCGCGGGTCGGAGGGGAGCCGCGCCAGGACGCGCGGGTCGGAGAGCCGCTCGAGATTGACCACGTCCTCCAGCCGAAGCCCGGCCGCCAGCAGCTGCCGGATCACGGCGCCCAGCTCGAATCCGCTGGTCGGGCAGAGCTCCTCGGCCTGCCGCGCCCAGTCTCCGTCCCGGTCCTGCGCCAGCCGGTGGATCTCCGCCGCCGACCGCCCGGTGAGCGTCTGGGCCAGGTGCCCGCAGTTGCACGACCCGTAGTGCCCCCACTGGTACGGCGCCCCGGCCGCCAGCCGATCGGCCGTGGCGCGGAGCGCCTCGATCAAGGCAAGGGTGCGGTGGGCCATGGGCGGGACCTCCTCGGGGCTCTCGTGAGCGTAGGCTCTGTCTCGAAACTCGGATCGCGCCATCGCGAAGCAGTCGTCGCCGCTGGCGAGGCGCGAGGAGGGACAGCAATGCAGCGCATTGTGCCCGACGAGCAACGAAGCCAGCGGCGACGAGGGCGAGCGAGGGCGCGGTCCGAGTTCCGAGACAGAGCCTAGCCCACGGAGACCGGACCCGGGCGGGCCAGGGAGCCCGGCAGCAGGCCGAAGGAGGCGCGGTCTCTGGCCGAGGCGGCTGGGGGCGCCTCAGCTCGGCTCGCCGACCAACGCGCGGTAGACGCCGCTCTCGAAGGCGACCGGGTCCGAGGTCACCCGCATCTGCTCGTCGAGCTCCGCGAACCGACGGACCAGCTCGGCGGTCATCTCGACGAACCGCGTGCTGACGAGCATCTCCAGCCGCTCGAGCCGATCGCGCCGCTTGGTGAGCCAGCCGGCCCAGGCCGCGCTCACCGCGATCGAGGCGCTCGGCGCGTTCCGGGCGTCGACGAACAGCCACAGCCGCCCGGCCCGCTCGAGCTCCCGATCGAGGGTGTCGAACGTCACCGTCCCGAGCTCGCCCACGTCGCGCCCCTCGATCACGAGCAGCAGGCACCCCACCCCGAGCCGCACCACCGTCGTCGCGGAGTGCAGCCCCTCGAACCGCTCAGGCGAAGCTGAAGCCATGGCCACCAAGCGTAACCATTCCCGACGAGCCCCTGGCGGCCGCCCGGCCTCCGCGGCGAGCCTCGGGCGAACATCCGATAAGGACCCTTATGTTACGCCCAGGGCCTCGTAACCTCCGACGATCCGGT
>CAZMSZ010000152.1:0-16233 GCA_964569055.1 uncultured Planctomycetota bacterium | reverse complement strand
TCACCATGTCCCCGAGATACCCCCACCAGGAGTCGCACCTGGACCTTCACCTCCGCACGGTGACGCCGTAGCTGTTTGGCCATGGGGGCTCGACGCGAATTGCTCCCACCAGGAGTCGCACCTGGACCTTCACCTTCGGACGGTGACGCCGTCGCTGTTTGGCCATGGGAGCAGAGGGAGTGGATCCCCCGAGAGTTGCACTCGGACCTTCCGGTGTTCAGCCGGGCGCTCTCCTGTTGAGCTAGGGATCCAGGCGGACGGCCCCCCAGGGACTCGCACCCCGATCTTCGGTTTCAGAGACCGACGTCCTGCTGTTGAACGAGAGGGCCAAGAGAGTGCTCCCCCCGGGGGTTGCACCCGGAAGCTCCCGCGTCTCGGGCAGGCGACTGTGCTAGTTCGTCCAGGGGAGCGCACAGGCCGCCAGGGAGTCGCACCCTGCGTGGCGTGATTTGGAGTCACACCCGGTCCTCGACCGCGACCTTCGTGAAACCGACTGCTCGGCGCGCGCCGCGCGCGTTGAGCGGGCGACGGGGTTCGCACCCGTGCCTGGAGCTTGGGGGGCTCCGGTGCTGCTGCTACACCACGCCCGCATGGGCGCGGCGCGCGCCGAGTCGTCGTCGCGGGCGCGTCGCGCCCGCTTCGAGACGTTCGAGTTGTCAAACATGGCGCTCGAGTCAGCCAACCGTGTGGTTCGTCGCGCGCCTCGCTCACCCCTCCCTACGCGCGCGCACCGAGGCGCTGTCACGCGCGCCGCGGCTCGTCGTCGCCGCGGCTCGAGCGCGCTGCGCGCGGCGCGCGGCGGGCGCGTTGCCGGCCGTTCACGCCGTGTTAGCTTGAGCGCCGAGGCGCCGGAGGCGCGATGGCGAACCAGCCGGGACCCAACCAGCGACGTCCAGCGAGCGGCCAGCGGCCCGGCCCGCCCGGCGGACCGCCGCGTCCACCGGGGCGCCCGCCGGCTCCGCCCGGTCGCGCGCCGACGGGCCCGCACGCGCGCCCGCCTCGGGGCCCACAAGGTGCAGCTCCGCAGCCCCCTCGGCCGCCGCGCGCGAGCGGCCCCGCGCCGCGCCCCGCGCCGCCGCCGCGCCCCGCGCCGCCGCGGGAGGGGCCGGCGCCCTCGCCGCTCGACCTGCCCACGCCCAGCAGCGCCCCCGGGGTCGAGGAGAGCCAGCTCCTGTTCATGACCCACGCGCCGGGCGCGATCGTGCCGCCGCGGCCCCGGGAGGTGACCGAGGAGAGCTTCGCCGACAAGATCCTCGGGCCGTTTCGCGGGGGACGTCCGGGTGCGCGCCCGGCCGCCGCTCCCGAGGAGGAGGAGGGCGCCGGCGGCAAGAGCATCGCGGCGCGACTCTCGGAGAACGCCGGTCGGGGCGCGCTGCAGCGAGCCCGCGAAGCGTCGCGCCGAGCGGCCGCCGCCCGCTACCGGCCGCCGCCGCTCGACCAGACGCTCGACGGCGCGAGCAAGCACGTCCGCTCGGAGGGGGCGCCAGCGGCCCGGCCGGTCGCGAGCGCGGCGCCGGCGCCGGCGGTCACGGACGCCGCGCTTCCGCCGCCGCCGAGCTTCCTCGCGCAGGTGCCCGGCGCGCTGGTCGCGCCCCTGCGCGGGTTCCCGGTGCTCGTGGTGCAGGCCGTCCTCCTCGGGTTGGGGCTGCTCCTGTGCGAGCTGTCGCTCGGGATCGGCGGCGCCGCGCTGGTGCTCGGCGTGGCGGCGCTGGTGTCGCTGCGCGTGCGCGGGATCCGCGACGCGTGCGCCGGGCAGGACCACGTGGTCTGGCCCGCGCTCCCCGAGATGCTCTCGGCCGTGCCCCTGTACGGGGTAGCGCTGTTGGGCGCGCTCGCTCCGGCGGTGATCGCCGCCGCCATCGCCTGGGGCCCGGCGGTCTACGACGGCGGCCCCGAGTCGGTCCAGGCGCGCGCTCAGGCGGCGTTCGGGGCCGCTCCGCCGCCCGAGGCCGGCGCGGCTGCGCCGTCGCTCGCGATCGGGCACGGGCCGCTCCGGCTGCTCGAGGCGGCGGTCGCCTCGCCCGTCGAGGCGGGCCCGCGCTCGACCGCCGAGCTGGCCCGCGACCTGCAGCGGGCGGCGCTCGAGCGCGGTCGGACCCTCGTCGCCCTCGACGGCGCCACGCCCGCGGGGTTGGCCGCTCGGCTCCTGCTCCTGGTGGGCTTCGCGGTGTTCCCGATCGGGCTGCTGGCGGCCGTGCGGTTGCGGAGCGCCTACGCCGCGCTCTACCCACCGATCCTGGTCCGCTCGGTCCTCCGGGTGTTCGGACCGTGGCTGCTCCTGGCCGTGGCGACGCTGACCCAGGCGGGCGTGCTCCTGGCCGCCCTCCTGCTCCTGCCCGCCGCGCTGCGCGCCGAGCTCGGCGCCGGCCCCGGCCACTTGGCCTGGATCGCGGTGGTCGCGCTGCTCGCGACCGGCGGGACGATGGTGCTCAGCGCGCTGCAGGGCCGCCTCTATCGCACTCGCCAGCTCGTGCTCGGCTGGGATTGACGGCGGAACCGGGCCCGAGCGCGCGCCGTATCCTCTCCGGGTGACCGCGCGTGTCGCGCGCAGCGGGCGGCGCTCGGGACCAACTCCATGAACGCCTCGCTGCTCCGCCGCGCCGGCCCCTCGGCGCTGCTCTTGCTCGCGCTGCTCGTCGCGGCCCAGCTCCTGTCGGCCCCGCCCGCGGCCCGGGCCGACGGGGTCGCCCGACCCGACCTGTTCGCGCTCACCGCTCCGGGCAAGGCGCAGGGGAACAACATCCTGTACGTGCTCGACGGGCGGGCGATGCGCCTGCTCGTGTTCGAGCACACGGCCGGTGACAAGCTGCGCCTGACCCACGTCCGCGAGCTCGACCTCGACGTGCAGCTCGCCGAGGTCGGCGCGCAAGACCCGGCCGCCGAGGCCGTCGAGGCGGCGCTGGAGAAGCAGCGGAAGCGCAAGAAGGGCTGAGCGCCGCCGGGGGGAGGTCGTCGTCGGGCCGGTTTCTCATCCAACACAGCCGCGCCAGCATCGGTAAACTCGCAGCCCCCCGGGGTGGGGGTGCCACGACCTTGGGTCATGTGAGGTCACCGCCGCCCTTCGGACTTGGAACGTCGCAGGCAGGAGCGAGGCAGCATGAGCGAGCACGACGCCCAGCCCAACGAACTCTCCCAGGACGAGCCCAACGATCGCTCTCCCCCAGACGCCGGCGCGGCCCCAGACCCCGGCGCGGCGCCAGACGCCAGCGTGGGGCCAGGCGCGGCTGTGGCCGCCGACGCGGCTGCGGCCCCAGAGACCGGCGGGGAGGCCGCGCCGCCCGCGCAGGGCGGTGAGCCCCAGGCCTCGCCCGAGCCGGTCGCGGCGGCGCCTGCCGAACCCGCGCCCGCGGCTCCGGCGGGCGCCGAGGTCCTGATCCACGCCGAGGGGCTCTGCAAGTACTACGGCGCGTTCACCGCGATCGAGGACGTCAGCTTCGAGGTGCGCCGCGGGCAAGTGGTCGCGTTCCTCGGCTGCAACGGGGCCGGCAAGTCGACCACCATGAAGATCCTCACCGGCGTGATCGCCCCCGACCGCGGCGAGGCCCGGGTCGCGGGCCTGTCGGTGATCCACAACCGGATCGAGGTCGCGGGCCGGATGGGCTACTTGCCGGAGAACGGGCCGCTCTACGAGGAGATGACCCCCCTCGAGCTGCTGCGCTTCTTCGGCGAGGCGCGCAACATGGAGCCGGCGCGGCTGACGCAGCGCATCGACGAGCTGGTCGAGCGGCTCGCGCTGCGCTCGGTGCTCGCCAAGCCGATCAGCAAGCTCTCCAAGGGGTTCCGGCAGCGCGTCGGGCTGGCGCAGGCGCTCCTCCACGAGCCGGACGTCCTGATCATGGACGAGCCGACCAGCGGCCTAGACCCCAACCAGATCCGCGACGTGCGCCGGATCATCCGCGAGTTCGGCGAGCAGCGGGCGATCCTGCTCTCGACCCACATCCTGCAGGAGGTGGAGGCCGTCGCGGACCGGGTCGTATTCATCCACCAGGGCCGGGTCGTGTTCCAGGGCACGGTCGACGAGCTCCGCGCCTCCAAGGCGGCGGCGGGCGACCTCGAGGCCGCCTTCGCGCAGCACACCGGTTACGGCGCGGGCTCGTGGGCCGCCTCCTGACCCGGGCTACCCCCAGCGAGCGACGCAGAGGAGAGCCATGAACCTGGGCACCATGCACGCCATCTTCAAGCGCGACCTCGTGAGCTACTTCGGCAGCCTCACGGGCTACCTGTACGTGGTCGCGTTCGTGTTCCTCGCCACCGTGGCCGCGATCCGGCCCGGGCCGTTCGGGGCGCAGTTCTTCCCGGCGAACAAGGCGAACCTCGACCTCCTCACGGAGTGGTTCCCGCTGCTCGTGTCGGTGTTCGTCCCGCTCATGACCATGTCGGCGTGGTCGCGCGAGCTCGACCGCGGCACCGACCACCTGCTCCTCACGCTGCCGGCCCGCGACGGCGAGATCGTGTTCGCGAAGTTCGCGGCCGCGCTCGGGGTCTACACGGTGGCGCTCGCCTCGACCGCGGGCCTCGTCGCCGCGCTGGTCTACCTCGGCAGCCCCGACCCCGGGCTGATGATCGCCACCTACCTCGGCTACTGGCTGCTCGGCGCCGCCGCCGTCGCGCTCTCCATGATCGGCTCGGCGCTGACCCGCAACATGGCGGTCGCGTGGCTGCTCGGCGCGGGCCTGTGCCTGCTGGCCTTCGTGGCCCCTGCCGTCGCGGGCCGGGTCGGCGGGAGCGCGCTGGCGGAGCTGAGCGCGCTCGCCCGGTTCGAGGCCTTCGGGACCGGCGTGGTCGCGCTCGAGGACGTGGTCTACTTCGTGGGCCTGACCGGCCTCGGGCTGTTCGCCAACACCTTCCTGCTGGGCTGGCGGCACTGGACCCTCGGGAGCGATCGGCTGCACCACGGCGCCGTGCGCCTGACCTCGGTGTTCGTGGCGTTCATCAGCCTGGTGGTGCTGCTCGAGCGCGCCTCGGCGCGCGTGGACATCACCAGCGCGCAGCTGCTCACGCTCAACGAGCAGGCCGAGAAGGTGCTCGACCGGCTCGGGGAGGGCGAGCCCCCGCTCCCGCCGGTGCTGATCCAGGCCTGGATCTCCCCGCAGGTCCCCGACGAGTACCGCGCCACCCGCGAGGGGCTGATCCGCATGCTGCGCGAGTTCGACGCCGCCGGCGGCGACCACGTGCAGGTGGCGATCTACGACACCGAGCTCTACTCCGAGGAGGCGAAGGAGGCCGAGGAGCGGTTCGGGATCAAGCCGCGCGCCGTCCAAGGCGAGTTCGGCGGGCGCAAGACCGCCGAGGAGATCTTCCTCGGGCTGGCGTTCACCTGCGGCGCGCGCGAGACCCGGATCGAGTTCTTCGACCGCGGGCTCCCGATCCAGTACGAGCTGACGCACGCCATCGGCACCGTGGCCCAGGTCGAGCGCAGCAAGGTCGGGGTGCTCAAGAGCGGCGTCGACATGTTCGGCGGGTTCGACTTCCAGAGCATGAGCCGCAGCGAGGACTGGCAGTTCCTGGGCGACCTCCGCAAGCAGTACGAGGTCGTGAAGGTCGACGGGACGGCCGCCATCGACACCAGCCTCGACGTGCTGGTGGTGCCGCTCCCCTCCAGCTTGACGCAGGAGAAGATGAACCGGGTGGCGGAGTACCTGTGGGACGGCGGCAAGGCGCTGTTCCTGTGCGACCCCTACCCCGAGTTCGACCCCAACCTCGCCCCGCTGCGGCCCGCCGGCGGCAACAAGAACCCGTTCATGCAGCAGCCCACGCAGCAGAACGAGGGGCCCAAGGGAGACATCGAGCCGCTGCTCGCGGGCATGGGCGTGACCTGGCACAAGGACCGGATCACCTGGGACCAATACAACCCCCACCCCGAGTGGCCGATCCCGCGCGAGCTGGTGTTCATCGCCCCCGCCGCGGGTGAGCGGCCGGAGGGCTTCAACGGCGACGACCCCGTGACGTCGGGGCTCCAGGAGGTCGTGCTGATCTTCGGCGGGGAGCTCGCCAAGGCGCCCGGCAGCGACGGGATCGAGTTCACGCCCCTGCTGCGGACGGGGACCCACTCGGGCTACCAGACGTGGCACGACATGGTCCAGGAGAGCTTCTTCGGCGTGATGCCCAAGCCCGAGCAGCTCCGCCGCTACGAGAGCCTCGGCGAGCAGCGCGTGGTCGCGGCGCGGGTCAAGGGCAAGCTCAGCGCGCCGGCCGACGGCGAGCGCATGAAGCGCGGCCAGCGCTCGGACGAGGAGTTCGAGGCGATCGTGGTGGCCGACCTCGACCTGGTCTCCGACGTGTTCTACGGGCTGCGCCGGCAGGGGAACGCCGAGTTCAACCTCGACAACGTGACCTTCGCGGCCAACTGCATCGACTCGCTGGCGGGCGACGACTCGTACATCGCGCTGCGCAAGCTGCGCCCGGCGCATCGCACGCTCGAGGTGATCGAGCAGGTCGAGCAGGAGCTGAACGAGCGGGTGCGCGAGGCGACCGAGAAGGCGCGCGAGGAGGCGAAGGAGCAGCTGGCCGAGGCGCAGGAGCGCCTCGACAGCGCCGTCGCCGAGATCGAGCAGAACCCCAACCTCGACTACCGTCAGAAGCAGATCCTGATGGAGGCCAAGCGGCAGGAGGAGCAGGCGCGGTTCGACGCGGAGAAGCGGCGGATCGAGGACGCGGAGCGCGCCAAGATCCGCCTGGCCGAGACCGACAAGCGCAACGAGATCCGCCGGGTCGAGGACATGATCACCGCGGCCGTGCAGGGGCTGGCCCCGCTGCCCGCCCTGCTGCTCGGGCTGTTGGTGCTGATCCGCAAGCTGAAGCTGGAGCGGGCCGGGATCGAGCCCGCCCGTCGGAGGAAGTCGTGAGCGAGAGCAACCGCACGTTGGCCTACGTGGGCGTGGCGGGCGTCCTGTTCTTGCTCGCCTTCGTCGTCCCGAGCGCGTCGAGCACGCCGGCGGAGTTCAGCGACCAGGGCGAGCGGTTCTTCCCCGCCTTCACGGACTTCACCCAGGCCACGAGCCTCGAGGTGTGGGAGGAGGACGAGCCGATCCCGTTCAAGGTCGAGCTGAAGGACGGGGTGTGGCGGATCCCGAGCAAGGACAACTACCCCGCCGACGCCAAGGACCGCCTGGGCAAGGCGGCCGCGAGCGTGCAGACGATCGAGCGCACCGTGATCGTGTCGCACCGGGAGGAGGAGCACGTCAAGCTCGGCGTGGTCGACCCCCAGGCGGACGAGGGCGCCGAGGGGGTGGGCACCCGGATCACCATCCGCGACGCGGGCGAGCGGGTGCTGGCCGACCTGATCGTGGGGAAGGAGGTCGAGGGGAAGGAGGGCTTCCGCTACGTCCGCCGCCCCGACGAGAAGCGGACCTACGCGGCCAAGGTCGCGCTCGATGTGTCGACGAAGTTCAGCGACTGGATCGACACCGACGTGCTCGAGCTCGACGTGGCGACCGTGACCTCGATCACGGTCGACAAGTACCAGGTCGACGAGGCGATGCTCCGCAAGGGCGCGATCCGGATCCTCCCCGGCGAGACGCTCACGCTCGGGCGCACCGAGGGGGAGGACTGGATCCTCCGCGATCAGCAGCCCGACGAGGCCGTGAACGTGGCGGCGGTCAACAGCCTGACCGACACCCTGCGCGAGCTCGAGATCGCCGATGTGCTCAAGCGCGACCGGGCCCGCATGGAGCAGGTCGGCTTCTTCGTGACCCAGGACGGCGCGGTCTACTCGAACGAGGGCGAGGTCCGGGTCGACCACGAGGACGGCGTGACGCTGATCCTGCGGTTCGGCGAGATCGCCCCCGGGCGCAAGCAGGACGAGCAGCTCCAGCGGTTCTTGGTGATCGGCGCCGAGCTCAACCCGACCGCCATGGCCGACCCCAAGGACGAGGCGAAGCGCAAGGAAGCCGAGGAGAAGGTGCGCCAGCACAACCTCCGCTTCGGCGACTGGTACTACGTGATCAGCGCCGAGAGCTTCGACGGGCTGCGCCCCACCCGCGCCGACCTGGTGCGCCCCAAGGCCGCCGACGACGAGGGGGACGAGCACGGCGAGGACGACGGCCACGACCACGGCGGCGCGCCGTTCCCCCCGATGGGGCCGCCGGCCGGGCCGAGCGGCGGCGACTAGCCCGAGCGGCGCAGCACCTCGAGGAGCTGACCGCCGTACAGCGCCGCCTTGCGCTCGCCGATCCCGTAGACCGCGAGCAGCGCCTCGCGGGTCTGCGGGCGCGCCGCCGCCAGGGCCAGCAGCGTCCGGTCGTGGAACACCTTGTAGGGCGCGACCCGCTTCTTCTTGGCGAGACGCGCCCGGAGCTGGCGCAGGGCGCCGAGGAGCTCGGGGTCCGCGGGCGGGGTCGGCTCGGCGGTCGCGCGCTCGCGCGCGGCGCGCGGAGCGCGCTTCGTGGCGGAGCGCGCGCGCGTCCGCGGGGCGGCCGGCGTGGCGGCCCGAGCCGTCGCGGCGCGCGGCGCGGCGGCTCGGATCGGGGACGCCTCGGGGCGGCAGCGGTCGCACCCCTCGCAGCGCCCGGGCACCTCGTCGGCGCCGAAGTAGTCGAGGACCACCGCGCGCAGGCAGCGGCGGCCCTGGGCGTAGTCGATCATGCGCTCGAGCAGGCGCTGCTCGTGGCGCGCCCGCGCGAGCACGCGCGCGTGGTCGACGGCGCCGGGGTCGCCCCCCGCGGCCTCGAGCAGGCGCACGGCCGACTCGATCGCCCGCCCCTTGACCGCCCCCGCCAGCCGCCGCTCGATCCGATCCGGGTCCCAGCCCACGTGGCGCGCCGCGAGCGCCACCTGCTCCACGGCGCGGCGGTCGGGATGCGAGGTCTCGATGAAGAAGCGCTGCAGGTGGATGTCCTGCGGCGCGAACAGGAGCGCGCAGCTCGCCGCCGCCCCGTCGCGGCCTGCTCGGCCGGCCTCCTGATAGTAGGCCTCGAGGCTGCCGGGGAGGTCGTGGTGGACCACGAACCGCAGGTCCTGCTTGTCGATCCCCAGGCCGAACGCGTTGGTCGCGACCACCACGTCGAGCTTGCCCGCGAAGAACCGCTCCTGCGTGCGGGCCCGCGCCGCCGGCCGCATGCCGGCGTGGTAGATCGCGACCCGCCCTAGCTTGGCGCGCGAGAGGCCGCGCGCCACCCGCTCGCAGTTGCGGCGCGTGGCGCAGTACACGATCCCGGGTCCGCGCCCGCCGCCGGCGCGGAGCGCGCCCAGGCAGCCCTCGAGCCGGCGCAGCTTCTCAGCCGCGCCGCCCTGCACGAGCGGCGCGGCCAGGAACAGGTTCTCGCGGTCGAAGCCGCGCACCAGCGTGAGCGCGTCGGGCGTCAGGCCCAGCTGCTCGCGTATGTCCTGCTGGACGTCGCGCGTCGCGGTGGCCGTGACGGCCAGGATCGGCGGTCGGCCGCAGGCGCGCGCCGCCTCGCCCAGGCGCAGGTAGTCGGGGCGGAAGTCGTGCCCCCACTGCGAGACGCAGTGGGCCTCGTCGACCGCGAACAGCGAGACCTGCGCGCCGCGGAGCGCGCGCACGAACCGCTCGCTGCGGAACCGCTCCGGGGCGACGAGCAGCAGCTTGACCGCGCCCGCCGCGAGCTCGTCCAGGGTGCGCCGCTGCTCCTCCCAGGGGACCTGCGAGTTGATCACGGCGGCGGGCAGGCCGCGCGCGCGCAGCTTGGCGACCTGGTCCTGCATCAGCGCGATCAACGGCGAGACCACCAGCGTCACGCCCGGGAGCAGGAACGCGGGGAGGGAGTAGGTGAGCGACTTGCCGGCGCCGGTCGGCATGACCGCGAGGGCGTCGCGCCCGGCGAGCACGGCCTCCACGACCTCGCGTTGCCCCGGGCGGAACGAGGAGAACCCCAGCACCCGCTGCAGGCTCGCCTCGAGCGAGGCGGGCTCCGCCGGCTCGGCCGGCGGGGGGGCCGCGTTCGGCTCGGCCGCCCTCGCCCGCGCCGGGCGCGGGGCTTGGTCGAGCGCCGCCAGCACCGCGGCGGCGAGCTCGCGGCTCGGCAGCGGCGGGGCCGGGGGCTCGGCGTTGCGGGGCTCTGCCAGCGCCGTCGGGGCCGGCACCTCGGCCCAGATCGGACCGGGATCGGCGGGCGGGACGGGGTGGGAGCGCGGACGCGGCGCCCTCCGCCGGGGGCGCAGGTCCTCGGCCCCCTCGGGGCGGAGGGCCTCGAACAGCGAACCTTGCTCGAACCGCGCGCCGCTCACGCCCGCGAGGATAGCGAGGACCCCCGACGCCCCCGGGAGCTCGACCCGGGCGCTATCCGCCGGATCGACAACGGCTTGGAGGCGCGAGCCCACGCGCCGAGCCGAGGCTCGCCGGCTCGACCGTTCGCCTTGCCATCGCCGCGATATGGAGTAGCATTTGCGCCCAAGCTGCGCCTCACGAGGGGCGCCGGAGAGAGCGTTCGTTCATGGCAACCAAGCCCAACGTCAGCGTCGTCGTCAAGAAGGACGAGCCCGTCGAGCGCGCCCTGCGCCGCTTCAAGCGCCTGTGCGAGCGCGCCGGGATCACCAAGATCGTCCGCGCCAAGCGGTACTACGAGAAGCCCAGCGACGTGCGCCGTCGCGAGATGCGCAAGTCGGAGCGCAACCGCCGCCGGGCCGAGCGCAAGGCGCAGGAGCGCATGCGGCGGAAGCTCGACCGCGTCCGTCGCCAGCAGCGCGCGCGCGTAGTCGTCGGCGACGAGACCTCGAGCGAGACCTAGCGGACACGTCGGCGGCGCCGGGGTGGGCTGGGTCCTGCGGGCGGAGTGCGCCGCCTGCGGTCATGGCGAGACCGACCTGCGCCTCGGCGCCACGCACGGCGAGATCGGGCAACATGACGTCTGCCACCGCGACCTCTTTCGGGCCCCCTGCTGCGGGCGGCTCGAGAGCGTGCTCCTGTACCTCGGTCAGCCGCTGCCTGCGGCGGCCTGCTCGGGCTGCGGGCAGGCGCTCGTGCTCGACGCGGCGCACCGCTACAGGATCGCGACGCTGAAGGGCGAGCGCCTCGACCGACACCCCTGTCCGCGCTGCGGCGTAGTGGCGCTCGCCTTCGAGAAGATCGGGACGTTCCTCTAGTCCCTTCGTCGATCGCCGCGGGTGGCCGGGCGGTCGTGGCAAACCGTCGGCCTGCTTCCCCCGAGGCGGTGATCGTGCACTGGTTCTGGGTGCTCGCCCTGCTGCTCGCCTTCTGGGCGGCCATGTCGGGCGAGCTGACCAACCCCTTCCTGGTCGGCTCCGGCGTGGTGACCGCGATCGCGGTCACGGTGGGGGTGGCGCGCCGCGGGCTCATGATCCGCGACTGGGGCGCGCTCCGCCTGCTGCGCGCCGCGTTGACGTACTTCCCGTGGCTGCTCAAGGAGGTGATCGTCGCGAACGCGCGCGTGATCCGGATCGTGTGGGACCCGCGCCTGCCGATCGACCCCCAGATGTTCGAGGCGCCCGTCGAGCTGCACACGGCCACGGGCCGCGCGCTGTACGCCAACTCGATCACCATGACGCCGGGGACGGTCACGCTCGACGCGCGCCCCGACCGGTTCTTGATCCACTCGCTCACGCGCGGCGACGCCGAGGGCGTGCTCGACGGCGGCATGCACGCGCGGGTCGCCGCCCTCGAGCCCCCGCGCGGGGCGGAGGCCTGACGTGCTGACCGCGACCGCCGTGGCGCTCCTGGTGGCGATCCTGCTGTTCCTGGCGCGGGCCCTGGCCGGGCCCACGGTGTTCGATCGGATCCTGGCGACCAACGCGCTCGGGACCAAGACGGTGCTCCTGGTGGCGGTGCTGGGGTTCTCCACCGAGCGGCCGCTCCTGTTCGTGGACGTGGCGCTGGTCTACGCCCTGGTGAACTTCGTGACCACGGTCGCGATCCTCAAGCTGGTGCAGGAGGCGCGGCTCGGCTGATGAGCGGGCTCGAGGTCACGAGTGGGGTCCTGCTCGGGGTGGGCTGCTTCATAGCGCTCACGAGCGCGGTCGGTGTGCTGCGCATGCCCGACTTCTTCACCCGGCTGCACCCCGCCGGCAAGAACGACAGCCTGGCGCAGGTCCTGATCCTGACGGCGCTCGTGTTGCGGGCCGACAGCCTGCAGCTCGGCGCCAAGCTGGCGCTGATCGCGCTGTTCCTGCTGTTCACCACCCCCGCCTCGACGCACGCGATCGCGCGCGCGGCGTGGCTGGACGGGCGGCAGCCCTGGCGCCGGCCCGACCCGACGCCGCCGCCGAGCGAGACCTCGAGCGAGGAGGGGCGCCCGTGATGGCTCAGGTGATCGCGGCCTTCCTGCTCCTGCTGGTGCTCGTCACCGGGGTCACGGTGGTCCGCGCGCGCAACCTGTTCGTCGCCACGATCCTGCTCGGCGTGTACAGCCTGCTCATGGCGCTGATCTGGTGCGGCATGCGCGCGCTCGACGTCGCCTTCACCGAGGCCGCGGTCGGGGCCGGGATCTCGACGATCCTCTTGATCGCCTCGTTGATCCACCTGGGCTCACGCCGCGAGGGGGCCAAGGAGAAGTATCCGCCGCGGCTGCACGTCCCCTCGTTCCTGGCGGCGCTGGCGCTCGGCGCGGCGCTGATCTACGGCACGCTCGACATGCCGCGGATCGGCGACCCGACCGCGCCGATCCACACCCGCGCCGCCCGGTTCTACATGAGCGAGGAGGGCCACCACGCCACCCACGCGCCGAACATGGTCACGGCGGTGCTCGCCAGCTACCGCGGCTACGACACCCTGTTCGAGACGGCGGTGATCTTCACCGCCGGCATGAGCATGATCCTCCTGCTGCGGCGGACCGACGACCCGGAGCGGACCTCTCCCGCGCGTCCGGAGGAGGGCGCGTGAAGATCCACGAGCAGGACGTCCTCCGGCAGGTCGCGGCGGTCCTCGCGCCGTTCATCGTCACGTTCGGGCTGTACGTGATCACGCACGGCGAGGGGGGCCCGGGCGGCGGGTTCCAGGGCGGCGTGATCGTCGCCGCGGCCTACATCCTGTACGCGCTGATCAACGGGCAGGAGGCGGCGCGGCGCGCCGTGCCGCGCCGCTTCACCGACATCGGCGCCCCGCTCGGCGTCCTGATCTACGCCGGGGTGGGCGTGGTCTCCACGCTGCGCGGCGGCCCGTTCCTCGCCTACGACCTGCTCGACCCGGCGTTCCAGGCCGGCCAAGCCGGGCACAGCCCGGTGTTCCAGGCCTGGGGCATGACCCTGGTCGAGCTCGGCGTGGGCCTCACCGTCAGCTCGGTCATGGTGACCGTGTTCAGCGAGATGGTGGAGGCGTAGCCGTGGAGGCGCTCGGCCTGTTCAACTACTGGGTCTACGTCCTCCTGATGATGCTGGGCCTGTACGCCTCGATCGCGAAGCCCAACCTCGTCAAGAAGGTGATCGGCCTCTCGCTGTTCCAGACGGGGATCTTCATCTTCTACATCTCGATGGGGGTCGTCAGCCGCGACGGCGAGTCGGGCGAGGCGCCGATCTTCTTCGGCGGCCACGACGCCGCCGCCGAGCACCTCTACACCAACCCGCTGCCGCACGTGCTGATCCTGACGGCGATCGTGGTCTCGGTCAGCACGCTCGCCGTGGCGCTGGCGCTGATCGTGAACATCAAGCGCGCCTACGGCACGATCGAGGCCGACGAGCTGGCGGACATCGAGGATCGGCAGGCCGGCGGGTGAGCGCGCTCGAACTCAACCTCCCGGCCCTGATCGTGGTCGGCCCGCTCCTCGCCGCGCTCGTGGTGGCGCTGGTCGGTCAGCGCGGCCGCGCCTGGCCGCTCACCGTGGCCACCACCACCGCCCTGTTCGGGCTGACCCTGTGGCTGGCGTCCAAGGTGCTCGTCGCGCCCGAGGGGCGGATCTCGTTCGACATCGGCGGCTGGAGCCCGGTCCCGCTCGAGGGGGTGGCCGGGCTGGTGCCGATCGGGATCGAGTACCGGGTGGACGGGCTCAACGCGCTGGTGCTGGTGCTCGTGGCGGGCGTGGCGGCCGTCGTGACCCCGTTCGCGCGCCTCTCCGTGGCGCGCGAGGTGCCCGAGGACCGGCTGCACTTCTTCTACGCCGCGTACCTCCTCTGCCTCACGGGCATGCTGGGCATCACGATCACGGGCGACGCCTTCAACGTGTACGTGCTGCTCGAGATCACATCGCTCACGAGCTACGCCCTGATCGCCATGGGCAAGGGGCGCGACCGGCGGGCGCTCACGGCCAGCTTCCACTACCTGCTGATGGGCACGGTCGGCGCGAGCTTCCTCCTGGTCGGGATCGGCTACCTGATCATGGTCACGGGCACGCTCAACATGGCCGACATGGCCCAGCAGCTCCAGGCGCTCGGGCCCAACCGGACGGTGATCGCGGCGTTCGCCATGATCCTGGTGGGCGTCACCATCAAGATGGGCCTGTTCCCGCTGCACCAGTGGCTGCCGGGCGCCTACACCTACGCCCCCTCGGCGGTGACCGCCCTGCTCGCGAGCACCGCGACCAAGGTGGGGATCTACGTGGCGCTGCGCTTCTTCTTCACGATCTTCGGCGCGGCCTTCGCGCTCGAGAGCTTCGCGGGCGAGGCCATGACCGTGCTCGCCTGCCTGGCGATCCTGCACGGCTCGCTGATGGCGATCCAGCAGACGGACGTCAAGCGGCTGCTCGCGTTCTCGAGCGTGGCCCAGATCGGCTACATGGCGCTCGGGCTGGGGCTGCACACCGAGACCGGGCTCACGGGCGCGCTGCTCCACATGCTCAACCACGCCCTGGTCAAGGGCGCGCTGTTCGTGGCGATCGGGGCGGTGATCTACCGGGCGGGCGCGGGCCGGCTCGAGGACCTGCGCGGGCTCGCCAAGAAGATGCCCCTGACCGCCGCCGCGATCGTGGTCGCCTGCCTGGGCCTGGTCGGGATCCCGCTGACCGGCGGGTTCCTCAGCAAGTGGTACCTCGTCAGCGCCGCGGTCAGCACGGGCCACTGGGGCGTGGCGGTCGCGGTGCTCGTGGGGTCGCTCCTGGCGGTGGTCTACTGCCTGCGGCTGATCGAGCCCATGCTGTTCGGGCGCGAAGACGAGGGGCCGCAGGTCGGCGAGGCGCCGCCCTCGATGCTGCTGCCCGCCTGGCTGCTCGCCGCCGGCAGCGTGGTGCTGGGCTGCACGGGGGGCGGCGAGCCGGTGCGGCGCCTGCTCGAGGCGGCGGTCGGCGCGATCGCGGGAGGGCAGGGATGAACGCGCCCTCGCCGCTGTGGCTCGCGCTGCTCCCCGTCGCCGGCGCGGTCGGGATCGGGCTGGTCGGCCGCTGGCCCAACCTGCGCGAGGCGGTGACCCTGCTCACGGCGGCGGCCCTGTTCGTGGGCGTGCTCCTGCTCGCGCCCGCGGTGCTCGCGCTCCCGGCCCTCGACCCGGGCGCGCCCTCGTGGCAGGGGCCGACCCTGGTCGGCGGGCTGTCGCTCGCGTTCCGGGTGGAGCCGCTCGGCCTCCTCTACGCCCTGGTCGCCGCGGCCCTGTGGCTGCCCAACTCGCTCTACTCGATCGGCTACATGCGGGGGCACCACGAGCAGAACCAGACGCGGTTCTACGTGTGCTTCGCGCTCGCCCTCGCCAGCGTGATGGGGATCGCGTTCGCGGGCAACCTGTTCACGCTGTTCCTCTGCTACGAGGCGCTGAGCGTCGTCACCTACCCGCTCGTCACGCACCACGGCTCGGCCGAGGCGCGGCGCGCGGGGCGGATCTACGTCGGCTTCCTGTTCGGGAGCTCCATGAGCCTGTTCCTGCTCGCGATCATCGCGGTGTGGGCGCTCACGGGGAGCGACGGGTTCGCCGCGGGCGGGACGCTGGCGGAGCTCTCGCCCGGGCTGCGCGCGGCGCTGCTGGTCATGTTCGTGCTCGGGATCGGCAAGGCGGCGGTGATGCCGCTCCACTTCTGGCTGCCGGCCGCCATGGTCGCGCCCACGCCGGTCAGCGCGCTCCTGCACGCGGTGGCGGTGGTCAAGGCGGGCGTGTTCTGCGTGCTCAAGGTGGCGGTCTACGTGTTCGGCGTGGACGGGGTGGCCGAGGCCGGGAGCGCCGACTTCGTGATGGGCCTGGCGGCCGCCACCGTGGTGATCGCCTCGGTCGTGGCGCTGTATCAGGACAACCTCAAGGCGCGGCTCGCCTACTCCACCGTCGGGCAGCTGGGGTACATCGTGCTGGGGGCGGCGCTCGGGACCAAGCTCGGGATCGTCGGCGGCGGGCTGCACATCGCGACCCACGCCTTCGGGAAGATCACGCTGTTCTTCGCCGCGGGCGCGATCTACGTGGCGACCGGGAAGACG
>CAZMSZ010000151.1:14538-16268 GCA_964569055.1 uncultured Planctomycetota bacterium | reverse complement strand
TTGACGCCCGCCGGTGTGGTAGATCGGCACGACGGGCGCGCCGGTCTGGTGCTGCAGCCAGCCGATCCCGGGCTTGCCGCGCCGGCGCAGGCGCCCGTCCTTGGAGCGCGTCCCCTCGGGGTAGACCGTCAGCACCACGTTGCGCCGCCCCTCGCGGATCAGGCGCACGGTGTCGGTCAGCGCGAACTGATCGACGCCCTGCTCGCGGTCCACCGGGATCGCGCCCAGGCTCGCGGTCAGCAGGCGCAGCGGCGGGGTGGGAATGTTCTCGGGTGCGGCGAACACCGCGAGGTAGGTGTCGCGCGCCACCAGGCGCCGGCGGCTGCTCAGCAGCCACACCGTCCCGACCCACGCGTCCCAGGCGGTGGTGTGATTGGGCGCCAGGATCACCGGGCCGCCCTCGAGCCCGTCGAGGTGCTCGAGCCCCTCCACCTCGACCCGGTTGAACACCCGGAACACGAGCCACACCAGCGGCAGCATGAACAGCCGCTGCGCGTAGAACGTGATCCAGAAGCGCAGCCCGTCGGGCTTGACGATTACCATGATCGGCGGATTCTAGGCGCCCGCGCGCCCGTCGACCACCGCGAGGACGGTCGGCGCGCCGTCCCGCCCACCCCCTGGCGACCGGCCTGGAGGCCGCATGGCCCGCCCGCCCGAGCTCGACGCCCCGCCCCGGGCCGTAGTCCTGCTCTCTGGCGGGCTCGACTCGACCACCGCCGCCTGCTGGGCGCTCCGCGAGGGGTACGCGCTGACCGCGCTGTCGGTCGATTACGGCCAGCGCCAGCGGATCGAGCTCGAGCGCGCCCGGGCCGTGGCGGCGCGCCTGGGCGTCGAGCACCGCGTGCTGCGGCTCGACCTCGCCGCGGTGGGCGGGAGCGCCCTCACCGACCCCGCGATCGAGGTGCCCAAGGACCGCGACGAGGCCGCGATCGGCGCCGGCGTGCCGGTGACCTACGTGCCCGCGCGCAACACGATCCTCCTCTCGCTGGCGCTCGGCCTGGCCGAGGTGATCGGCGCCACGCGCCTGGTGATCGGGGTCAACGCGCTCGACTACTCGGGCTACCCCGACTGCCGGCCCGCCTTCCTGCGCGCGTTCGAGGCCCTGGCCGGCGTCGCGACCGCGGCCGGCGCCGAGCGCGGCGCCCGGTTCGAGGTGCTCGCGCCGCTGCTCGAGCGCAGCAAGGCCGACATCGTCCGGCTCGCGCTCGAGCTCGCCGCCCCGCTCGAGCTGACCTGGTCGTGCTACGACCCCGCCGCCGACGTGGCCTGCGGCCGCTGCGACGCCTGCGCGCTCCGCCTCAAGGGCTTCCGCGAGGCCGGCGCCAGCGACCCGATCCCCTACGCCGGGGGGGTGTGAGTAGCAGGCGCCAGGTATTGCGCGATAAGAAGAAGACAACACGGAATATCAACAGGGAATAACAATCCGAATGCCAGAATGGCTGTCGCTTCAGGGAGGGCGCCCTGCCGCTCGCTCGTGGCGCCTCGCTGATCGCCTGAGCCGAAGTGAGGAAGGGAATGACCGACGACCCCGACCGGCCGCTCTGCCCGCAGGCGCGCCCGTACGTGATCGAGGAGCAGCCGGGCAAGAAGGCCTGGTGCGCCTGCGGCCGCTCGCAGAACCAGCCCTACTGCGACGGCTCCCACCGCGTCTGCTCGATCCGCCCGGTGCTCGTCGAGATCGAGCGCCCGCGCCACGTGGCCTGGTGCGGCTGCAAGCTGACCGCCACCCC
>CAZMSZ010000151.1:0-14438 GCA_964569055.1 uncultured Planctomycetota bacterium | reverse complement strand
GGGGTTGCGCTCCTTGGCGCGGCGCAGCGACTGGGCCAGGCGGTTGGCGCGACGGCGGATCTCCTCGTCGTGGTGGGTCTGCGCCAGCAGGTCCAGGGTGGCGAGCGCCTGGTCGCCGCCGACCTTGCCGATCGCGAGCACCGCGCTGGCGGCCACGTTCTGCGAGGAGGACGGGTCGCGCGTGAGCTGCTCGAGGTAGGGGAGCGCGGCCTCCTTGCCCGTCTGCCCGTAGGCCTCGATCGCGCGCTGGCGAATGGCGAGGATGGGCTCGTTGCGCGCGATCTGCTCGAGGAGCTGCTGGTCGGCCGGGTCGCCGCGGCGGCCCAGGATCGTGACCGCCTCGGCGCGCACGTTCGGGTTGGGGTCGCCCGTCGCCGCCTGGCGGAACAGCTCGCTCCCGCGGGTGAGGTCACCCCCCAGACGGTCGCTGTACTCCTTGATCAGCATGCAGCGCAGGTTCGCGTCCTCTTCGCCCTGCAGCGCGGTCGCCAGCAGGTCGGCCGACTCGGGGGTCTGGGGCAGGTAGCGGACGAGCGTGGTCTGGAGCGGCACGTCCTTGAACTGGCCGAGCAGCGCGCCCACCGCGCCGAGCGCCTCGGGCCCGGGGATCCCCGCCAGGGCCTTGCCCAGGAACAGGCGGAACTGCTGGTGCTCGAGGCCCACGAACATGTCCTGCAGGGCCTCCACCGCGTGCGGGCCCATGGAGCGGATCCGCTCCAGGAGCGCCTCCTCCTGGCGGCGGCGCTCGAGGTAGTTCTCGAACCCGGGGCCCGGGTCGCGCAGCCCGGTGGGGTCGATCACCGCCAGGAACTCCTCGAGCGCCCGCGCCACCTCGGCGTGCGCCCCCGAGCGCGTCGCCAGCTCGGCCAGCACGTCCTCGATCGACCGGGGCGACTTCTCGGGCGGGGCCGCCTCGGTGGGGGCCTCGACCGGCTCGGGCTCGGGCTGCGGGCGCACGGGCGGCGGCGCCACGGGGCGCGGCTCGACCGCGGCGGGGGTGGTGACCTCGGGCGTGCGGACCGGCTGCTTGGGCCGCTCGGGCTGGATCCGCGTGGTCTCGATCGGGGGGGGCGGCGCGCCGCCGCTCAGCACGGCCAGCGCCACGCCGCCCACCAGCCCGGCCACCCCGAGCCCGAGCAGGAGCGGGAGCGCCTTGCCGCCCTTGCCTGAGGCGCGCGCCGGCGCGCTCGCGGCCGGCGCGGGGGGCGGCTCGGGCTCCTTGCGCCGGGTCCGGCCGGTCTCCTGCTTGGCCTTGGGGGCGGGCTCGTCCTCGCGCTCGGGCTCCGGCGCCTCCTCGCGCGGCCGCTTGCCCGTGGGGCGCTTGGTCGGCGTGCGGAAGCCCAGGTCGTCGTCCTCGTCCGGCCGGCGCTTCGCCATGGGTGCTCCCTCCAGCAGACGTCCGTCGTGGCGGCCGGGTTCAGCCGCCCGCGGCTACTTGCCCCCGAGCTCGAGCGCGCGCAACAGCTTGGCGAGCTCGCCGCGCTTGATCGCGTCGGTGCTCCCGTCCAGCGTGGCCAGCAGCTTGTCGCGCTCCTTGCGCGACCACTTGGCGAGCGCCTCGCGCCGCTCCGCGGGCACGCGGTCGCGCACGGCCGGCTGGTTCAGGATCAGCAGCGCCAGGGCGGTCTGGACCGTCTTGCTGTAGGCCTCGAACGCCTGGTTCTTGGTCTTGCCCGAGCTGTTGCCCCAGCCCCACGCGAACGGGAACTCGATCTTGGCGGTCACCTCGCCGTCGGCGTCCTTGATCTGGGCGGAGAGCTTGCCGTGGAAGTTGTGGGCCTGGCCCTCGCCGTAGAACTCCGAGGCGTCGTAGCGCACGTCCTGCATCGCCTCGATCTTGACCTTCGCGGGCGCGGCACCGGGCGCCTCCTTCTCCCACCACTTGGCGATCTTGGCGATGTAGGCGTCCATTTGCTTGATACCGGTCGGCTTGGCGCTGTCGACCCGCAGGCGGAAGTGGTTGAGCCGCTCCCACAGGAACGCCTGGAGCATGTTCTGCTCGAGCGTCTCGCCGTCGAGCTTGCTCTCGCTGCTGACCGAGACGCGCGGGTCGAGGGCGGGGGCCGCCTCCTCGGCGGGCTCGGCCGCTCCGGCCTCCTCGGCCCGCTCCTGGCCGTCGGCGTCCTCGGCGGGCGCCGGGGCCTCGGGTGTGTCCTGCGCGAGGGCGAGCGGGGCGGCGACGAGCAGCAGCGAGCACGAGAGCAACAGCGCGCGCATGGGATCCTCCCGGGTGGTGCGAACCTACCCGCGCCCCACCGTAAGGTCAACGTCGGTAGGAAGCTCGGGCCTCCTCCAGGACGCACGCCGCGGGCGCATTCCTGCGAAGTGTCGAATACCATGGCGCTCCCGCCGGGCGCGGCGTCCGGCGGCTCGGGGGCGTGAGCAAATGACCAGCAGCCCGCACGTCGAGACGCGGTCCCTGGCCGAGGCCGGCGCCGACCCCTCCGCGCTGGTGGAGGAGGTCGCGGCCGCGCTCCGCGCCGGCGCGCTGGTGCTGATCCCGACCGAGACGGTCTACGGGATCGCCTGCCGGGCCGACCGCGAGGAGGCGCTGGCGCGGCTGCGCGCGCTCAAGGGCGAGCGGGGCGACGCGCCGTTCGCCCGGCTGATCCCGCGCGCCGCGGCCGCGGTCGCGGAGGGCGCGCGCCTGCCGCGGGCCGCGCGGCGGCTCGCCGCCCGCTACTGGCCGGGGCCGCTGACGCTGGTGCTCGAGGACGCGAGCGGCGGCACGACGGGCTACCGCGTCCCCGGCAACGCGTTCGCGCGCGACGTGGTGGCGGCCGCCCGCTGCCCGATCGTGGCCACCAGCGCCAACCGCTCGGGGGAGCCGCCCGCCACCACCTTCGAGGAGGCCCTGGGCGCGATCGGCGCCGAGGTCGACCTCGCGATCGACGGCGGCCCGGCCTCGCTGCGCGCCGCCTCGACCGTGGTGCGGGTCGTCGGGGACGGCGTGCCCGAGGTGCTCCGCGAGGGTTTCTTGGACCGCGACAACGTGGAGCGCGCCTTGACTCGCCTGATCGTGTTCGTATGCACCGGCAACACCTGCCGCAGCCCCATGGCGGCGGCCCTGCTGCGGCGCCGGCTGGCCGACGCGCTGGCCGTGCCGCTCGAGGAGCTCGAGGCGCTCGGGTTCCGGGTGGAGTCGGCCGGCGTGTCGGCCGGCTACGGCGCGCCCGCGGCCGACCCGGCCCGCGAGCTCCTGGGTCGGCGCGGCCTCGACCTGTCCGCGCACCGCAGCCGGCCGCTCGACGACGAGCTGGTGGCCGACGCGGAGCTGATCGTGACCATGACCCCCGCCCACACCGCCGCCGTGCTCGGCGCCTGGCCGGAGGCGGAGGAGAAGACGATCGTGCTCGACCCGCGCGGGGTGCCCGACCCGATCGGAGGATCGCTGGCGGACTACGAGGCCTGCGCCGAGCACATCGACGCGCGGCTGGAGGAGCTCGTGGCGGCGCTCGACCTCGAGGAGGAGCTCGAGGACCCGGGCGCGGACGAGCGACAGGGCGAGGACGAGGCGTGATCGAGCTGTTCCCGGCCGCGGGGGAGGTCCCCCCCGAGCACGACCAGGGGGTCTACCCCGACGGGCGCAACTACCTGATCGGCGGCGAGGTCCGCCGCTGGGCAGGGCCGACCGCCCCGGTGCGCTCCGTCGTGTGCGAGCGCCGCGGCGACGCCCTGAGCGAGCGGCGCGTGATCGGCGAGACGGCGCTCGTCGACGGCGCCACGGCCCTCGAGGCGCTGGCCGCCGCGCGCGAGGCCTGGGGGCTCGGGCGCGGCGCCTGGCCCCGCGCCACGCTCGAGGAGCGGATCGCGGCGATCCGCGCGTTCTGCCAGGCGATCCGCCCGCTGCGCGAGGAGGTGGCGCGGCTCCTGATGTGGGAGGTCGGCAAGCCCTGGAAGGCGGCGCTCGAGGAGTTCGACCGCACGATCGCCTACGTCGACGACACGATCGCCGCGCTGCGCGACCTCGACCGGGCGGGCGGCCGGTTCCAGACCGAGGGCGGGGTGGTCGGCATGGTCCGGCGCGCGCCGCTCGGCGTCACGCTCTGCATGGGGCCCTTCAACTACCCGCTCAACGAGACCTACACCACGCTGCTCCCCGCGCTCGCCATGGGGAACACCGCGGTGGTCAAGCTGCCCAAGCTGGGCATGCTCTGCAACCTGCCGCTCCTGCCGGCGCTCGCCGCCTGCTTCCCGCCGGGCGTGGTGAACGTGATCGCGGGCGACGGCGCCGAGGTCGTGGGCCCCATGATCCGCTCGGGGCAGGTGGACGTGCTCGCGTTCATTGGGTCGAGCAAGGTCGCCGCGATCATCGAGAGGCAGCACCCCGCGCCGTATCGGTTGACCACGATCCTCGGCATGGACGCCAAGAACCCCGGGATCGTGCTCCCCTCGGCCGACCTCGACCTCGCCGTGCGCGAGGCGCTGCGCGGCGCGCTCGCCTTCAACGGCCAGCGCTGCACGGCGCTCAAGCTGCTGTTCGTGCACCGCTCGCTGGCCGACGCGTTCGCCGAGCGGCTCGGCGCGGCGGTCGAGGCGCTCGCGTGCGGCATGCCCTGGGTGAGCGGGGTCGAGATCACGCCGCTCCCCGAGGAGCACAAGCCGGCCGAGCTGACCCGCCTGCTCGAGGACGCGGTGGCGCGCGGGGCGCGCGTGGTCAACCCTAGCGGCGGCCGAGTGTGCGGCCCGCTGGTCGCCCCCGCCGTCCTCTACCCGGTAGGCCCCGAGGCGACGCTGTTCTCGGTCGAGCAGTTCGGCCCGCTGGTGCCGATCGTCCCCTACGACGCGGTGGAGGAGGTGCTCGACCACATCGCGCGCAGCCCGTTCGGGCAGCAGCTCAGCCTGTTCGGCCAGGACCCGGACGAGGTCGGCCCGCTGATCGACGCGCTCGCCAACCAGGTGTGCCGGATCAACCTCAACCAGCAGTGCCGGCGCGGGCCCGACACGTTCCCCTTCGCGGGGCGCAAGAGCTCGGCCGAGGGCGTGCTGTCGGTCACCGAGGCCTTGAGCGCGTTCTCGCTCCCGGCGGTGCTGACGGCGGCCGAGGACGGCGGGCGGGCGCTGCTCGAGGGGCTGCTCGCGCGGGGCGCGTCGACCTTCGTCGGGCGTCGCCCGACCTGAGCTCGGGCGACCCCCCGTCGCCTGCGCGGGTATGACGCGTCGCACCCGGCGACGGCGCTTGACATCAGCATGCCCTTTAGCTGACAACGTCCCCTCCACGCGGGAGGGGGGACACCCATGCGCCGCACCTCGTGGCTCGCCGCAGCCTCGCTGATCATCGCCTGGAGCGGGCCCGCGGCGGCGGCGGGCTTCCACATCGACACCCACGACGCCGAAGCGATCGGGCGCGGCTTCGCCTACGCCGCCGGCGTCGACGACGCCTCCGCGCTGTACTACAACCCGGCCGCGATCGGGCGCATGGACCAGAGCTCGATCCGCTTCGGCTGGACGATCCTCTCGGGACAGCTCGACTGGGACCCCGACCCCGGCGAGGGGGACGACGAGGAGTTCCGCCGCGTGTACCTGGTGCCGAACGGGTTCGCCTCGTTCGACATCAGCGAGATCTTCGACGCGGGGATCGGCGTGTTCGCCCCGTTCAACCTGGCGACGGACTGGCCCGACGGCTGGGCGGGGCGCTACCAGGCGCTCACCTCCGAGGTGACGTTCCTGTTCATCCAGCCGGCGATCACGCTGAGCGACCCCATCGACTTCGGGCTCTCGCTCTCGTTCGGCCCCGAGCTGGTGTTCGCGTCCGAGGCGCTGCCGCAGTCGGTCCGCTTGACCCGCGCCCTCGACTTCCGCTTCCTCGGCGCGCCCGACGGCCACTTCGAGCTGGAGGGCGAGTCGGCCCACCTCAACGTGGGCTACATGGTCGCGCTCCACTTCCAGCCCGCGTTCCTGGACGAGCGGGTGGCGATCGGGGTCACCTGGCGCGCCACCCCCGACGACCACGAGATCGTGGGCGACGCCAAGTTCCGCAACGTGCCGGCGGCGGCGGGGCTCCCGCCGCGCGCCCGCGCCTCCACCGAGGTCACGCTGCCGCCCTGGCTGCAGGTCGGCCTGCAGGTCGAGCTGGTCGAGGACGTGTTCTGGCTCGAGCTCGGCTACAAGTGGATCGGCTGGTCGACCCTCGACGAGCTCGTGATCGAGATCGACACGCCAGGCGCGCCGACCGTCCAGACGATCGACTTCGACTGGCACGACGCGAGCATGTTCATGATCGGCGCCGAGGTGAAGCCGCTCGACTGGCTCTCGATCACGGCCGGCTACTTCCACGACGAGACGCCGGTCCCCGGCCACACCCTCAGCCCGCGCCTCCCCGACGCCGACCGCAACGGCGTCTCGATCGGCGTGGGGCTCGAGCTCGAGCACGTGCGGTTCCACGTCTCCTACATGCACCTGTTCTTCGAGACCGCGACCAAGGACAACCTCGAGGGGATCGAGACGGGGCTCACCGCCAACGGGCAGTACGACACGTACGTCGACATCGTGGCGGCGTCGCTCGAGTTCCGGTTCTAGCGCCGGCTGCGACGGACACACCGAGGCGACCATGCGACCGAAGGCCTTCCGCTCCTGGGCGCTCCTCCTCGCGGCGCTCGCGCTCCTGCCCACCGCGGGCGGGGTGGCGCTCCACGGCTGCATCAGCGAGTCGGGCTCCGACCACGACACGCTCGCGGTGGCGTTCCAGGCCACCGCGGCGATCGCGAGCGACACGCTCCCCACCGGCCCCGACGCGATCGGCGGGCTCGGGAGCGGGCTCGGGACCGACGTGGGCGACTACGTGCTCGCCAACGAGCACCTGCGGGCGGTGATCGACCAGCCCGGCGTCGACCCCACCGCGCCCGCCCCGCCCGGGCTCGCGTTCCCGCTCGCCAACGTGCTCGCGCCCTCGGGCGGGACCCTGGTCGACCTCGCCGGCGTGAACGGCGACAACGACCAGTGGAACCAAATGGGCCAGGGCGTGGTGGGGCTGCGGACGGTGGTGGTCGGGACCGCGGGCTTCGTCAACGCCGGACAGGTGGCGCCGATCACCAGCGGGGCGACGGGCAGCGCGGACGCGACTGGAGCCACCACGGGAGGTGTGCCGGCGTTCCTCGACGTGGTCAACGACTTCGCGGCCGCCTCCGTGCTGCCGGGCGATGTGCTCACGATCCTGAGCGGCGCCAACCAGGGCAGGTCTTACACCGTGCTCGCGGTGCTCTCGCCGAACGCGCTCGCGGTGAGCGGCGCGCCCTATGACCCTGACGGGCTCCCCCCGCCGGGCAACGTCCAGTACGTGATCACCTCGCAGACCAACAACGGCGTCCCGGTCGACCTGTTGACCGACCAGACCGTCGGCGCGTCGGGGACCCCGTTCGTGCTCGACGTGCTCGGCAGCGCGGCCACGCAGACCCCGGCCTCGACCGCGACCACCACGAACGACCCGCTGCTCGGCGAGGCGCTGCTGGTGGAAGAGGGCGCGGTCGACTTCGTGGCGGCGGGCGTCAGTGTGGGCGACTTCGTCACCTTCCTCTCGGCCCCCAACCTCGGCAGCACGTTCGAGGTCACCGGGCTGCTCGGCACAGACACCCTCACGCTCGAGGTCCCCGCCGGCGCGACCTTCGCCGCCGGCGCCGGTCAGGGCTACGTGGTGACGCGCAACCTCCTGGCGGCGGGCGACACGGTGACGTTCACCGGCGGGGCCAACGCGGGCGCCTCGTTCCGGGTGGGCGCGGTCGGGCTGCAGGACGTCGGCAACCCGTTCACCCTCGTCCTGTTCCGCGCCCCCGGCGTGCCGCTCGTGGACGACGACGTGACCCTCCCGTTCCCGGGACCGGGGGTCTCGCCCGGCTCGGCCGGGTTCGTGGTCACCCACCGCACCAGCCCGCTCTCCAACCTGATCGTGTACGACTCGGCGCAGGTCCTGAGCTCGCTCGGCGACCCGGCCGCGATCCGCCTCACGGGCGGGGTCCTCAACGCCAACCCCGCGGAGCTGCCCGACGGGACCTCGGTCGAGACGACCGACCCGGCGCGGCTGGGGCGGCTCAACGTCGGCAGCAGCCCGCTGGTCGTCGAGACCGACTACCTGCTGTTCCGCGACAGCCGGTTCCTCACGGTCGAGACCCGGATCACCAACCCGGGCGGCAGCGCGATCGGCCTGGCCTCGATCGCCGACGTGATCATCACGGGCGGGCCCGACGTCCCGAACATCGTGCCCTGGACCCCGCTCACCGGGTTCCAGGCGCAGGGGTTCGGGAGCCCGGTGATCGTGCCGTTCACCGCGTTCAAGGGGCGCGACGAGCCCCAGATCGCCTACGCCCACTACGACCCGGCGGTCGGGCAGGTGATCCACGCCGCCGACGGCAACGCGGTCGCGGCGAACATCCAGCTCCGCTCCGAGGTGACCCTGGAGGGGAGCCAGACGCTCAGCTGGCTGCGTGAGGTGGCGGTCGGCGAGCGCAACGACGTGGCCTCGGCGGCGGACGTCGCGATCAGCCGGCTGGGCTTCTCGCCGCCCCGGGTCAACCCCGCCACCGGCGGCACCGTCCCGAACATGTTCGAGGGCGCGCGCGAGATCGCGGGCGAGGTGCGCGGCGCGCCGCCCGGGACCACGGTCACCGCGCTGCAGGTCTCGCCCGCCTTGACCTTCGACCCCGGCCCGCCCAACGGGATCTCGCCGGCGATCGGCTTCTACCCGGCCGCGCTCTACGGCGCGCAGGAGCTGATCTTGAACCAGACCCGCCCTGACGAGGCGAACGGGGCGTTCCGCATGCTGGTGCCCGAGGCGTTCGCCGGGCGGGCCGCCGGCGCGACCGCCTCGCCCGACCTCGCCTTCCCCAGCGGGCTCGAGCAGGGCACCGACGAGCTGACCTACCGCGTGCTCGTCGAGGCGCCCGGCCACGACCCGCAGAGCGTGGTGATCAAGCTGCCGCTCGACCGCGCCAACAACCTGTTGTTCGACCTCCGCCGCGAGACCGGCACGATCGAGCTGGTGGTGACCGACGAGGCCGGTAACCCGATCCCCTGCCGCGTGATCGTGGTGGGGAAGGACCCCGACGCCCTCGGGCCGACCGCCGCCACCGCCGACCCGTTCTTCGGGATCGCCGCCGAGGGGCTGACCCTGGCCGACCCGGCCGTGGACGCCGAGGCGGGCGGCACGCCCGACCGCGTGGCCGACCCGCGCGCCGAGGGGATCGCCAACGTGGTCCACCTGCTGGACGGGCGCGGGACCGTCGAGGTCGCGCCCGGCGCCTACCAGGTGATCGCCATGCGCGGCCCCGAGTGGTCGATCGACAGCTTCCCGCCGCCCGGCGCGGCGCGCGACTTCTTCTTGATCGGCGCCGGCGAGACGGTGCGGACCGAGGACGCCACCAGCGGCGAGCCGCTCGAGCTGACGCGGCTCCTCGACGCGAGCGGCCTCTCGCCGCGCGGCGCGAGCGGCGACACCTTCGCGAGCCCGCTCCAGCGCATGGTCGCGGCCGACTTCCACGTCCACGCCGGCGGCTCGTTCGACTCGGCCGTGCCGCTGCGCGACCGGGTGATCTCGTACCTCGCCACCGGTGTGGAGGTGATGGTCTCGACCGAGCACGACAACGTGGTCGACTTCGCGCCGGTGATCGCGGCCCTCGACGGCGAGACCACGCTCGACCTCGCCAGCCTGATCCGCAGCCAGATCGGGGTGGAGGCGACCGGGTTCGTGCCCGTCCCGCAGCTCTACCCCAACACGATCGGCCACTTCAACGCCTGGCCGGTGCCGCTCGTGCCCACCCTGCGGCGCAACGGCGCGCCGCCCGACGAGTACCGCTCGCCGCCCGCGCTGTTCGACCTGCTGCGGGACGACCTCGGCCTGAACCGCGACGAGGGCGTGAGCGTGATCCAGATCAATCACCCCCGCTTCCCGGTGATCGCGCCGCCGCTGCCGCCGATCGGCCTGGGCTACTTCACCAACGGCAAGCCCGGCTTCCCGCAGCGGGCGCGCGGCCTGGGCTCGCTCCTGGAGGGGGGCTACGAGCTGCCCATGACCAGCGCCGGCGCGCTGGCCGACCTCGTCACGCCGCTGACCGCCGGCGGCACGCGCACGATCGACTTCGACCTGATCGAGATCTACGGCGGCCCGCGCCTGCTGTACGAGCTCAACCGGGTCGACTGGTACACCCTGACCTCGGCCGGCCTGGTCAAGACGGCCACCGCCAACTCCGACTCCCACACGCTGGCCGGCCTGCCCGGCTTCCCGCGCACCTACGTGCGCGCCCAGGGCGACCTCGCCACGCTCGACCTCGACCAGCTCAACGACGTGCTGCTGCCGCGCCTGATCCAGGCGACGCCCACGATCAACGGGCTCAACCAGCCGCGCTCCAGCGCGGGCGGCGACTCCATGGAGGTGATCGGGACCTCCGGGCCGATCGCGTTCGTCGAGATCGACGCCGACCAGGACGGCGACTTCGGCGACGGCGAGGTGGGTGACCTCGTGACCGACGACGGCGCGTTCGACGTGCGCGTGACCGTGATCGCGGCCCCCTGGGTGCCCGTCGACGAGGTGGTGCTCAACGTCAACGGCGGCGGGGTGAGCCTCGCGTTCAGCGGCGACCCGCTGTTGACCGGCAACGCTCCCCAGCCGTTCGACCTCTCGGGCGACGTGATCCAGCCGGTGGGCGACGCCTTCTCCACGGACCTCCAAGACCTCGTGCGCCTGCGGGTCGTCCAGACGGTGACCGTGGGCGCCGACGCCTGGCTGACGGTGGACGTGCGCGGGACGGCCGCCGCGGACGACCTGATCAACGCGCTCCTGCCCGAGCTGACCGACCCGAGCTCGGGCACGGTCCACGTGATCGGGTTCACCAACCCGGTGTTCATCGACCAGGACGGCGACGGCGACTGGACGCCCAACGGGGTGCCCTGATCCGCGAGGCGCTGCGCTCGAGTGATATCCTCGTCGGCGTGCGCGGTTCGCCCTCGGGGCTGAACCGCCCGCTCGACGCCATGACCGACCCGCTCAGCCTGGACCGCTTCGCCGCGCGGCTCGCCGCGCACGTGCCGCGCGACGCCACCCTGCTGACGCCGCGGCGCGCGGCGGTGGCGGCGCTGCTGCGGTTCGACCGCGGGGCGCCCGAGGTGCTGCTGATGCAGCGCGTGCAGCGCGAAGGCGACCGCTGGTCGGGGCACGTCTCGTTCCCCGGCGGGCGCGAGGAGGAGCACGACCCCGACCTGCTGGCGACCGCGGTCCGCGAGACGCGCGAGGAGGTCGGCCTCGACCTGAGCGCGGGGGCGCGCGTCCTCGGCCGGCTGGACGCGATCCGCGCCGTCGCCCGGGGCAAGGTGCTCCCCATGAGCATCACCCCCTTCGTGTTCGTGCAGGAGCGCGAGCAAGCGCTGGCGCTCGGCCCCGAGGCCCAGGCCGCGTTCTGGTTCCCGCTCGACCGGGCCGCCTCGGGCGAGCTCTCGGGCGACTACGTCCACCGGGTCGGCCCCGCCCGCCTGCGCCTGCCGTGCTGGCGCTGGGAGGGCTACACGGTGTGGGGCCTGACTCACCGCATGCTGGAGGGGCTGTTGCGGCTGGTGGCGTAGGCCGGTTCGCTGACCCGGTTGGCTCTCACATCGAGCCTCGTGCCCGTGCCCGTGCCCGTGCCCCTGCTCGTGCTCGTGTCCCGCTCCCGCGCGACGCGTGGCGGCATGCGACGCGTCTCGAGATCGAGCGCCGGCGAGGGCCACGCGCACGGGCGCGGGCACGGGCACGGGCACGAAGGCTGACGCCAGAGCGACAGCCTCCGGGCGAGGGGCCCTACTCGAACGCCTGGAACTTCTGCGTCCTGCCGCTGCGCTGGATCGTCTTCTCCAGCCGCTCGAGCGTCGCCACCAGCTTCTCGGCGGTCGGGCGCTCGGCCGGCTTCTTGGAGAGCAGCCACACCAGCAGCTCGCCGACCTCCTGCGGCAGGGCGCGCATGATCGTGTGCGGCGCGACGGGCGGGTCCTCGAGGTGCTGGCGGCGGAGGTCGGCCAGGCGGTCGCCCTCGAACGGGCGGACGCCCGTCGCGAGCTCGTAGGCGATCACGCCCAGGGCGTACACGTCGGAGAGCGGGTTGGGCGGCTCCCCGGTCAGCGCCTCGGGCGAGATCGTGTGCGGGGTGCCGAACACGGTGCGCGGCTGGGCGAACTCGCTGGCGCCCTTGGGCTCGAACACCACCCCCGCCCGCCAGAGCTGCACCTCGCCGCCGCGCCCGAGGATCACGTTCTCCGGCTTGACGTCGCGGTGCACGATCCCCTTGGCGTGGAGCGCGGCGAGGCCCTGCGCGATCTCGCGCGTGATCCGCAGCGCCTCGGAGAGCTTGAGCCGGCGCACCCGGTCGATCAGCTCGCGCAGGGTGATCCCGCCCTTCTGGTAGCGGGTGATGATCGCGAAGTGCTCGTCGGTGCGGCTGACCTCGAGCACGCTGATCAGGTTGGGGTGCTCGACGTCCTTGCAGGCGCGCACCGTCTCGAGGAAGTCCATCCACAGGCCGGCGCGCATGGCGGCCTTCTCGATCAGCGTCAGCGCGGCGCCGAGCGGGTCGCGCGGGAGGCGACCGGCGTACATCGTGATCAACGGCTCCTCGGCCAGGACCTTGTCGCAGAGGAGCTTCTCCACGATCTTGCCGACCCGCGCCTGCGCGGCGGGGCTCGGCTCGAAGTCGCGGGCCTCGCCGGCGCCGGTCAGCTCGACCCCGTCCTTGAGCTGGCTGGCCTGCTCGGGGCGCAGCATGCGCCGGTCGACGAGCACCTGATCGAGCCGGTGCTTGCCGCCCGAGGCGCTCTGAATGAGCAGGGCCTCGGTCAGCTGCGGCCCCGAGATCATGCCGACCTTGAGCGCGGCGCGCCCCAGGGCGAGGTCGAAGTCGCGGTCGCTCGACACCGGCGCCTCCTTCAGCCGCGCGACTATAAGCGGAAACCCCGGGCCGTGTTGGCGAGGCGCGGCCCGGCGGGCGGGCGCGCGGCCGCCGCGCTCACCGGCTCCGGCGCTTGGCGGTCGTCCCCGAGTCCTTCTTGGTCGAGGGGCGGGGCACCTTCTTGGTCGCCGGCCGCGAGGCCTTCTTGGCCGGGGCCTTCTTCGCGGCGGCCTTGCGCACGCCCGAGCCGCTGGCAGGCTTCACCGCGGCCGCCGCGCCCGCCGCGGCCGCCGGCCGGCGCCCGGCGGCGGGACGCGAGGCGGGCCGGGGAGCGGCCTGGCGCGCGGCCGCCGGCCGAGCGGCGGCGGCCCGCGCCGGCGACGGGACGGGCGGCCGGGGCTCCTCCCCCTCGTCGCTCTGGACGCACACGCGCCGGACCTCGGCCACGTCGGTCAGCCCGAGCAGCACCTTGCGGATCCCGTCCTGCCGGAGCGTGGTCATGCCCTCGCGCGCCGCGAGCTCGCGCAGCGCCGCGAGGTCGGCCCCCTTGCAGATCAGGCGCCGGCAGGGGCCCGAGGCGGTCAGCAGCTCGTGCAGCGCGAGGCGCCCCTTGTAGCCGGCGCCGCCGCACTTCTCGCACCCGACCGCCTCGTACGGCGCGGCCCCGCGCTCGAGGCCCAGCCGGGCCCAGGCGTCGGACGCGCCGAACTCGGCGGCCAGCTCGGCCAGCTCGAGGTCGCGGGCCGGCCGCTTGCACGTGCACAGCCGCCGCACCAGGCGCTGGGCGAGCACGGCCAGCAGGCTGTCGCCGAACGCGTAGGGGTCGAGCCCCATGTCGAGCAGGCGGGTCACCGTCTCGGGCGCGCTGTTGGTGTGCAGGGTCGAGAGCACGAGGTGCCCCGTGAGCGAGGCCTCGACCGCGGCCTCGGCCGTCTCGCGGTCGCGCATCTCGCCGATCATGATCACGTCGGGGTCGGCCCGCAGGAACGCCCGCAGCGCGCGCGCGAACGTGAACCCGATCTTGGGGTGGACCTGCACCTGCCGCAGCCCGCGCTGCGTGATCTCGACCGGGTCCTCGGCCGTCCAGATCTTGCGCTCGCGCGTGTTGATCGACCCGAGCGCGCTGTGCAGCGTGGTCGTCTTGCCCGACCCGGTCGGGCCCACGCACAGCACCAGCCCGTAGGGCTGCGCGATCGCGCGCTCGAACCGCTCGATGTTCCCCGGCAGGAAGCCCATGGCGTCCAGGGGGAGCGGCCGGCTGGCGGCGAGGATGCGCAGCACGCAGTCCTCGAGCCCGCCGGCGGTGGGGAGCGTCGCCACGCGCAGCTCGATGTCGAGCCCGCCGTACTTCTTGAACCGGATCTTCCCGTCCTGCGGGAGCCGCCGCTCGGCGATGTCGAGCTCGGCCATGATCTTGAGCCGCGAGATCAGGGCGCGCGCGAACCGGCGCGGGATCGTGGTGTAGGTCTGGCACACGCCGTCCACCCGGAACCGGACCACCACGTCCTCGTCGGGGTAGGGCTCGACGTGGATGTCCGAGACCCCGCGGGCGTGCGCGTCCTGAATGATCTGGTTGACCAGGCGGACCAGCCCCGAGCT
>CAZMSZ010000150.1:11417-16306 GCA_964569055.1 uncultured Planctomycetota bacterium | reverse complement strand
GGGCTCGGAGGCTGGCGCCTCGCAAACTCACCTTGGCAAGCGAAGGTGAGTACGGAAGCGCAGAGCTCTCGGACTGCCTACAGCAGCTTCTCCAGCCGCGCCCGCAGCTCGGCCTCGCTCAGCCCCTCGATCCGGACCGTCTTGTCGCGCGAGGTCGCGCCGGCGCCGAGGGTGACCTGGGCCTTGCGGAGGCCGAGCGCCTTGGCGAGGTAGGTGGTCAGCTCCTTGTTCGCCTTGCCCTTCTCGGGCGGGGCCGCGATCGCGACCTTGAGCGCGTCGGCGGCCACGCCCGTCACCTGGGAGCGGGACGCGCCGGGACGCGCGGCGACCTTGATCAGGAGCGCCTCGCCGTCGGGCCGGACCCAGAGGGGCTCGGCGCTCATGGGACGCTCACTGGCCGGTGGCCGCCAGGACCTGCATGTCCTCGACCTCGCGCCGCAGCGCGGGCTCGAGGGCCGCGACCTCGTTCAGGAGCTGCGCCGCGCGCACGTACTCGCCCAGCTCCGCGGCCAGGCAGGCGAGGTCGAGCCGCTGGGCGGGGTCGAGGCCCAGGCTCGCGAACAGGCTCAGCAGCCGGACCGGCTCGAGGTCGGCGATCGCCACGTCCCGCATCACGCGCTCGGTGAGCTGGAACGTGAGCCGGCGGCTGAAGCGGTCGTAGCGCACCGCCCGGGCGCGGCGCGCGCTGACCCCGGTCGCCTCGAGCTCGAGCTCGACGCCGGGCTTGCCGGCCTCGACATGGGCGACGAGCGGCTCGAAGGCCCGCTCCGCCCGCTCGAGCCGCGTGATCCGCAGCGCCGCCAGGCGGCGCGCCGCGTCGGTCTGGAGCAGCACCAGCTCGCTGCGCAGGCTGCTCGCCGCGTCGGCGTAGCGCCGGGCGGCGAGCTCGGTGCGCAGCGCCTCCAGGCTCTCGTCGAGGCGCCGACGGTCGGCCCGCTCGCGCTCCGCCTGCTCCTCGGCGGCCGCCTGGCGCTGCCCCTCCTCGAGCGCGGTCTGCGCCTCGGCCACTTGCGCCTCGAGGTCGGCGAACCCGAGCGGCGGCGCGACCGCGTCCAGCTCGACGCGGGCTTCTCCCCAGCGGCGCTGGGCGATCAACAGCAGCGCCGAGCTGGTGCGCGCCCGCACCTCGCGCTCCGCGCGCCCGCGCACCAGTTCCAGCAGCGCCTCGCCGCCGCGCCGCTCGATGTCGCCGAACTCGGCCGTGTACTCCTCGATCGCCGCGATCGCCTGCACGAACCGGCTGGGGACGTTGGTGTCGAGCAGCGCCACGATCCGCTGCTTGGCGCGGTCGACGGCCCGGCGCGCCTCGGCCGCGCGGCGGTCGCGCGCCTCGAGCGCCTCGCGCAGCTCGCGCAGCCGCGCGCTCACCCGCTTGCGCAGCGCCTGCGCCTCCACGGCGGCGTCGGTCTCGGCGTAGTCCTCGATCACCGTGCCGAGCATTCGCTCGAGCTCCTCGAGGCGCGGCTTCAGCGCCGGGTCGGGCTCGATCGGCCCCTCGAGCTCCTCGACGCTGAGCGCGCGCGCCGTCTCGAGCCGCTCCCTCGCCGAGGCCTCACGCTGCTCGCGGGCCGCCTCCTCGCGGCGCGCGCGCGCCTGCTCCGCCACCGTCCGGGCGCTGGCCGCCTGCTCGGCGAGGCCCGCCGCCTCGAGCTCGGCCGCGAGCTCGTCCGCGCGGGCGACCGCGCGCTCCAGCTCGCCCGCCTCGAGCAGCCCGCGCGCGGCGGCCACGTCCGCCTTGGCCTTGGCGAGCCGCTCGGCGCGGGCGCTGAGGACCCCGTTGGTGACCAGGAACGCCACGACGAGCAGCACGCCGGCCAGCGCGCCGAGGGCGAGCGGGAGGCGCGAGGCGCCCTGCGCCTCACCCTCGGGCAGCGCGACCGCGTCGCTGGGGGGGACGTCGGGCGCGGCGGCCGCGATCCGCAGCATGACCGTCTCCCGCACGGGGTGCCGCCGCGCCAGCTCGGCGAGGTCGGCCTGGAGCTGGCGGGCGGAGGGGACGCGCGCCTCGCGGTCCTTGGCCATCAGCCGCGCCACCAGCGCGGCCACGTCCTCGGGCACGGTGGGCGCCAGCTCGCGCAGCGACGGCGGCTCCTCCTCCACGTGCTTGCGCGCGATCTCCTGCGGGGTGCGCCCGCTGAACGGGGTCTTCCCGCACAGGAGGTGGTACCAGGTGACCCCGAGCGCGTACAGGTCGGCGCGCGCGTCGAGGTCCTTCCCGAGCGCCTGCTCGGGGGCGATGTAGTGCGGCGAGCCCGAGACGTCCCCCTGCTGGCTGGAGAAGATCGCCAGGCCGAGGTCGCAGATCTTGACCACCTCCTCGGGTCCGAGCATGAGGTTGTCGGGCTTGATGTCGCGGTGGATCAGGCCGTGCTTCTCGGCGTACTCCAGCCCGCGCGCCGCGTCGAAGATCATGGGGAGCGTGCGCTCGACGGGGAGCGGGCCATCGCGCCGGAGGAGGTCGTCCAGGCTCCCGCCCGGCATGTGCTCCATGGAGTAGAAGTAGAGCTCGCCCTCCTGGCCCACGTCGAACACCGACACGATGTTGGCGTGGTTGAGCCGCCCCGCCGCGCGCGCCTCGCTGATGAACCGCTCCACGAACGCCGCGTCGCGCGCCAGCTCGGGCGAGAGCGTCTTGAAGGCCACCGTCCGCTCGAGCGAGAGCTGCACCGCCTCGTAGACGGTGCCCATGCCGCCGCGCCCGAGCAGGCGCCCCACCCGGTAGCCCGCGACCTCGCGCCCGGTCAGGTCCCCCTGGCGCGCGCCCGCCTCCTCGGGGCGCTCCTCGAGGAAGTAGACCAGCGACTCGCCGACCGCGATCTTGTCGCCCGGCGCGAGCTTGCAGCTCGTGACCCGAGCGCCGTTGACGAAGGTGCCGTTACTCGAGCCGAGGTCCTGCAGCACGTACTCGTCGAGCTTGGCCTCGACGCGGAAGTGCTTGCGCGAGGCCTGCGGGTCGGCGAGGCGCAGCCCGTTGCTCGCCTCGCGCCCGACCACCACCGAGGCGTTCTTCTTGACGCGGATCGCCTGCCCCTTGGAGGGGCCCTTCTCCACGACCAGGCGGTAGGCGGGCACGCGCGCTCAGCCCCGCAGCGCCGCGTCGGGCAGGCCGTCGAGGAGCGCGCGCCCGATCCGGACACAGGTCGCGCCCTCCTCGACCGCGACCTCCAGGTCCGACGTCATGCCCATGGACAGCCCCCCCGTGGGGGCGTGCTCCCGCGCGAGCGCCCGCAGCCGCTGGAAGTGCGGGCGGGCGGCCTCGGGCGGACCCTCCGGTGGGAGGCCCATCAGGCCAGCGAGGCGGAGCCCCGTCAACCCGGCGAGCTCTCGCAGCAGCGCGGGCAGCTCCTCGCCCTCGACCCCCGAGCGCTGCTCGGCCGCGCTCAGGCGCACCTCGACGTAGGTCTCGAGCGGCGGCAGGGCGGGGTCGCGCGCGGCCGACAGCTTGCGGGCCAGCTCGGCGCTGTCGAGCGAGTGGAGCGCCGTGAGGACGCTGGCCACCTTGCGCGCCTTGTTGCGCTGCAGGTGACCGATCATGTGCCAGCGCGGCCTGGGCGAGAGGTCCGCCAGCGCGCCCGCCAGCCGCAGCAGGTGATCGACCCGGTTCTCGCCGAGGTCGCGCTGCCCGAGCTCCACCAGCGCCCGCGCGTAGGCCGGCCCGGCGTACTTGGTGACCGCGACCAGGGCCACGGAGTCGGGGGGACGCCCCGCGCGCGCGCAGGCCGCCCCGATCCGGGCGCGGATCCGCGCCAGGTTGTCGGCGAGCTGCTGCCGATCGGCCGGGCCGAGCATGAGGCGATCATGCCATCTCGAAAAGCCCCCCTGGCGGCTGGGGTCCGGCGCAGGCCGACCTCTTCGGGTGTGAGCGCCAGGGCACGCCGCGTCGGCCGCGCTAGCGCGCGGTCCCGCACCCGGGGCAGGACCCCTTCTCGGGCGCCTGCTCGCTCCCGCAGGCGGGGCAGGGACGGACCGCCTGCTTCTCGAGCGCGGCCAGCCGCGCCAGGGCGTGCTGGTATTCGACGAACGCCTTGACCTTGGTCTCGACGCAGGAGCGGTAGTAGGCCCGCGCCTGGTCCGGGTGCCCGAGGCGCTCGGCGGTCATGCCCAGGTAGCCGTACGCCTCGCACAGCTGCTCGGTGCGGAGCTTGTCGTCCTCCGGCTCCCGGGCGGCGGCGAGGAGCGCCTCGGCCTCGAGCTCGCCCCGCAGGTAGCGGGCGAGCGCCGCGACCCACCCGGTGCCCTCGACGAAGGGCGCCAGCCCCTCCGCGTCGGCGGTCCAGGCCGCGATCATGAACAGCGGGTAGGGGAACCCGGGCGAGAGCTCGGCCATGCGCTTCATGTCCGCGACCGCCTCGTCCGTGCGCTGCGCCAGCGCGCGGGCCCGCCCGCGCAGCCAGTAGGCGTCGGCGTGCTCGGCGTCGCCCGCGACCGCCTGGTCCCCGTCGGCGATCGCGCCCGGCAGGTCGCCCTGGGTGAGCTTGACGTTGCCGCGGGCGACCAGCAGCGCGATCCGATACTCGCCCCACTCGTCCGCGCCCTCCTCCTCGCCCTTCGGGGTGCGCTCGAGCGCCGCGTCGTAGTCGGCGATCGCGCTGGCGAGGTCGCCGAGCGCCTCCTTCACCTCCGCGCGCGCCGCGTAGGGATCGGGCTCGTCGGGGGCCAGCCCCACCGCCTTGCCGGCGTCGGCGAGGGCCGGCAACAGCCGCCCGAGCGCCACGAGCGCCCGCGAGCGCGCGACGAGCACCATGGGCTGCTCGGGGTCGAGCTCGAGCGCGCGCCCGTAGGCGAGGACCGCGCCCTCGTAGTCACCGGCGTTGAACCGCTCGTCCCCCCGGGTGACGAGCTCCTCGACCGACTCGCCCTCCTGGGCGCGGCTCGGCGCGGCAGGAGCG
>CAZMSZ010000150.1:7866-11317 GCA_964569055.1 uncultured Planctomycetota bacterium | reverse complement strand
GCCCGCCCGAGCTCCAGCTCGCGGGCCAGGGCGGCCTCGAGCGGGAGGGTCGCTTGCTCGTAGGCCGAGCGGCGGTCGGCGCGCAGGCAGGTCTGGGGCAGGGCGGCCAGCTCGGCCGCGAGCGCTTCGGCCCGCGCGCGCGCCTCGCCGCGCGGGACCACGCGGTTCACCAGCCCGATCGCCAGCGCCTCGTCGGCAGGGACCGCGCGCCCCGTCAGGATCAGGTCGAGCGCGCGCGAGAGGCCGATCAGGCGGGGCAGCCGGACCGTGCCGCCGTCGATCAGGGGGACGCCCCAGCGCCGGCAGAACACGCCCAGGACGGCGTCCTCCTCGGCCACGCGCAGGTCGCACCACAGCGCCAGCTCCAGCCCGCCGGCCACGGCGTGCCCCGCGATCGCGGCGATCACCGGCTTGGAGAGGAGCATGCGCGTGGGTCCCATTGGCCCGTCGCCGTCGGGCTCGACCCGGTTGGGGCGCCCCGCCGCGAACGCCTTGAGGTCGGCGCCCGCGCAGAACGTCCCTCCCGCCCCCCACAGCACGGCCACCCGCGCCTGCTCGTCGGCCTCGAACGCGCGGAACGCCGCCGCGAGCGCCTCGGCCGCGTCGCGGTCCACGGCGTTGCGCGCGGCCGGGCGGTCGAGGATCACCGTGGTCACCGGCCCGCGCCGCTCGACCCGCACTCCGACCTCGGCGCTGCTCACGGGCTCCTCCCGGTATGATCCGCCCCTCATTATGGAGGGCCACCAGCGCATGAGCGACGCCGCCCTGCGCGAGCTCGCCGGACGGATCGAGCAGCACCTCGGCGAGGCGCTCGGCCGCGCGGTGCGCGTGCGCGCGATCGCGCCGCTGGTGGGCGGCGCCTGCCAGGACAACCTGCGGGTCGAGCTCGAGCCGACGGGCGAGCTCCCGCCGGTGCTCGTGCTGCGCAGCGACGCGCCGGGCTCGCTCCCGGGCAGCCTCGGCCGCCGTCAGGAGCTGGAGGTGGTGCGCGCCGCGGTGGCGGGCGGCGTGCGGGCGCCGGCGGCCCGCTGGCCCGCCGAGGGGCTGGTCCGAGCGGGCGCCGCGGCCTACTTCTTGGACTGGCGCGAGGGCGTGGCGCTGGGGCGCAAGGTGGTGTCCGACCCCGCGCTGGCGGACGCGCGCGCGCACCTGGGCGAGGCGCTGGCCGGGGAGCTGGCACGGATCCACGCGATCACGCCCGCCACGCACCCCGCGCTGGAGGCGGCGCTCGGGCCGGGAGACCGCGACCCGGCCGCGAGCGCGCTCGCCTTCGCCGAGCGCATGCTCGACGGCCTCGACCCGCCGCGCCCGGCCCTCGAGCTGACGCTGCGCTGGCTGCGCGAGCACGCCCCCGCGCGCGGCGAGGTCACGCTGGTGCACGGCGACCTCCGCACCGGCAACTACCTGGTCGCGCCCGAGGGGCTGACCGCGGTGCTCGACTGGGAGTTCGCCCACTGGGGCGCGCCGGCCGAGGACCTGGCCTGGCTCTGCACCCGCGACTGGCGGTTCGGCCGCCACGACCGCCCGGTGGGGGGCGTCGCCGCCCGCGCGCCGTTCTACGCCGCCTACGAGCGCGCGAGCGGGCGCGCGCTCGATCGCCGCGAGCTCCACTTCTGGGAGGTGTTCTGCAACCTGCGCTGGGCGGCCGGCTGCGCCTACCAGGGCCGGCGCTGGAGCGCGGCGGCGCCCGACCTCGAGCTGCTCGCGATCGCGCGCCGCGCCGCCGAGATGGAATTCGAGGCGCTCCGCCTGATCGAGCGGCGCGAGGGCGGCGGCTGGCCCGCAGACGAGCCGATCGCTCCGGCCGAGGCAGCGGAGGAGCCCGAGGGCGCGAGCGAGGGCCCGGCCCTGCTCGAGGCGGTGGCGCGGTTCCTGGCCAGCGACGTCCGCCCGCACGTGGCAGACAAGGGCGTGGCCTTCCGCCTGCGCGTGGCCGAGAGCCTGCTCGCGGGGACGGCGCGCGAGCTGCGCCGGGGCCCGGGCGCCGCGCGGGCGGTCCTCGAGCGCACGTTCGCGGTCGCGCGCGAGCTCGACCCCTCGCTCGAGCGGCCCGATCTGGGTGAGGCTCCCGAGCCCGGCGCGGTCGACCGCGCCCAGCGCGCCCTCGACCGCGAGCTGTGCCGGGCGCTCCGGCGGGGGAGCGTCACCCCGGCCCAGCAGACGCGCGCGCGGGCCGTGCTGCTCGCGCGGCTGCGCGCCGAGCTGACCGCGCGCGACCCCGCCTTCGACGTCCGCCTCGAGCTCGAGCCGGAGGACCCGTGGACTTCGCTCTCTCGCCCGAGCTGACCGAGCTCGCCCGCCGCGTGCGGGCCTTCGTGGACGAGCGCGTGCTCCCCGCCGAGGAGGCGATCGCGCGCGAGGACCGCGCCGACCGCCGCGACGCGCTGGCCGCGCTCCAGGCCGAGGCCCGCGCGGCAGGGCTGTGGACGCCGCACCTCCCGCCCGAGCACGGCGGCCTCGGCCTGGGCGTGATGGGCATGTGCGCGGCGTTCCGCGCCATGGGCCGCTCACCGGTCGGCCCGCGGGTGTTCAACTGCGACGCCCCCGACCAGGGGAACATGGACCTGCTGTTGCGCGTGGCCGGGCCCGAGCAGCGCGCCCGCTACCTCGAGCCGCTCTGCCGCGGCGAGATCACCAGCGCGTTCTGCATGACCGAGCCCGCCCCCGGGGCGGGCGCCGACCCGCGCAACCTGCGCACGACCGCCCGCCCCGACGGCGAGGGCTGGGTGATCGACGGCCACAAGTGGTTCTCGACCGGCGCGGGCGAGGCGGCCTTCCTGTTGGTCATGGCGCGCACCAGCGACGACCCGCGCGCCGGCGCGACGTTGTTCCTGGTCGACCGCCAGGCTGAGGGCGTCGAGCACGTGCGCGACGTCCCCACCCTGGCCGAGCCGCTCCTGGCCCACCGCGAGGCCGAGCTGCGCTTCTCGGCCGTGCGGGTCGGCCCCGACGCGGTCTTGGGCGGGGTCGGCCAGGGCTTCGCCCTGGCGCAGGCCCGCCTGGTGCCCGCCCGCCTGACCCACTGCATGCGCTGGCTCGGCCTCGCCGACCGCACGCTCGAGCTGTGCCGCGACTACCTCGCCAGCCGCGTCAGCTTCGGCAAGCCCCTCGCCAGCCACCAGCTCGTGCAGCGCCTCGTCGCCCGCGACGCGATCGACGTCCACGCCGGCAACCTCATGACGCTCCACTGCGCGTGGCTGCTCGAGCAGGGCCGCGAACGCGAGGCGCGCACGTTCTCCTCCATGTGCAAGCTCCGCGTGGCCCGCCTCCTCTGCCGCACCCTCGACGACGCGATCCAGCTCCACGGCGCCCTCGGCTACAGCGACGACCTCCCGTTCGCCCGCTGGTACCGCTTCGCCCGCGCCGCCCGGATCGCCGACGGCCCCGACGAGGTGCACCAGGGCGTCGTCGCCCGCGACGTGCTGCGGGGCGAGGTGTCGCTGCTGTGAGG
>CAZMSZ010000150.1:0-7766 GCA_964569055.1 uncultured Planctomycetota bacterium | reverse complement strand
TCGGCCGCGGCCCCAGGCGCAGCGTGATCCGCTCGGTCAGCGGGAGCGCGCGATAGGCGATCCCGTACGCGGCCGGATAGATCAGGCGCGGGGCGCGGGCCTCGAGCGCGGCCACGATCCGCGCGGCGAGCTCGTCGGCTCGGCCCGTCGGCAGGCTGCGGCCGAGGAGATCGTCGGGGAAGGCGGCGCGGGCGCCGCGCTCGAGCGGGGTCGCGACCGGGCCCGGGTAGACGGTGAGCACATGGACTCCGGCGGGGGCGAGCTCTTCGCGCAGGATCTCCGAGGCGAGCGCCAGGCCCGCCTTGGCGGCGCCGTAGTAGGTGCAGCCCTTGAGCGGGAAGCGGCCAGCCAGGCTGCTGATGTTGACGATCGCGGCCTGTCCGCGGGCGGCCATGCTGGGCGCGAGGAGGTGCGCCAGGCGGAGCGGCGCCAGAAGGTCGACCGCCAGCAAGGTCTCGCCGACCGGCCAGGGGGTGTTCAAGAACGAGCGCACCTCCATCACCCCGGCGCAGTTGACGAGGAGATCGACCGGCGCGAGCGCGAGCGCCCGCTCGACCAGGCCCGGGAGCGCGGCCCCGTCCGCGAGGTCGCAGGCGAGCCCGCGCGCGAGCGGTCCCGCGGCCGCGGCCACCCGCGCCAGCCCTCCCTCGTCGCGGTCGACCAGGGTCAGGCGCGCGCCCGGCCAGCGGCGGAGCAGCGCCGGCGCGAGCGCGGCGCCGATCCCCGAGGCGGCGCCGGTCACGAGCGCGTGCGGCGCCTCGGGGAGCGGCGCCGCGGTGGACCTGCCCAGCACGCTCAGACCGCGCGCGAGGGGCTCGCGAGCGCGAACCACAGCGCGAGGGTCGCCCCGGACGCACCCTTCACCATGGCCGGACCGAGCCACAGCCCTGGCGCGACCTCGCGCACCTCGTCGTGGATCCGCCGGATCCAGGCGGGGTTCTCGGGGCGGTCGTAGTCGAGGATCACGGCCGGCCGGCCGTCGAGCAGCGACGCCCCGAGCAGCGTGCCGAACGGGAACAGGCGCTGCCGCCCCAGGCCGGCCAGCTGCACCCGGTTGATCCCCTCGCCCGCGCCGGGCGCCGCGGCGTGGAAGCTCTTCCCCTCCCACACGAAGCCCGGGCGCGCCGCCAGGCGGCGGACCAGCCCGCGCAGCGGCGAGCGCGCCGCGAGGCGCACCTCGAGCATGCGCCCCACGAGGTCGCCGTCGAGCGCGGCGAGGTCGTCGGGGACGCCCCCACCCTCGTAGCGCGCGCGCAGCGCGGCCCCCCGCTCGCGCGCCAGCGCGTCGAGGGAGAGCGGGGCGGGGCTGGCCGCAGCCCTGGGGGTCGACTCGAGCGTGGTCGGGGCCATGGCGTCCTTCTCCGCTCCCTTCGTCATAGCACCGGCGCGCGCGGGCGCCAGTCAGCGACGTTCGGCGGAGGGCCGCTCAGCCGCCTTCCTTGAAGCGCTCCCACGCGCTCGGACCCGGAGGCGGCGGCGGCGGCGGGAGGAGGCGGTGGGTCAGGTCCTTCCCGCCTCCGAGGTTGGTGATCACCACCCCGATCGTGAGCAGCGGGCCGAGGGGGAGCGCCCACCAGCCGACGAGCAGGGTCAAGAGCGTGTAGGGGAGCGCCTTGGCGAACGTCCCCTCGCCCGCGCGCACGAGGTGGGGGACCGAGCTGCGCGTGAACGTGATCACGCACACCGACACGGCCCAGTCGAAGGTCACCACCCGCCCGCCGCGCTCGAGCTCGGCCAGGAGCTCGGCGCGCGAGAGGCCCTCCGCGCCGCGGATCTCGGTCACGCGGGCCGCCGTGGGGCTCGACCTTGCGATCTCATGCGGGTCGGTCCTACCGCGCCGAGGGGTCGAGCGCAACGAGGCGCCCGCTCACGCGCCGAGGACCACCAGCCGCGCCCCGGCGGCCACCGCCAGGCGACGGCCCGACGGCGACCACGCCGCCGCGCGGGGCCGGCCCGGCAGGGGGAACCGCCGCCGCGCGCCCAGCAGGAGGTCGAGCAGCAGCAGCGCGTCGTCGCGGAGCAGCAGGGCCACGAACCGCCCGGAGGGGGAGGCGAGCGCGCGCCAGGCCTCCTCGCTGGGCGGCAAGGGCGCGCGCCCCAGCTCGCCCGCCGCGCCGCGGAGCCGGGCCACGCCTCCCGCGCAGACCACGGCCCGGTCGCCCCCCGCGGCTAGCAGCCGCACGTCCTCGAGCCCGGCGGCCGCCGGCTCCGTCAGCCCGACCAGCACGCGCCGCGGCTCGCGATCGCCGACCCGCCAGCTCGCGAGGCCGGCGCGGCCGAGCTGGGTGACCCAGCCCACGCGGTCCGCGGCCGACGGCGCGCGGGCCGCGCGCCAGCGCACCCGGCGGCGGCCCCAGCTCCGGCTCGGGTCGAGGGCGGGCTGGTCGACGCGCAGCGCCTCGGCGCCCTCGCCGTCGCACCAGATCGCCGCGCCCGTGGCGGCGTCCCAGGCGAGCGCCCCGCGCGGCGCGCGCCCGCTCGCCCAGCCCGACTGGCGCACGCAGCCCGTGGCGAGCTCGAGCCAGGCCACCGCGTGGCAGCCGTACAGCCCGCCATCGTCGCCGAGCAGCCCGAGCAACAGCGCCGCGGGTGCAGGTCCGGCCCCCAGCGCGGCCGCCGGCGCGGGCAGCGCCGCCAGCCGCTGGCGGGCGCCCGTCTCGATCACGTGGCGCCACACGGCCTCGCCGTCGGCGAGGTACAGCTCGCGCCCGTCGGGGCCCCAGTCGAGTACGTGAGCCTCGGCCCCGGGGAGGAGCGCCGCCTCGAACGCCGCGAGCCCGCCCGGCTCGAGCGCGGCGGCAGCCTCACCGACGGCGTGCCCCCCGGCGGCTGCCTCGAGCAAGGCCGCGCCCGCCTCGTCCCAGCGCTGCAGCCGCGCGAGCGCCGCCGCGGCGCGCAACCAGGCCGCGCCGCCGCCCTGCGCCCGCGCCGCGCGCAACGCGGCCTGGACCTCGGGGTCGCTCATTGCCGCGAGGGTATCCGAGCGAAGCCTCTTCCGGCGGTGACTCGCTCAGGCCGACCCGTGCTCGTGGTACATGACCAGCAGGTAGAAGCCCGCGAACGCGAACACCAGCGGCGCGGCTGCGGTCGCCCAGGAGAAGGCCGAGGGGATCGTCACGTTCCGGACCAGCCCGATCGAGAAGGCCGTGAGCACGGCCAAGGCCACGAACGGGACCGCCCGTCGGACGAGATGGACCAGCCGCAGCCGCCACCAGGGCGGCGCAGCCTCGCCGGCCACCCGCGCGCCGCAGGTGTGACAGCGGCCGAACTGCGTGATCGGCCGCGGAGCCCGGCAGAACATGCAGGGGAGGACGCGCATGCTCACTCGTCACCTCCCCAGCCGCAGGTCGCGCTCGCGCTCGTTCATGATCGTGAGCAGCCACCTCACCAGGGCCGCGGCCCCCGACACCGCGGCCAGGTTGCCCGACCCGCTCAGGTCCTGCCCCATCCGCCAGCCGGCCCGCACCCCGAACACCGCGAACGCCAGGACCGCCAGCGGCGGGAGCAGGCGCGTGGCCCAAAACCGCGCCCGCACCCTCCACCAGCCGCGCCGCGCCTCCGCAGCGATCACCCACCCCGCACCCCTGGCACCGCCCAAACCCACTGACCAGCCGAATCGCCCGGCAGTGCGGGCAAGCCACTCGTCGCATCCGATCCCTCCCATGGCCCCCGCGAGCCCCGAGCAAGCCCGCGGCCGATCCCCGCACCCGCCAGCCGCGCGGGCCCGCACGCCCTCCCCGGTCGCCCAGTGCCCCCCTTGGGCAGCCGCGCTGACGCGCCGGGGCGGTGCGCGCGCTCGGATTCGGACGCGGATCGAAATCGTCCGGAGGGCCACTTCCTCCGGCACGCGCAGGGCCACGTCGAAGCCGGTCGCTCGACTTCGTCCGTACCCCGGGTCAGGAGGAGGGCGGGGGGGCGCCGCGCGCAGTTCGGGCGCGCGGTTCGTCGGATTGCCCGGCAGCAATCGCCAACTCGTGGCAGCGCGCACGCTGTCTGAGCACGGCGCCCCCCCGCCCTCCTCCGGGTCCACCGATCCAGCCCGCTCGAGCCGAGCCGCACCACCGGCCGCACGCTCCTGCCTCTCCCGCGCTTCTCATGCGTCGGACCACCCTTCCTGCTTTCCTGTTTTCCTGCTTTCCTGTTCTCTCTTCTCTTCTGTTCTCGGGCCCCGCTGACCCTGGCTCACCCGAAGGAGCCGACCTCGCCAGCGACAGCGCTTCCTTGGCGCTCTTGGCGGTCAGTCTTTGGGCAAGGGAGCCGCGCTCGCCAGCGACAGCTCCGAAGGAGCCGACCTCGCCAGCGACAGCTCTTCCTTGGCGCTCTTGGCGCTCTTGGCGGTCAGTCTTTGGGCAAGGGAGCCGCGCTCGCCAGCGACAGCTCCGAAGGAGCCCCGCTCGCCAGCGACAGCTCTCGCGTGCCGCTCTTGGCGGTCAGTCTGTGGCGAGGGGAGCCGCGCTCTCCAGCGACAGCTCCCCTTGGCGGTCTCGAGCCAGCCGGCGCGGTTGACGCGGCCGCCGCCCCGGGGGACACTCTCGCCATGACTGACCGTCAGTCAGTTCGCCGTCGCCGCCAGGACGACCGCCGCCGCGAGCTGCTCGAGGCGGCGCGCCGGCTGTTCCTGGAGCGCGGCTTCGCCGAGACCAGCGTGGCCGCGATCGTGCGCGCGGCGGGCGTGGCGCAGGGCACGTTCTACCTCTACTTCGAGAGCAAGGAGCACGTGCTCGCCCGGCTGCGCGGCGAGGTGCTCGCCGACTACCTCGCCGCCTTCGAGGCCGCGACCGAGGGCCCCGACCCGGCGGACGCCCGCCTGGTGCGCGGGGTGACCCGGCTCAACCACAGGGTCCGCAAGCACCGCCCGCTCCTGCGCGTGATCCGGCGCGCCGCCAGCGGCGAGGAGACGGAGCGGACCTGGAGCGAGGGGCGCGAGGCGCTCGCCGCGCCGCTGGCGCAACTGATCGCCGAGGGCGTGGCGCAGGGGCGCCTCACCGCCGAGGACCCGCGCCTCGCCGCGCACCTCGTGCTCCACCTGTTCGACGACCTGCTGTACGAGTCGCTCGAGCACCGCCGCCCGGCGCCCAACGCGCGCGCGCTCGCGCACGGGGTCCGGTTCATGCTCTTGGGGCTCGGCGTGGACGCGGCGCGCGCCGCGGCGCTGACCCCGCCGGAGCGGCGGGCGCGCGCGAGCGGAGGAGCGTCATGACCGTCGAGGGCCGCCCATGCCGGTGATCGAGTCGCGCGTCGACACCTCGTCCGAGACCTTCCGCGAGCGGCGCGCCGCCATGCTGGCGCAGGTCGAGGAGGTGCGCGCCCTGGAAGAGAAGGTGCGCGCCCTCAGCGCCCGCGCCGCCCCCAAGTTCCGCGCGCGGGGGCAGCTCCTCCCGCGCGAGCGGCTGGCGCGGCTGCTCGACCGCGGGGCGCCGTTCCTCGAGCTCTCCAGCCTGGCGGGCTTCGGCCTGCACGACGACGAGGGGCACGCGCAGCCGCTCGGCGCCGGGAACGTGGTCGGGATCGGGTTCGTGCAGGGCGTGCGCTGCCTGGTCAGCTCCCACGACAGCGCGATCAAGGGCGGCGCGATCGCGCCGATGGGCCTCCAGAAGTCCCTGCGCGCGCAGGAGCTCGCGCTGCAGAACCGGCTCCCGGCGGTGTCGCTGGTCGAGTCGGGCGGAGCCAACCTGCTCTATCAGGCCGAGATCTTCGTGGAGGGCGGCCGGGTGTTCTGCAACATGGCGCGCCTCTCGGCGGCCGGGATCCCGCAGATCACCGTGGTGCATGGCTCCTCCACCGCCGGCGGCGCCTACGTGCCGGGGCTGTCGGACTACGTGATCGCGGTGCGCGGGCGGGCGCGCGTGTTCCTGGCGGGGCCCCCGCTGGTCAAGGCGGCGATCGGGGAGGACGCCGACGAGGAGGCGCTCGGCGGGGCCGAGATGCACGCCACGGTCTCGGGGACGACGGAGTACCTGGCCGAGGACGACGCGCACGCGATCGCCCTGGCGCGCGAGGTGGTGGGGGCGCTGGGCTGGGAGCGGATCGAGCCGCCCGCGGCCTCCTACGAGCCGCCGCGCTACGACCCCGACGAGCTGTGCGGGGTGGTCCCGGTCGACACCAAGCAGCCCTACGACGTGCGCGAGGTGATCGCGCGGATCGTCGACGGCTCGGAGTTGCTCGAGTTCAAGGCGCTGTATGCGCCCCACACCGTGTGCGGCCACGCGCGGATCGAGGGACATCCCTGCGGGATCGTGGGGAACAACGGGCCGATCTACCCGGAGGGGTCGGTCAAGGCGGCGCAGTTCATTCAGCTCTGCTGCCAGGCCGGGCTCCCGATCGTGTACCTGCAGAACACCACCGGCTACATGGTCGGGACCGAGGCCGAGCAGGCGGGCGCGATCAAGCACGGCAGCAAGATGATCCAGGCGGTCGCGAACGCCACGGTCCCGCAGCTGACGCTGATCATTGGCGGCTCCTACGGGGCGGGGAACTACGGCATGTGCGGGCGCTCCTACGACCCGCGCTTCTTGTTCGCCTGGCCCAACGCCAAGGTGGCGGTGATGGGCGCCGAGCAGGCCGCCATGGTCATGAAGATCATCACCAAGGCCAAGATGGCCCGGCAGGGGGTGGAGGTCGACGACGCGGCCGTCGAGCCGATGGCGGCCGCGCTGCGCGAGCGGCTGGAGACCGAGGCGAACGCGCTGTTCGCGACCGCCCGGCTGTGGGACGACGGGATCATCGACCCGCGCGACAGCCGGCGCGTGCTCGGCTTCGCCCTGCGGACCTGCTGGGAGGCGGAGCGACGCCGGCTCCGCCCCTCCACCTTCGGCGTGGCGCGGGGCTAGCCGTGGCGCGCTTCAGCAAGCTCCTGGTGGCGAACCGCGGCGAGATCGCGGTCCGCGTGCTGCGCGCGGCGCGGGCCCTGGGCTACGCCACGGTCGCGGTCTACAGCGAGGCCGACGCGGAGGCGCCCCACGTGGCGCTGGCCGACCAGGCGGTGTGCCTCGGGCCCGCCGCGGCGCGGGCCTCGTACCTCGACGGCGAGCGCCGGCTCGAGGCCGCGCGGCGCACCGGCGCCGACGCGGTCCACCCCGGCTACGGCTTCCTGGCCGAGAACGCCGCGTTCGCCATGGCCTGCGAGTGGGCCGGGGTGACGTTCGTCGGGCCGAGCCCCGACGCGATCCAGGCCATGGGCGACAAGGCGCAGGCCAAGGCCCGCATGGAGGCGGCCGGCGTCCCCTGCGTGCCGGGTTACCGCGGCGAGCAGGACCCGCGCGCGCTGGCGACGGCCGCGCGGCAGGTGGGCTTCCCGCTGCTGGTCAAGGCGGCGGCGGGCGGCGGCGGGCGCGGCATGCGGCGGGTCGAGGCCCCCGAGGCGCTCGAGGCGGCGATCACCGCCGCGCAGGCGGAGGCGAGCGCGGCCTTCGGCGACGGGACGCTCCTGCTCGAGCGCCTGATCGAGGGCGCGCGCCACGTCGAGGTGCAGGTCCTGGCCGACACCCACGGCAACGTGCTCCACCTCGGCGAGCGCGACTGCTCGACCCAGCGCCGCTACCAGAAGGTGATCGAGGAGGCGCCCTCCCCGGCGGTCGACCCGGCCCTGCGCGCGCGCATGGGCGAGGCGGCCGTGGCCGCGGCGCGCGCGATCGGCTATCGCGGCGCGGGCACGGTCGAGATGCTGCTCGCGCCCGACGGCGCGTTCTACTTCCTCGAAATGAACACCCGCCTGCAGGTGGAGCACCCCGTCACCGAGGCCGTCACGGGCCTCGACCTCGTCGAGC
>CAZMSZ010000149.1:11186-16326 GCA_964569055.1 uncultured Planctomycetota bacterium | reverse complement strand
CGCGCGTCGTCCTCGCCCTTGAGGGCCTCGTGATTGGCGAAGGTGGCCCGGGTGAACAGCCGCCTGCCGTCGGGGCTCCACTCCACGCGCAGGTCGATGCACGTGCCGTGGAACACGCGCTCGGCGCCCTCCACCAGCTCGCCGAACTCGAGCTGCGCGACGGTGGTCGAGCGCGCGCCCTGAGGCACCGCGAGCAGCGCGAACAAGAAGGCGCTCAGCGCCAGGAGGCGAGGCATGAGGGGACTATAGCAGCGCCCTGCCGGAGCTTGGTAGCGCCCAAATCCCCCCGCCTCGAGCTCGGGGGCCGCGCGGCGTCCGCTCAGTTCCCGAAGGCGCCGCCCAGCGCGCCCGCGGCTCCAGGGCTGCTGGCCGCCACGCTGGTCGCGGTGTGCGGGCGCGCGCTGGGACGCCGGTAGAAGTCGTGCGCGGTCAAGGACGTGTCGCCGATCCGCCGCACGAACACGAGGTCGTCGGCCCAGGAGGGCTGGACCAGGTAGGGGTTGAAGTAGAACTCGCAGTTGTCGGTGGGGTCGGCCCCGGCGAGGGCCGCGCGGGCGGCGTCCCAGGCGTACTGGGGGATCGGGCCCCAGTAGAGGCGGTCGCGCTCGCCCGGGTTGTAGCAGGAGAACTGCATGGGCTGGTGCGCGACCCCCGGGATCGTGTCGGGGAAGTAGCGGCTGCGCACGCGGTTCAGCACCACCGCCGCCACGGCCACCTTGCCCTCGAAGGGCATCTGCGGCGGGCACTCGCCCTTGACGATCCGGGCCAGCACCTCGACGTGGGAGGCCGGGACGTCCATGGGCGCCACCACCCGCGCCAGGCCCGGGCCGGGGCTGGCCGCGCCGCCCGGAATGCTCAGGCGCTGCCCGGGGTGGATCACCGTGCTGGCGGTGAGCCCGTTCTCGGCGAGCAGCGCGGAGAGCGACACGCCGTAGCGGTCGGCGATCCTCGAGAGCGTGTCGCCCGAGCGGACCACGTGCTCGCGGGGCGCGGCCGCGGCGTCGTCGTCGTCGGGCGCCGGCGCGGCGCTCCCGCCGGGGATCGTGAGCCGCTGGCCGGGGTGGATCAGGCTGCCGGAGATCCCGTTGGCGGCGCGCAGGGCGGCGACCGACACGCCGAAGCGGTCCGCGATCTCGGCCAGCGTGTCGCCGGAGCGGACCACGTACTCGCGCGCCTCCGCCTCGGGGATCTCGAGGCGCTCGCCCACGTAAATGATGTCGTCGCTCAGCCCGTTGGCGTGCTGGAGCGCAGCCACCGTGACGCCGAACCGCTCGGCCAGTCGGGCCAGGGTGTCGCCCGGGCGGACCACGTACTCGAACCCATGGGCCGCTGGTGCCGCCCACAGGAGCGCCACCACGACCACGCCGAGCCAAGCGTTTCGCTTCACGTTCGCTGCCTCCCGCTCACGCCTACACGAGCCGTGTGCCGCAGGAGGATCTCGGGTCAAGTCGCTGTATTCAATGGGGTTGCGTCGGCGGGCACCGGCGGGCGGTTCGTCTCGCTTCCGTCGCGCCCCCGGATTTGGGGGTCTTGGCCCCGGTTTAGGGGAGCTGCGCGAGGCGGGTCCCGAGCCGGCCGGCGAGCTGGGCCGCGACCACGCGGACCGCGCCCAGCCCGACCGCGCTCCCCTCCGCCGTGGCGACGGTCTCGCCGCGCCGGTCGAGCAGCTTGCCCGAGGCCTTGACCCGGTCGCCGCCCAGCTCGATCCGGGCCACGACGGCGTAGTCGCCGCGCCCCAGCTCGCGCGCCAGCTCGTCGAGCTCGTAGCGCGCGATCTCCCAGTAGGAGGTGAGCGGCGTGTCGCGCTTGGCGATGGCGCGGCGCACCTCGGGGCGCGGCACGACCTCGACCTCGGCGCCAAGGCGCCCGAACGCCTCCTGCAGCGCGTCGGTCAAGCTGTGGCCGCGCCGCCGCCCGCCCGAGGGGTCGTCCACGCCGAGCACCACCACGGTGACCGGTCCCACCCCGCGCGGGAAGCGCAGGTCCGGCAGGCGCGCCATGGCCTCGTGGCCGCGCCGCTGCGCCGCGCGTCGGAGCGCGCGCGACAGCTTCATGCTCGCGTGGTGGAGCGCGGCGACCCGCAGCTCCTGGCGGCGCTCGGGGCGCTCGAGCTCCTCGTCGTCGCTCACGATGTCCGCCGCGACCCCGGTCACGTGGCCGTCGAGCACCTGCGCGTCGAGCTGGTCGCGCAGCTCGATCGCGAGCTCGACGCGCGCCGCGAGCCCGCTCTGCAGCTCGAACAGGTCCCACACCTCGCGCAGCTCGTGCGAGAGGACGGAGACGAACAGGGTCGAGGCGGCCGCGTTGCGCCCGGGCGCGTCGTGGGGGACCGGCTTCACGCGGTCGAACAGGTCGCGGCTCACGAGCTCGCGGGACAGGGCGTCCACCAGCCCGAGCCGCGTCGCCTCGTCGCCGCCCTCGATCCGGACCTCGAGGATCCGCCCGAGCTCGATCGGGACCTCGCCGCGCAGGAGCGTGTGGTCCTCGGTCGCGCTGCCGAGGGTCGAGCAGCCGGCGAGGGGCGCGCTCAGCAGCGCGGCGAGGATCGCGAGGCGGGCCCGGCTCAAGGCGCTCTCCGTCGCGCGCGCGGCTCGCGACGGGCGGCGCGGCGCGGCGTCACGGTAGCAGATCGACGCAGTTGGAGGGGTCGCGGGGCGCTCTTGCGCTCGTCGCCGGGCTGAGGGAGGGTGGGCGGCTGGAGGCGACCATGGAGCGACGCGCGGTCGACGTCGGAGCCCTGCTCGAGCAGCTCGAGGGGGTGAGCGGCAAGGTCAAGCTCGGCGCCTTCGACATCGACGGGGTGCTGCGCGGGAAGTACGTCTCCCTCGACAAGTTCCGCTCGGCGGTCGAGAAGGGGCTCGGGTTCTGCGACGTGGTGTTCGGCTGGGACGTGGCGGACCAGCTCTACGACAACGTCACCTACACCGGCTGGCACACGGGGTATCCGGACGCGCTCGCCAAGGTGGAGCTCGACACCGAGCGCCGGATCCCGTGGGAGCGCGGCACGCCGCTGTTCCTGCTCGACTTCTACGACGCCGACGGCGGGCCGCTCCCCGTCTCGCCGCGCCAGGCGCTGCGCCGCGTGCTCGAGCGCGTGGGCGAGCTCGGCTACCAGGCGAAGGCAGGGTTCGAGTTCGAGCTGTTCTTCTTCGACGCCGACCACAAGACCGTGCACGAGAGCGAGCCCTGCGAGCTGGTCCCGCTCTCCCACGGCATGTTCGGCTACAGCGCGGTGCGCACCTCGCGCGACCAGGCGCTCGTCCACCAGCTGTTCGATCAGCTCTGTGAGTTCGACGTGGGGCTCGAGGGGTTCCACACCGAGACCGGCCCGGGGGTGTACGAGGCGGCGATCGCGGTGGACGACGCGCTGCGCGCGGCCGACAAGGCGGCGCTGTTCAAGACGGCGGTCAAGGAGATCGCGGCCCAGCACGGCCTGACCGCGACCTTCATGGCCAAGCCGCGGGCCGACCTGCCGGGCTGCTCGGGGCACGTCCACCAGAGCCTGTGGGCCGACGGGGCGAACCAGTTCGCCGCCGAGCAGGAGGGCGGCCGGGTCGCCCTCTCGCCGCTCGCGCGCCACTTCCTCGCGGGGCAGGTGGCCCACATGCGCGAGGTGACCGCGCTGTTCGCGCCCACGATCAACTCCTACAAGCGGTTCGTGGAGGGCACCTGGGCGCCGGTGCGCGCCTGCTGGGGCCACGAGAACCGCACCGCGGCGCTGCGCGCGATCGTGGGCCCGTCGGCCAAGTCGACCCGCGTGGAGTACCGCGCCGCCGGCGCCGACCAGAACCCCTACCTCGCGCTCGCGGCCGGTCTGCTGACCGGCCTGGCCGGCGTGGAGCAGAAGCTCGAGCCGCCGCCGCCCGTGTGCGGCAACGCCTACGAGCTGGGCGACGACCTCGCCCCGCCGCTGCCGTGCGCCCTGGGCGAGGCGGCCGAGGTGCTCCACGCCAGCCGCGTGGCGCGCGACTGGCTCGGCGACGCGTTCGTCGACCACTTCGTGGCGACGCGCCGCTGGGAGGTGCGCGCCTTCCAGCGGGCCGTCACCGACTGGGAGCTGAAGCGCTACCTGGAAGTGATCTGAGCGGATGGAGGTCCCCGAGCCGCTCGACACGGTCGTGCAGTGGAGCTTCCCCACCAAGGTCCGCTTCGGCCCGGGCGCGATCGGCGAGCTGCCGGCTGCGCTCGAGGCGGCGGGGGTGCGGCGTCCGCTGCTCGTGACCGACCGCGGCCTGGCCCAGACCGCCGCCTTCGCGCGCGTCAAGGAGGCGCTCGGCGCCGTCCCGCACGCGGTGTTCTCGGACGTGGAGCCCAACCCCCTGGCCGAGCAGGCCGACGCGGGCGCCGCCGCGTATCGGGGCGAGGGGTGCGACGGCCTGATCGGCCTCGGCGGCGGGAGCGCGCTCGACGTCGCCAAGGTGGTGCGCGTGCTGGCCAGCCACGGCGGGCGCGCGCTCGACTACGAGTTCTTCCACGGCGCGCGCGGGCGCGAGATCGGCCCCGACCAGCCGTTCTTGGTCGCGATCCCCACCACGGCGGGCACGGGGAGCGAGGTCGGCCGCAGCTCGGTCGTGACCGACCCCGTCAGCCGACGCAAGGAGACGATCTTCTCGGCCCACATGATGCCGCCGCTGGTGCTGTGCGACCCGGAGCTGACCCGCTCGCTCCCGCCCAGCGTGACGGCCCACACCGGGCTCGACGCGCTGACGCACGCCGCCGAGGCCTACCTGACGCCCGGCTTCCACCCGCTCGCCGACGGGGTGGCGCTGCGCGCGATCGAGCTGATCGGCGGCGCGCTCCGCCGCGCCGTGGCGGACGGCGCCGACCTCGCGGCGCGCACGTCCATGATGGCGGCCGCGCTGATGGGAGCCGTGGCGTTCCAGAAGGGCCTCGGCGCGACCCACGCCCTGGCCCACCCGCTCTCGACCCTGGCGAACCTGCCGCACGGCATGGCGAACGGGATCCTGCTCCCGCACCTGCTCCGGTTCAACGCGGAGGTGGTGGGCGAGCGCGTGGAGCGCGTGGGCTTGGCGCTCTCGGGCGAGCGCGACGCCGCGGCCGCCGTCGAGGCGCTCGGCCGCGACGTGGGCCTGCCGCGCACCCTCGCCGCCGCGGGGGTGGACCGCGCGCTGCTCGACGC
>CAZMSZ010000149.1:7466-11086 GCA_964569055.1 uncultured Planctomycetota bacterium | reverse complement strand
AGCGACAGCCTCCTTGGCGGTCTTGGAGATCGGAGTCCGCGTATCCCGCGCCTCAGCCCCTCGCCAGGATCGCGGGCCGGACCGGGATCCGCGCCAGGAGCTCGTCGAGCGCGGCCTGGGCGCGGGCGCTGGGGCGGCCGACGCGACGGGCGAGGAGCAGCTCGTTCTTGACGGTGTGCTCCCAGCCGGTGAGCTCGGTCACGGTGACCTGGTAGCCGCGGGCCTCGACCGCCAGCGCGCGGATCACGTTGGTGAGGTGCGCGCCGAGCTCGCGGCGGTGCCAGGGGTGGGCCCACAGCGGACGCAGGGCGGGGTCGGGGAGCTCGGCGCCGAGCGCCTTGAGCTGCTGCGCCACCTCGGCCTGGCAGCACGGCACCACCGCGAGGTGGTCGGCGCGGCGCGAGAGCCCGGCCAGCAGCGCCTCGTCGGTGGCGGTGTCGCAGGCGTGGAGCGCGACCAGGGCGTGGACGCGCTCGGGGAGCGGCGCCTCGGCGATCCGCGCCTCGAGCACGCGCAGCCGCTCGTAGCCGAGCGCGGCGGCGCGCTCGCGCACCTGCGCCACCAGCTGGGGGCGTGGCTCGATGCAGATCAGCTCGCCGCGTCCGGCGGGGCCGAGGAACAGCTCGTACAGCACGAACCCGAGGTAGGCGTTCCCTGCGCCCGCGTCGACCAGCACGGGCTCGGAGTGGCGCGCGAGCACGTCCTCGAGCGCCGGGCGGAGCAGCGTCACGAGGTGGTTCACCTGCTTCAGCTTGCGGCGGCTGTCCGCCTGGACTCGCCCGCGCGCGTCGACGATCCCGAGCGTCTTCAACAGCTCGGTCGACTGCCCCGGCACGAGCTCCCGCCGGACCTCGTCCGGGCCGAGCGCCTTGCGGAACCGATCGCCCACGGGCACCTCCCCACCGAGCATACGCCGCTGCGGCCGGGCGCGAGCCCGCGCCGTCCTGGCCTGCGCCGGCCGGCGCGCGCCGGAGCGTGTTAGAACGCGGCCCATGAGAGCGAAGAGTCAGCCCCGCGCGAAGCGCTCGCCCGCCAAGAGCCCCTCGACCATGACCCACCCGCTGGTGAGCGCCGCGGAGCGGCTCCGCGCCGCGGTCGCCGACTACCCCGCGCGCGCTCCGCTCGGGCCGGCGCACTACGTCCTCAACCCGCTCGACTACGCCTGGCCCCTCCACCGCGCCTACCTGGAGCGGTTCGCGCCGCGCGAGCCCGGCCGGGTCGAGGCGGTGCTGGTCGGCATGAACCCTGGGCCCTGGGGCATGGCGCAGACCGGGGTCCCGTTCGGGACGCCCGAGATGGTGCGCGACTTCCTCCGCCTCGAGGGCGCGATCACACCGCCCGCGCGCACGCACCCCAAGCGGCCGATCGAGGGCCTGGGCTGCCCGCGCAGCGAGGTGAGCGGGCGCCGGCTGTGGGGCGGGATCCGGGCCTGCTTCGGCACGCCCGAGGCGTTCTTCGCCCGGTTCTTCGTGCTCAACTACTGCCCGCTGGTGTTCCAGAGCGAGGGGGGCGCCAACCTCACGCCCGACAAGCTGCCGCGCGAGCTCATGGCCCCGTGCCTCGAGGCGTGCGAGCGTCACATGGCCGAGGCGCTCGAGCAGCTCCGGCCGCGGACCGTGATCGCGATCGGCAAGTGGGCGCAGCAGCAGCTCGAGCGGCTGGTCGCGGCGCGCGGGCTCGAGCTCCCGGTGCGAGCCGTGCTGCACCCCAGCCCGGCCAGCCCGCTCGCCAACCGCGGCTGGCTCGCCGCGGCGCGCGCCCAGCTCGCCGAGCTCGGCCACTCCTGGCCCGAGCCGGACGGGTCCGAGCCCAAGTAGCGGGTCACGCGCGGCCGGCGCGGCGGACGGCGGCGTCACGGCTGGCCCGCCGCGCTCCCGTGCGCAGCGCGCCGCGCTCCTGCCGTCAATGGGCACGCGAGGTGCGCATCCGCCGGCAGGAGGTGCCCCATGAGGACGACCGCGCCCGCGTACCGGTCCGTGTGGTCGGAGTACGCGTCGCTGCCGCTGCGGCTCATGCTCGGGTTCGCGTTCTGCTATCACGGCTACCCCAAGCTGTTCGCCTCGGGCGGCCACGAGCAGTTCACCGCGCAGCTCACCGAGCTCGGCGTCGCCGCCCCCGGCGTCATGGCCTGGCTGATCGGGATCCTCGAGTTCGCCGGCGGGATCGCGCTGATCCTCGGCGCGCTGGTGACCGTGGTCAGCGCGCTGCTCGCGATCGAGATGGCGGTCGCGGCCGCCACGGTCCACGCGAGCGCCGGCTTCAGCTTCATGAACGTGATCGGGACCGAGGGCGGCGCGCCGCAGTTCGGCATGCCGGGCTACGAGGTCAACCTGCTCTACATCGCGGGGCTGCTCACCCTCATGATGATCGACGCGGGCCCGGCGTCCCTCGACGCGCTGTGGCTCCGGCGCCGCTTCGGGCAGGTCACGCGCCGCGCCGACGTGTCGGCCGAGGAGCCGGTCACCACGCGGGTGTGAGCGTCAGCCGGCGCGCACCCGCGCCAGGAAGGCGTCGTAGTCCTCGCGGGTGTCGATCCCGCGCACGCCGGTCGGCGGCACCACGGCCACGCGCAGCGCGTGGCCGTGGGCGAGCGCCCGCAGCTGCTCGAGCTTCTCGGCGCGCTCGAGCGGCGCGGGCGGGAGCGCGCAGAACGCCTGGAGGAACGCGGGCCGATAGGCGTAGATCCCGAGGTGGCGGAGCGGCGGCGGGTCGTCGCCCGGCGCGGCGCCGTGGGGGATCGCGGCGCGCGAGAAGTAGAGCGCGTCGCCCCGCTCGCCCTGGACCACCTTCACCACCTGCGGGCGGGCGAGGTCCGCCGGGTCGGTGATCGGCTCGGCCAGGGTCCCCATGGGCGCCTCGCACTGCTCCATGACCTCGATCAGGCGGTCGATCAGCCGCGGGTCGAGCTCGGGCTCGTCGCCCTGCACGTTGACCACGAGGTCGAGCGGCGGGCCGCCAGCGGCGGCGAGGGCGCGCACCGCCTCGGCCACGCGGTCGGTCCCGCTGGTGTGCGCCGCGGACGTCATGAGCGCCTCGGCGCCGAACCCGACCGCCGCGGCGCGCAGCTCCTCGCTGTCGGTCGCGATCACCACCCGGCTGGGGCGGCGCGCGGCGCAGGCGCGCTCCCACACGTGCTGGAGGAGCGGCTTGCCGCTCTCGGCGAGGAGCAGCTTGCGCTCGAGGCGGGTCGAGGCGAGGCGGGCGGGGATCACGACGATGGCGCGCATGGGCTGGAATGCTCGGGGATCGCGCCTGGGCTGACAAGCGGGGCCGCGCCGCGGTAAGGTCGAGCGCGTGAGCGGCGAGGTCGTGAGCTGCCCGCGCTGCGGCGCGGCCGAGAGCGTGCCCGTCCCCGAGGAGCCGGGCGCGCGTGCCTGCGCCTACTGCGGGACCCGGTTCGCGCCGCACGAGCAGGAAGCCGCTCCGCCGCCCCCGCCCCCGCCGCGCGCCTCACCGAACGTGGCGCTGGCGGGGATCTTCGGGCTGGTGGTGCTCGCCGGTCTGGTGGCGGCGATCGTGAACCACACCGTGCCGCCGCGCCGCTACCTGCGGGACGCGGCGCGCCCTGGCGCGCGCCGCGTCGAGCCGCCTCCTCGGCCGACGCGCGAGCCCGCGGCGGA
>CAZMSZ010000149.1:0-7366 GCA_964569055.1 uncultured Planctomycetota bacterium | reverse complement strand
AGCGTGGAGACCGCGCGGTCCAGGCCCGTCCCGAGCCACACGTCGAGCGTGTGGAGGTAGGCGTTGAGGTCACCGCCGACGACCACGGGCCCGTCGTGCGCCGCGGCATCGGCGACGAGGTCGCGGGCTTGCCCGGCGCGGAACGCGCCGTGGCGCAGCCGGCTGTCGAAGTGGACCCCGTAGACCCGCACCGCGCGCCCGGCGCAGCGCACGGTGGCGGCGAGGGTCACGCAGCCGCCCAGGCGCGGCTCGCGCCGGTTGCGGTGCCAGGCGACCGTGCGCGGGTGGCGCAGGGCCTGCACGTCCTCGAGCGGGAGTCGGCTGAGGATCGCGTTGCCGTGCTCGCAGGGCGCGTCGACCTGGTCCACCAGCCGCTTGGCGCGCCGCGGGAGCTCGACGTACTGGACCGCGAAGGCGAGCTCGAGCCCGAGCCCTTCGGCGAGCTCGCGCGCCACGTGGACGCCGCCCACGCGCGAGCAGCCGCGGTCGGCCTCCGCGAGCAAGAGCACGTCGGCGCGCGCGAGGTCGGGGTGATCGCGCAGCAGGGCGAGCTGCTCGCGCCAGCGCAGGCCGCGCTCGAGGTTGTAGGCGACCACCGTGAGCGCGTCGCGCTCGGGCGCCGGGCCGGCCCGGAACGAGAGCCGCTCGATCGGGCAGTCGAGCAGGACGGGGTCGGGGGCTCGCGCGGGGTCGTCGCGATAGGGGCAGAGCGGCGGGAGCCGGTCTGCGCGCGGGGGCGTCACGGGCGCACTGTAAACGGGGACGGGGGTGCTGGCGCGGCAGCCCGAGGCGGTGTGGGCGTCGGCTTGCTCTCCGCGACCGCGCTTGCGCTCGGGGCCTGGATCATGATATTGAGAATGAGTCTCAGTTGCAGCGAGGAGGAGTGGGCACATGAGCGAGGCGCGCCGACGGATCTGGGAGATGGAGTGCGGGCTGCTCGACGCGGTGCTCGCGCTCTCGTTCGAGCCGGCCGAGCTCGCCAACCTGTGTCAGGGCGAGCCCTCCTCGCCGGGCTGCACCTGCGCGGCGCGCGCGGTGATCCGCTTCGCGCACGCGCGCTGCCACGAGCCGACCCCGCTCGCGCGGCTGCTCGAGCGCAACCTCGACGTGCTCCACCGGCGCGAGCTCGAGCGGCTCGCCGCCGCGGGCCTCGAGGAGTACGGCGAGGCGCTCGTGACCGCCGACCTGTGGGCGGTCCCCGAGCTCGCCGGGCGGCTGTGGGCGGTGCTGCGCTGCGAACACCCGCTCGGCGACGAGCTCCGCCGCTACCTCGTGGGCGCGCTGTCGCTCGACGGCCTGCGCCTGTTCGCGGCCGAGGCCGGCCGCCCCGGCTGGTTCGAGGCCGACCGCCGGAGCGCGTCGCGGTGAGGCGCGCCGCGTTCCCCGCGCTCGCGCTCGTCGCGCTGCTCGCGCCGGCCCACGCCAACGAGCCGCCGCCGCCCGGGCTGCTGCGCGCGGACGGGGTCGACCTCCCGCCGCTCCTGCCGACGCCGCTGGCGAGCTTCGGCATGGCCCGGGCCGGCGACTACCTCTACGTCTACTCGGGCCACCTCGGCCCGGTGCACGCGCACTCGCGCGACAGCCTGTGGGACGCCTTCGCGCGGCTCGACCTGCAGGACGGCCGCAGCTGGGAGCTGCTCCCCTGCCCGCAGCCGGCGCAGAGCGTGGCGCTCGTCGCCCACCAGGGCGCGCTGATCCGGGTCGGCGGTCTGTCGGCGCGCAACCGCGCCGGCGAGGACGAGGACCTCGTCTCGCTCGCGGACGTGGTCCGCTACGACCCGCTCACGCGCGCCTGGGAGGCCCTCCCACCGCTCCCCGAGCCGCGCTCCTCGCACGACGCGGCGGTGCTCGGCGACACGCTGTACGTCGTGGGCGGCTGGTGGCTCGACGGCACCAAGCAGGTGTGGCACACCACCGCCCTCGCGCTCGACCTCGCCGCGCCCGAGCCCGCCTGGCGCGAGCTGCCCAAGCCGCCCTTCCCGGAGCGGCGCGCGATCGCGCTGGTGGCCGCCGACGAGCAGCTGCTCGCGCTGGGCGGCATGACGTGGGAGGACGAGCTGACGCGCGAGGTCTGGCTGTACGACCCCGCCGCGCGGACCTGGTCGCGGGGCCCCGACCTGCCGTTTCGCGGGTTCGGCGTGGCGGCGACCGCGGTCGGGCGCGACGTGTACGCCTCGGGCCTCGACTCCCACCTGTTCCGCCTCGGCCTGCACGGCGGCGAGCCCGAGTGGGAGGACCTCGGCGCGCTCGCGCTGCCGCGCTACTTCCACCGCATGACCGCGCTCGACGACGACCGCCTGCTGGTGGTGGGGGGCGTGGCGCGCCCGGGCGGCCACGCCCGGGTGTGCGAGCTGATCGACCTCGATCCGCGCCGCCGTCCGCAGCTCTCGTGGCTGTCGCTGCCGAGCCCCGCGCGCGCCAAGAACCGCCAGGCCCTGTGGCTGGAGCGGAACGTCCTGCACTGGTTCGGCGGCAACTCCAGCCTCGAGCAGCACGACTTCGCGCCGGAGCGCTTCTTGCGCGAGGGCTGGCGCCTGAACCTCGCCACGCTGCGCTGCGAGCCGCGCGCGCCGCTCCCGGTGGCGCGGCAGAGCCAGCAGGTCGTGCTGCTCGCGCCGCCCGAAGGCAGCAAGGAGGGGGTCCCGCTGGTCCTGGGCGGGTTCGGCCACGACGGCCAGCGGGCGCGCTCGTGGCCCGAGCTGTTCCGCTACGACGCGGCCGAGGACACCTGGAGCGCTCACGCCGCGCAGCTCCCGCGGCCGCGCACGCAGTTCGGCGCGGTGGAGCGCGCGGGCAAGGTGTACGTGTTCGGCGGGCTCGACTACGACGCCGCCCGCCCCGAGGGCGAGGCGTTCCAGTATCCGATCGACGTGCTGGCCCTCGAGGGCGAGGCGTTCGCGCCGGCTGGGTTCGACCTGCCGCGGCCCCGCCGCGCGTTCGGCGCGGCGCTCCTGGGAGAGCGCTACTACCTCGTGGGCGGCATGCGCGAGCAGTTCACGATCGTGGAGGAGGTCGACGCCTACGACTTCGCGGCCGGCCGGTGGGTCGAGGTGGCGCGCCCGCGCGCGCCGCGCCTGTCCCCCGAGCTGGTGGCGGTGGGCGGCAAGCTGTACCTCCTCTCGGGCGCGTCCCTCAGCGGGGAGGGCGACCTCTCGCCCTGCGCGACGGTCGAGGTCTACGACCCGGCGACCGACAGCTGGAGCGTGCTGCTGGAGCGGCTCCCGCTCTCGCCGGTCCACATGCGCGCGCTCCCCTGGGGCGAGCGAATCCTGTGCTTCTCCACCCAGGTCGAGGACGCCGCCGCCGTGCGGCTGCTCGTGATCCGACCCTGACGCGCGCGCGGCGCCGCTCACCGTCGACCGGCGCCACGCTGCGTGGGACCCTTGCCCGCCCGCCCCTGGAGGCGACCCTCATGACCGCCGCTCGCGCGCGCTCGCGCGCTCTCTCCACCACCGCCCTCCTGGCGCTCGCGCTCACGGGTTGCCCGTCCGAGCGGCCGTCCGCGGGAGCTGCCGCCGCGCCCGACGAGGCGACCGCCGAGCCGAGCGCGACGCCGACGACGCTCGTCGTCTACTGCGGGCGCGGCGAGGGGCTCGTCGGTTCGTTCCTGAGCGCCTACGACGAGGGGCACCCCGAGGTCGTGCTCGACGTCCGCTACAACAAGACGCCCGCGCTCGCGAGCCAGGTCCAGGCCGAGGGCGCCGAGTGCCCGGCCGACGTGATCTGGCTGCAGGACTCGGGCTTCCTGGGCGCGCTGGCCGAGGGCGGCCGGCTGGCCCCGCTCCCCGAAGACGTGCTGGCGCGGGTCGAGCCGCGCTTCCGCGAGGCCGGCGGGCGCTGGGTCGGCGTGACCGGCCGGCTGCGCGTGCTGGTGTACGACGAGGCGCGCACGCAGCCCTCGGAGCTGCCCAGGACGCTGGCCGAGCTGACCGAGCCCAAGTGGAAGGGGAAGGTCGGGTGGGCCCCCGCCAACGCCAGCTTCCAGGCGCACCTCAGCGCGCTGCGCCACCTGTGGGGGGAGGAGCGCGCGGCCGAGTGGCTGCGCGCCTTCCAGGCGAACGAGCCGGCGCGCTACCCCAAGAACGGCCCGCAGGTCCTGGCGGTCGCGCGGGGCGAGGTGACCCTGGGCTGGGTCAACCATTACTACCGGCACAAGCTGAAGGCGGACGCGCCCACGGTGCGCAACTACAGCTTTCCGGCCGCGGGCGACGCGGGGAACGTGCTGATGGTGGCTGGGATCGCGGCGCGCGCCGGCAGCCCTCACCAGGCGCAGGCCGTGGCGCTCGTGCGCTGGCTGCTCGAGGCCGAGACGCAGGCTCGCTTCGCGCAAGAGACGTTCGAGTACCCGCTGGTCGCGGGCGTGCCGACCCACCCCGACGTGCGGCCGTTGAGCGAGGTCGGGCTGGCTCCCGTGGAGCAGGTGCACCTCGCCGACGTGGCGCCCACCCTCGAGCTCCTGGAGCAGCTCGGGTTGCCGTGAGCGTCGCGGCAGCGCGGACCTGGGCGTGAGCGCGACGGCGGGCTCGCGTCCGGCGGCCACGCTGTGGTGGCTGGCGGCGGCGGGCGCGGCGCTCGTGGCGCTGCTGCCGCTGTTGGGGCTGGTCGTGGGCGCGGGCGCGGCGAGCGCGCCGGGCGAGGCGCTGGACCTGCGCGAGCTCCTGGCGCGTGCTCGCGCCCTCCCGCTCCTCATGAGCACGCTCGCGCTGGCGCTCGGCGTGACGGCGTCCGCGCTGGCGCTCGGCGGCTGGCTGGCGTGGGTCGAGCAGCGCGCGTCCTACCCGGGCGCGTGCGCGCTGGCGCTGCTCGGGCTGTTGCCGTTCGCGATCCCGAGCTACGTGCTGGCCGGGGCGCTGCGCGACGCGCTCGGCCCCGGCGGCCTCCTGGGCGGGCCGCTCGGGCTGCCGCGGTTCACCGGCCTGGGCGCGGCGTGGTTGGTGCTGACGCTCGCGACCGTGCCGTACGTGCAGCTCCTGGTCGGGGCCGCCCTCGCGCGGACCCCCGGCGAGGAGCTCGAGGCGGCGCGCACGCTGGGAGCCGGGCGGTGGCGCACGTTCCGCGACGTGGTGCTCCCGCGCCTGCGGCCAGCGTTGGGGCTCGGGGGCGCGCTGACGTCGCTGTACGTGGTGAGCGACTTCGGCGCGGTGGCGGTGCTCGACTGTCCGGTGCTGACCTGGAAGCTCTACCAAGCCGTCGACGCGCAGCGCCTCGATCAGGCGCTGACGCTGGGCGGCGCGACCCTGGCCGCGACCCTGCCGCTCCTCTCGCTGGCGCGCCTCGCGCAGGGGCGGCTCGCCCTCGGCCGCGGGACGGTCGCCAACCCGCGGCCGCCGGCGCGCCGCGGGCTTCCGCCCGCGCTGCTCGCCGCGACCTACGCGCTACACGCGCTGGTGATCGGCCTGGGCGTGCTGCTCCCGGTCGTGACGCTCGCGGGCTGGACGCTGAGCGGCGCGCTGCGCGGCGAGGGGTTCGACCCGATCGGGCCCGCCTTGCGCGACACCGCCTGGATCGCGCTGGCCGGGGCGGCGCTGACCGTGACGCTGGCGCTGGCGCCTGCCTGGGTGAGCGCGCGCAGCCGCGGCCTGGGCGCCGGCCTGCTGGAGCAGGCGATCTACCTCACGAGCGCGCTCCCGGGCGTGCTGCTGGCGTTCGGGCTGCTCCTGGCCGCGCTGGCGCTGGCGCGACGGAGCGCCGACAGCCGCGCGGTCTACGCGGCGCTGATCGGCGGCGGCTCGCTGCTGCTCCTGGGCTACGGGGCCCGGTTCCTGGCGGAGGCGTTCGCGGCGCTCAAGACCGCGGCGCTGGCGCTGGACCCGCGCCTGGAGGAGACGGCGCGCACGCTCGGCGCGAGCGCGCCGCGGCGCTGGCGCGCGATCACGCTCCCGGCTCTGGCGCCGGGCGTGGCGGCGGCCACGGTCCTGGTCGCGCTCGCGATCGTGAAGGAGCTGCCCGTGACGCTGCTGCTGGGCGGCGCGGCGGGCCTGCGCCCGCTGAGCGCCCGCATGTACGACCGCCACGCCGACGCGTTCCTCCCCGACGCGGGCCTGGCGGGCCTGCTCCTGGTCGCGCTCGCGCTCGGGACGGTGCTCGTGGGCGCGCGCTGGCGGCGCCATGTCTGAGCCCGCCCTGGAGCTGATCGGGCTCGCGCACGCCTATCGCGGCACGCCGGTGCTGGAGGACGTCGAGCTGAGCGTGGCCCCTGGCGAGCTGGTGGCGGTGCTCGGCCCCTCGGGCTGCGGCAAGACCACGCTCCTGCGCGCCGTCGCGGGGCTGCTCCTCCCGCGACGTGGGCGGCTGCGGGTCGGCGGCCGCGACGTGGCGCAGGACGGGCGCGAGCTGATCCCGGCCGAGCGGCGCGGGGTCGGCCTGGTGTTCCAGGAGTACGCCCTGTTCCCCGCCCTGACCGTGCGCGGCAACGTGGCGTTCGCGCTGCCGCGCGGGGAGGCCGCGCGCGCCGACGAGCTGCTCGACCTCGTCGGCCTGCGCGAGCTCGCCGATCGGCGCCCGGGCGAGCTCTCGGGCGGGCAGCAGCAGCGCGTGGCCCTGGCGCGCGCTCTCGCCCCGCGCCCGCACCTGCTGCTGCTCGACGAGCCGTTCGCCAACGTGGACGCCGGCATGCGCCAGCGGCTCGGGCGCGAGCTGCGCGGCCTCCTGCGCCGCGCCCACACCGCCGCGCTGCTGGTGACCCACGATCCGGCCGACGCCATGGCCCACGCCGACCGCCTGGCGGTGCTCCTGCCGGCTGCGCCGGGCCAGGGCGCGCGCGTGGCGCAGGTGGGCCCGCCGGCGGCCCTCTACGGCCGGCCGGCCAGCCGCGCGGTGGCCACCCTCCTCGGGCCTGCCAGCTTCGTCGCCGGCGAGGCCCGCGGCGCGCAGGTGAGCACGGCCCTCGGCGAGCTGCCCCTGATCGGGTCGCGCGAGGGAGCCGTCGAGGTGGCGCTGCGCCCCGAGCAGCTCCGCTTCCGCGAGGGAGCGGAGGGTCCGCTCTGCGTGCGCGACAGCGCGTTCCTCGGCCGCGCCTGGCGGCTGGCCCTCGAGGGCCCCACCGGCGAGCTCCTGGCCGAGCACGGGGGCGAGCGCCCACCCCCGCTCGGCGCACGCGGCACGGTGGAGGTGCGGGGGGCGTGCTGGGCGCTGGAGGGGTGACGGGCTGGCCGCCCGTTCCGTGCCGGGGCAGCGCGAGCTCAGCGGCGACTCGTGAGCAAGAGTTGCCCGTTCCGTAGCTGGGCGTCGTTTCATGGGACGGGAACGGATCCCTAACTCCCGTCGAGCGACTGCGGGTGCCGTGGCCGGCCGCTTGCGGCGGGGCCCGCACATGACCGACCCCCGCCGCCTCGTGCCGCGCCAGAGCCACACCGTCTGCCGCCGC
>CAZMSZ010000148.1:0-16381 GCA_964569055.1 uncultured Planctomycetota bacterium | reverse complement strand
GGAGCGCTGCTCACGGCGCGCACGGCGCCGACCCGCACGGGAGCAACCCGCACGGCAGCAACCCGCACGGCAGCAACCCGCACGGCAGCAACCCGCACGGCAGCAACCCGCACGGGAGCAACCCGCACGGCGATCCGCACGGGAGCAACCCGCACGGGAGCAACCCGCACGGGAGCAACCCGCACGGGAGCAACCCGCACGGCGATCCGCACGGGACCAACCCGCACGGCCACGGCGCCGATCCGCACGCGACCCGCGAGGCCGCCCTGGTCCGGCCGCGGGCGCACGCCGCGGTGACGGCGCCGGCAGGGGAGGGCGCGATCGACCGCGACGCGCTGCTGCGCGACCTGGCCTGGCTGGCGGACGACGCGCGCGGCGGGCGCCGCGCCGGGAGCGAGGGGGACCTCGCGGCCGCGCGCTACCTCGCCCGTCGCTTCGCCGAGGCGGGCGCGCGGCCGGGCGCCCGCGACGGCGCGTGGTTCCAGCCCTTTCGCTTCACCCGCGGGGCGCGCCTGGCGGCGCAGGGGAACCGCCTCGCGATCGCGGGCCAGCCGCTCGAGCTCGGCGTCGAGTTCCAGCCGCTCCTCTACTCCGCGAGCGCCGCCGTCGCCGCCGGCGGTCAGCTCGTCCGGTGCGGCTACGCGATCCGCGCCCCCGAGCACGGCCACGACGACCTCGCCGGCGTCGACCTCACGGGCAAGGTGGCCCTGGTGCTGACCGGCGGCCCGCACGACGAGGACGGCGGCGCGTTCGGCGCCAAGCACCCCACCGTGTACGACGACCTCCGCTACAAGGTCGCCGCCTGCCGCGACGCGGGCGCCTCGGCCGTGATCCTGGTCCGGACCGAGCGGAGCGGGTGGCTGCAGCTCAGCGCGGGCGACCCCGGCCTGCCCGTGCTGCAGGTCGCGCGCGAGGCGCTCGAGCGGCGCCTGGGGGAGCGCGTGGCCGACTGGGTGGCGCGGCTCGAGCGCGAGGGCCCGAGCAGCGCGCCGCTGAGCGCGACGGTCGAGCTCGAGGTCCGCCTGGAGCGGGTCGAGGTCGAGACGCGCAACGTGGTCGCGCGCGTGAGCGGGACCGAGCGGCCGAACGAGGTGATCGTGGTCGGCGCCCACTACGACCACCTCGGGCTGGGCGGTGAGGGCTCGCTCTCGCCCGACGCCACGGCGGTCCACAACGGCGCCGACGACAACGCCTCGGGCACCGCCGCCCTGATCGCCCTGGCCGAGGCGCTGCGCGCCGCGCCCCCGCGCCGGACCGTGCTCCTGGTCGCGTTCGGCGCCGAGGAGGAGGGCCTGGTCGGCAGCAAGCACTTCGTGGAGCGGCCGCCGGTCGCGCGCGAGCGCCTGGTCGCCATGCTCAACATGGACATGATCGGCCGCAAGGAGGCCGACCCGCTCCTGATCGGCGGGGTGGGCAGCTCGCCCGCCTGGGCCGACCTGGTGCAGCGGGCCGCCGACCGCCTGGGCGAGCCGATCGCCACCCAGCGTGACGGCTTCGGCCCGAGCGACCACGCCTCGTTCTACGCCGCCGGCCTGCCGGTGTTCTTCCTGTGGACCGGGACGCACGCCGACTACCACAAGCCGAGCGACGACGTGGACCGGATCGACGACGAGGGCCTGGTCGCGGTGACCCGGGTGGCGCACCTCCTCCTGCGCGGGGTGGACGCGCTCGAGGCGCGCCCGGCCTTCACCAAGGTGCCGCGCGCCGAGGCGCCGCGCCGGGTCGTCACGGGGGAGCGCGGGGCCTACTTCGGGAGCATTCCCAACTACACCCAGGACGGCGAGGCCGGGGTGCTGCTCGACGGCGCGCGCTCCGGCACCCCCGCCGACGAGGCCGGGATCCGCCCCGGCGACGTGGTCGTGCGCTTCAACGGCATGAACGTGCGCACGATCCACGACTACGTCAACGCGCTCCGCCTCTCGCGCCCCGGCCAAACGGTCGAGGTGATCGTGCGCCGCGGCGGCGAGGAGGTCCGGCTGGAGGCGACGCTCGAGGGGCGATGAGAAGAGCTCCTCGACGGCAGCCGGGGGAGCGAAGACAACAGGGAATATCAACAGGGAATATCAATATGAATGCCAGAATGGCTGGCGCTGGTGCGTCAGATTCGACCACGCAGCGCGCTCTGGCACTTCCAGTTTCTCATTCACTATCGACATTCCCTGCTCCGGTCTGGCGAAACGACGCTCCGCCGGCTCCCCTCAGCACCGCATCCATCCAGCCCACGAGCGCCTCGTGGCGCGGGTCGGCCGCCAGCGCGGCGCGGACTCGGCGCTGGTCCTCCGGGCGCTTGTTCTGCGAGACCTTGAACTTCCCCTCCAGGCGCGCGATCTCGAGCTCGAACGCGACCACCCCCTTCACCAGCTTGGCCGCGTAGTCGCGGGCCTCCTCGACCCGCCAGGGCGGGTCGATCGCCGCCTCGTGGACGTCGGTCAGGCGGCCGATCAGCGCGAGCACTGCGGTCGGGTCGTGCAGCACCCGCGGCGTGCCGTGGGCGTGCACGGCGACGTAGTTCCAGGTCGGCACGTCCCGCGCGGGGTCGCCGTACCAACGGGGCGAGACGTAGGCGTTCGGGCCCTGGAACACCGCCACCGTGGGCGCGCCCGCCGCCAGCGCCGCAGCGTGCGGGTTGGCGCGGGCGAGGTGACCTTCGAGCGTCCCGTGGGGCCCGCGCTCGGGGTCGAGCCACAGGGGGACGTGCGTTAGGTGCAGCTCGCCCTCGCACGGCGTGACGAGCAGCGCGAACGGGTGGCGGGTCATGGCCGCGCGCAGCGCGGACGGCTCGTCGTGAGCGTAGTGCGGCGGCGTGTACACGGCGGCGCCCTCCGGTGGGACGGGCGCAGGTTACTCCCCGCGGCCGGCGCGCAGCAGGTGCTCGGGGCCGATCCGCACGAACCCGGCGCGGGTCGCGGGCCCGCGCCGGCTGAACGCCACCTCGACCGCCCCGGCCGCCGGCAGGAACACCATGGCCTGGGCGGTGAACGAGGTCGCCGCCGCCTCGAGGGCCGCGTGCGCGTCCTCGAGCGCCAGGGGCCCGTCGGCGGGGCAGGCGGCCTCCACCGCGCGGTAGCGGCGGAGCGAGGAGAAGTAGGTGAACGTCGCGCGCGGGCGGCGCCGCTCGCGGGTCACGAAGTGGTTGGTCGACACGACCGCGCCGTCCTCGTCCGGACCGCGCGCCACGATCCCGTCGGGGTGCAGCTCGAGCACGCGCACCCCGCCGCTCGCGTCGGCCAGGGTCAGGTTGTTGGGGACGGTGAGCGGGGTGGCGCGCAGGAGCGCCTCGGCCTCGTCCACGCTCCCCGCCTGCTCGAGCACGCGGCGGAACGCGAGCTGGAAGGGGACGCCCGAGCGCACGTCGTTCCCCTCGTGGACCACCATCACCGCGAGGGCGAGCGCGTCGTTCTGCCCCGACAGCACGCCCAGCAGGCCCGGCCAGGTGACCGACACGAAGGGCCGGCGCCCCTCGGGGCGCGCCACGACCACGATCGAGTAGCGCCCCAGGAACCCGAGCGTGGGGAAGTCGAGGTTGCGCGCCAGGAGCGGCCCCTCGGGCCCGGGCGCCGCCACGGTCGAGCAGCCGAACCCGCGGTAGAGGTCGGTGAACCACTGCGCGAGGAGCACGTCCTCGAGCGGCACTCCCGAGGCCTCCGCCAGGGCCGCCGCCTCGCGCAGCAGCTCGGGCGAGCAGTGCTCGCGGAACAGCGCCGCCCCGCGCGCGCGCGCCCGCGGCAGCCCGCGGCGGCCCACGAACGCCTCCACGTAGCGGCGCAGCGCCTGGATCTCGCCCTTCAGCAGCTCCCCGTGCTGGCGCCCCATCTCCTCGGGCGTGCCCTCGAGGTACAGGATCGGCACGCCGCCGGGGCCGCGCTCGAGCTGCCCGCGACCCGCCGTGCGCGGCGTCCAGTCCGGCGCCGGCGGCTGGGGGCCGAGGATGCCGCGCAGGTGGGCGCGGATCATGGCGCGCTCGATCCCGTGCTCCTCGCGCAGGCGACGCCAGGCGTCGCGCAGCTCGGTGAGCGGGTCCCCGGCGGCGGCCGGGGCCGCGGCCAGCGCGATCAGGGCCAGCGCCAGGCCGGCGGGGGCGAGGTTCATGGGCGCTCCTCTCGCCTCGCACGGTGGCCCACGCAGGGCACGCGGTCAAGCGGGGGTGCGCGCCCGGGCCCGCGGTCGCCGGGTATCCTGAGCCGCCCAACCCCGGAGGAGACGCCATGAGCGAGCCGTGCACCCTCGAGGTCGAAGGCGGGATCGCCACGATCACGCTCTCGAACCCGCCCGCGAACTGCTACTCGTACGCCGTCATGCGCGCGCTCGACGGGTGCATCCTCGAGGCCCGCATGCGGGACGACGTGCACGCGATCGTGCTCACCGGGCAGGGAGAGCGCTTCTTCTGCGCCGGCGCGGACATCAGCACGCTCCAGACCATGAGCCCGAGCGAGAAGTACTACTTCTGCCTGCACGCCAACGAGACGCTGCAGCGCCTGGAGCAGACCCCCAAGCTGGTGATCGCCGCGCTCAACGGCCACACCGTCGGCGGCGGGCTCGAGGTCGCCCTCGCCTGCGACCTGCGCTACGCCCGCCCCGGGGCGGGCAAGGTCGGCCTGCCCGAGGTCAAGCTCGGCGTGCTGCCCGGAACCGGCGGCACGCAGCGCCTGGTCCGTCAGCTCGGCCGCGCGCGCGCGCTCGAGCTCATGGCGAGCGGCGAGCTGTTCTCCATGGAGGAGGCCCAAGCCCTCGGCCTGGTGCAGGAGCTGATCGAGGCGGAGCCCGACACGTTCCTCGGCAAGGTCCGCGAGCGCGTGCGCCGGTTCGTCCCACCCCAGGGCGCGAGCAAGGCGATCGGCGCGATCAAGCGCGCCGTCCAGACCGGCGCCGAGCTCCCCTTCGCCGAGGCGCTGGCCCTCGAGCGGGAGCTGCAGCAGCAGCTGTTCCTCTCCGCCGACGCGCGCGAGGGCATGGCCGCCAGCCGGGCGAAGCGGGAGCCGGAGTTCGGGGGCTGCTAGGCTAGAGCACGAACGTCCAGACCAGCAGCACGATCACCAGCAGGCCGAACAGCCCCGCCCCGCCGAGCAGCAGCAGGAGCTTGGTGTTGGAGCCGCCGCCCGCCTTGGCCTTGCCCTCGCGCCGGGGGGCCTTCACGTTGGCGGAGTCGGAGTCGATCGTGCCGCCCACCGGGACCCCGGTGGGGGTCATGCCCGAGGCCTTGTAGCCCGGGACCCGGGTGACGCTCCCCTCGCTGTCGGGCCCGCCCATGAGGTAGCTCGGGGGCATGGTGCCGCCGCCCACGTCCTGGGCGGCCGGGCTCGGCGGCGGGCCGAGCGGCATGTCCGTGAACACGTCGAGCTCGTCGACGGACTGCTGGACGGGGCGGCCGCCGGGCGGCATCGCGAAGGGGCTCGCGGGCGCGGCGCCGGGCATGGGGATATCGGTGAACGAGCTGGCCGGCCCCGTCGCGGGCAGGTCGCTGAAGGGGTTGAGCTCCTCCGCCGAGAGCCCCATGGCCGGGAGCGCCGGCGGGTTGGGGCCGAGGTTGGGCTGCTGGAGCAAGGTCGAGATCTGATCTTGCCCCTGCGGACCCCCGCGCGGCGTGAACGCCTGCAGCCCTCCGTTGGGCCCGTCGATCAGCGTCGCTTGCTGGTCGCCGGGCGTGGCTCCCGGCGCCCGCGCGAAGGGGTTGCCGCCGGCGCCGGGCAGCGGGGCGGGCGGCTGCTCCATGAGCGTGGGCGCGTCGTCCGGATCGGGCGGCCGGGCATATCCCCCGGTCGGGCGCCGCCCGGCCGGGGTGGGCGCGGCGAGGTTGGCCGCGGTCGACTCGCCCCGGTGCTGCCGCACCAGCGCGATCGCCTCCTCGACCACCTGCTTGTCGACGTAGCCCTTGCGCACCAGGACCACCCCCAGGCGCAGGCGGTGCTGCACCTGGATCTGGCGGCACTCGCGCAGCCGCTCCTGCGTGGTGGCGCCCCGGCTCAGCAGCACCTTGGCGAGGAGGGCGTCCTTCTCGAGCGCCTGCTCCCAGTCCTCCGCCGGCGCCGCGGGGGTGGCAGGCGGCGCGGGGCGCCCCGTCGGGCGCGGCGCGGCGGCGCCCTGCGGCGGGGTGGGGCGCTGCGCCTGCAGGACACCCGTCCGCTCCATGAACCGGGTGCGCAGCACCTCGAGGTCGGCCTGGCTGAGCCGCCCCTCCTGCATCAGCAATGCGCCCAGCCGCGGGGCGTTCGGAGCCTGGATCCGCTGCCAGTACCGCGCCGCCTCGTCGCGCGAGAGGAAACCGCCTTCGACCGCCAACTGGGCCAGCAACCGGTCCCGCTCGTCGGACATGACGGGAGTCTAGAGCGCCGCCAGGTCGCTGTCAAAACGAGGCTGGCCGGGCGCTTGGGCCGTATCCTGCGGGGCGTGTCCCCCCCCGAGCCGCCCCCCTTCACGCTGCTCCAGCCGGCGCCCGCCGAGCTCGCCGCCCTGCGCGAGCGGCTCACCGCGGGGGAGCGCGCCGTGCTCGACGCGTTCAGCGCCGAGAAGCGGCGCGAGGACTGGTTGCTCGGGCGGATCGCCGCCAAGGAGGAGGTCCGCGCGGCGTGTGCGCGGAGCGGGCGCGCGCCCCCGGACTGGCAGGCGTTCGAGATCGCGCGCTCTGCCGAGGGCGCGCCCAGGGTCGCCCTGCCCGAGGGCCCGCCGCTCGCGATCAGCCTCAGCCACGGCCACGGCCGCGCCTGCGCGCTGGCCCTCCCGGCCGGCGCCGAGGGCGGCCTGCCCGGGATCGACCTCGAGCGCGCCCGCCCGCGCCGGCTCGGGACGCTGCGGTTCTTCCTCCACCCCGACGAGCGCGAGCCGGTGCTGGCCCTACCCGGCGGCGCCGACCCGACCACCGAGCCGGAGGGGCCGCCCGGCCCGCGCGACGTGGCGGCCGTGGTGGCCTGGGCCCTCAAGGAGGCGGCGTTCAAGGCGCTCCAGCCCCCGCGCGGCACGGGCCTCCTCGACGTGGCGCTCGCCCTCGAGGCGCCGCACGAGGCGACCCTGGGCGCGGCGCGGGTCGCCTACCGGGGCAAGGCGGCGGAGCGCGCCGACGCCCTCGGCGTCCGCGCGGTGCGCGCCGGCTGGCGGCGCGACGACGACATCGTGATCGCGTGGGCGCTGGCCGAGGGCGCGCGCCTGCCGACGGATTGATTGAGACGCTGCCCCTCCCGTTCCGGCGGCGCCTCCGCCCTCGGCGGAGTCGGACTCGGACTCCAGCCAAGGAGGAGCTGTCACTCGAGCGACAGCTCCTTGGCGCACTTGGCGGGCCGAGGAGGAATCCGGCAGCGACAGCTCTTCCTTGGCGCTCTTGGCGCTCTTGGCGGTCGATCCCTCACGCGGGGGAGCTGTCCTCGTGAGCGACAGCTCTTCTCGGCGCGCTCGGCGATCGATCCTCACGCGGGGGAGCTGCCCTCGTGAGCGACAGCTCTTCTCGGCGCGCTCGGCGGTCGATCCTCACGCGGCGCCCTCGTGAGCGACAGCTCTTCCTTGGCGGTCTCGGACTCGTCCTCGACGGAAGCCGTCCGCCACGAGCTCTCGGAGTCGCGCTCAGCGCAGCTCTTCCAGATACCGCTCCAGCATCTGCATCTGCGCGGGGAACGCCTGCTCGTCGGTCCCGAGCGGCGTCTTGAAGAAGCAGGCCAGCCCCTCCTGCAGGCCGGCGCGCCCGCGGCGGTGGGCCAGCTCGAGCAGGCGGGCGAGGTCGAGCACCAGCGGGGCGGCGAGCGCGCTGTCGGCGCCGCGCCAGGTCAGCTCGAGCTGCATGCGGGTGCCGAGGAAGCCCGCGAAGTGGACGTGGTCCCAGGCGGTCTTCCAGTCGCCGAGCGAGGGGACGTAGTCGATCCGGGTCAGCGAGGTGCCGAGCCGCTCGCCCAGGATCGCGCCGAGGACCCGGTCCTTGCCCACGGTCTTGGCCGCGTTCGCGTCGGGCTCGTCGAGCACCGCGCCGTCGCGGTTGCCTAGGATGTTGAACCCCGCCCAGGAGAGCACCTCGAGGTTGCGGTCGCGGAACATGGGCGCGAGCGTGGTCCGCAGCAGCGTCTGCCCGGTCTTGCCGTCCGAGCCCATGTGCGGCACGCCGCGCTCGAGCGCGATCGCCTGCACCCCCGCGGGCGCGGCGCCCAGCGAGGGGGTGAAGTTGACGTAGGCGCAGCCCTCCTCGAGCGCGGCCAGCGCGTACAGCGTGCTCGCCGGGAGCCCCGGCGCGTCGGCGGCCAGGCGCGCGCGCACGTCCTCGGCGCGCTCCAGCCCGGTGGGCGCGCAGCGCGGCTCGGTCGAGGCCAGCGCCACCACGACCACCCGATCGAGCCCCTCGCGCTCGCGGAACCCGGCCAGGTCGCGGCGGACCGCGGCGAGCGCCGCGCGCGGGCCGAGCGCCTGGCGCTCGCGGGTGGCCGCCGAGGACAGGCGGCCGACCAGCTCGCTGCCCCCGAACGCCACGCCCGGGCGGATCCGCTCGCCGTAGGCGGCGAGCGCGTCCGCCACCGCCTCCACCAGGGGAGCCGGGATCACTCCGGCGGCCGCGAGCGCGCGCGCCCCCTCGCGGGGGTCGCCCTCGCGCACGTCGTGGCCGCCGAACACCAGCGCGTCCAGCGGGACGAGGTCGAGCTCGCCCCAGCGCGGGTCCGCCGTCACGAGCCCGGTCGGGGGCGCCAGGCCGCGCGCCACGGCGGCCGCCCCGACCACCGCGGTGGTGGCCACGTCGCCGAGCGCGCCCACGATCCACACCCCGACTCGCACGTCGTCCTCCTTCCCCGCGCTCCGAGCCTACTTCTCGAGGCGCGGCAGCGCGTCGTTGAGCGCGTTCAGCACGTAGGCGGTCACCAGCACCGGGTCCGACTCCCACCACCGGTCGTGCGCGTTCTTGAACGAGCCGTCCGCCCCCTGGCGCGCCAGCAGCGCGTCGCACAGGTCGCGCGCCCAGCGCCGCTCGCCCTGCGCGGTCTTCAGGGTGGGCATGCCCAGCGCGTCGAGGCTCTTGGCGAACACGTAGTAGTAGTAGTAGAGGCCCTGCTGGGCCGCCTTGGGGTCCTGCTGCCGGGTGCCGAGCCCGTAGTTCTCCTCGAGCGTGTAGTTGTTGGAGATCCAGCGCAGGGCCGCCTGGACGCGCGGGTCCTCCTTGGTCGCGCCCGCGTAGAGCAGCGACATCAGCCCGCCGTACGTCATGGAGGCGTACGACTCGAAGCTGCGCGTGCCGTCGGCGTTCTCGGTCATGGCGCTCTTGTTGCGATCGAGGCCGGGGTCGTAGATGAACCCGCCATCGTCCTTGGGCTTCAGCCCGCCGACGCCCGGGTTGGTCTCGCTGTTGTTCTGGCTGCGCTCGAGGAACTTGAGCGCCCGCTTGAACACCGGGTCGTCGGGGGAGATCCCCGCCTCCTTGAGCGCCTCGAGCGCCATGATCGTGTTCGACATGTCGGCGCCCGGCTTGGCGCCGCGCTCGTCGTAGCCGTAGCCCCCGTAGTACGGGCTGTCGGGGTTCACGCCGTCCTTCTCGTCGTATTGATCGGCCTTGAGCCAGGTGGCGGCGCGCGCCACCTGCTCGCGGTACTTGGCCCGATCCAGCGCGCTCAGCGCGGTGATCGACAGCGCCGTGCGGTAGGTGCTCAGGCCCGAGCGCGCCGGGCTGAACGAGCCGTCCTCCTGCTGCTGGGCGAGCATCCACGCGGCCGCCTTCTCCGCCGCCGGGCGCGCCTGCGCGCGGAACGACTCGGGCGCGTCGGCCAGCGCCTTGACCACCAGCGCGGTGATCCCGACCTCGCCCGGGGGCTGGCCGGGCACCTGCCCGAACGAGCCGTTGGCGTGCTGGTTCTTGAGCAAGAACTGCAGAGCCTTGCCGTACATCGCCTGGTCCTGCTCGCCCGCGCGCGCCGGCGCGGCGGGGAGGGACGTCAGGGCCACGAGGACGAGAACACCGAGGACGCGGGTCATGCGCTATGCCTCCAATGAGCCTCCCGCGCAGCAACATGGGTGCCGCGGCGAACGGAGGCGCGGAACGGGAGCGGCCCACGATACTCCGCGCGCGCGGCCGTGGGGCGTGGCGCGGAGGCATCCAGCGCTGGCGCGGTTTGCGCCAGCCGAGGAGCGATCGAATCGCGCGCCGCGCCGCCCGGTCGAGGGCGGCGAGCGAGGTGCACATGAGGTGGAGCGCGTGGGTCCTGGCCGCGGCCGGGGTGGTCAACGTCGGCTGCGGGTCGCTGGAGGTGAGGGACGCCTGGACCGCGGTGCCGGCGCCGCCGCCGGCAGGGGGGAGCTGGTCGCAGGCCGACACCGGGACCCCCGCCGAACCGCTCGCCGAGCACGAGGCCTGGGGCGGCGAGCTGCTCGCCCAGGCGGAGCCGGCTCCCGCGCCGCCGGCTCCCGACGCCGCGCCGCCAGACGAGCAGCCCCGGCGGGAGCGCCGGGTCGGCGGCCCGGCGCCCGCCACGCCGCCCGCCACCGGCGCCTCGCGCGGCCTCAAGCCGGCCGACACGGCGGTCCAGCCGGGCCGGAGCAGCCCGCTCCTGATCTACACCGCGAGCTTCACCCTGGCGGTGTTCGAGGTGGCGCCCACCCAGCGCGCGCTGCTGGCGTTGACGCAGGAGCTGGGCGGGTTCCTCGCCGCGCGGAGCGACGAGGCGCTGACGCTGCGCGTCCCTGCCAGCCGATTCCACGACGCGGTCGCCCGGCTGGAGGAGCTCGGCGACGTGCTCCACCGCGACGTGCGGGCGCTCGACGTGACCGAGGAGTTCCGCGACCTGACCGTCCGCCTGCGCAACGCCGAGGTGGTGCGCGCTCGCCTCGAGGAGCTGCTGCAGAAGGCCGCCACGGTCGAGGAGGCGCTCGAGGTCCAGCGCGAGCTCGCGACCGTGACTGGCACGATCGAGGCGCTCAAGGGGCGGCTGCGCTTCTTCGAGGACCGCCTGGCCTACTCCACGCTCTCGATCCGGTTCCGCCCGCGCCCGCGCGCCACCCCCGACGCGCCGGCCAGCGTGCAGCTCCCCTTCGCCTGGCTCGACCAGCTCGGCCTCCCAACCCTCTTGGACCTCCGGTGACGCCCATGAACCCGCTCCGCGCCGCCCTCGCCTCCTTCCTGCTCCTCGCCGCCGGCTGCGCCGGCCCGGGCTTCGCGCTCGAGCCGCCCGCCGACTTCCTGCTGCTCGAGCCGCGGCGCGGCTCGGGCTGGGCCCTGCGCGCCACCAGCGCCGACGGGGTGGTGCTCGGGGTGCGCGAGCTCCCCAACGAGCGCCAGGGCACGCTCGCCTTCTGGCGCGACGCCGTGCGCGAGCGGCTGCGCGTCGGCAAGGGCTACGCGCTCGTGGGCGAGGAGCCGGTCCGCGCCGCCAGCGGCGAGGAGGGCGTCCGGCTCTGCTTCGGCCGTGACGAGGGCGGACGCGCCTACACCTACTGGGTCACGCTGTTCACCGCGCCCGGCGGCGCGCTCTCGCCGCCACGCCTGCTGCTGGTGGAGGCGGGCGGCGAGCGCGAGGCGTTCAGCGAGCTCGAGCCGGCGCTGGCCCAGGCCGTCGCCGGGCTCGAGGTGCGGTAGGCACTACGGCCACACCACCGCCGCGAGCGCGTCGTTCAGGCGGCGCGCCAGCGACTTGCCCCGCGAGCTCCACTCGGGGCCGCCGTCGTTCTGGTTGGTCAGCGCGGCGTAGACCACGCCGCCGGGGCGGTAGGCCAGATAGGTCCGCGTGCCCGTGTAGCTCCCGTTGTGGCTGGCGAGCCCCGAGGCGCTCACCGACCAGCCCAGGGCGTACGAGTGGAAGCCCGAGCTGGTGTTGGGGTCGGCGGGGCGGGTCCACATCTCGGTGATCGTGCTCGGCGCGAGCAGCTTCCCGGCGTTCAGCGCCCGGCACACCTTGACGAGGTCGCGCGCGGAGCCGACCCAGCCCCCGTTCGCGTCGCGGGCCGGCATGTTGAAGCCGCCGTACTGCCGCGGGGTGCGCTCCCCGCTGCCGCCGCGGTCGAGCACGATCCGGTTGGAGGGGTCGAAGTAGATCGGCTCGCGCGAGAGCCGCCGGTGGAGCTCGGTGCGCCCCACCCGGAAGTCGTAGGCCCCGGCCCGCGCGAACACCTCGTCGCGCATGTAGGCCTCGTAGCTGCGGCCGGTCACCCGCTCGATCACGCGGCCGAGGATGTTGTAGCCGAGGTTCGAGTAGCAGTAGTACTGGCCCGGCTGGAACGCGAGCCGCTTCCAGCGCGCCATCCAGCGGATGTAGTCCTCGGAGTCGAGCGGGAGCTTGCCCCCGTAGGCCCAGCGGATCGTGAGGTCGTGATACATGGGGTCGAAGCCCTGGCTCTGGACCAGCACCTCGCCGCCCGACGCGTAGCCCTCGCGGATCGCGGAGCGCGCCCAGCCGCCGCGGTGCTGCAGGAGCTGGCGGATCGTCACCGCCCCGAAGCGCGGGTCGAGCCGCCCCAGCGGGAGCTTCAGCTCGGTCAAGTAGGTGTCGAGCCGCGCGTCGAGGTCGACCTTGCCCTGGTCCACCAGGCGCAGCACGCCCACCGAGGTGAGCGGCTTGGAGACCGAGGCCAGGCGGTAGCGCGTGCTCGCGGGGCGCGCCTCGGCCGAGAGCGGGCCGCGGGTGTAGGTGCGGTCGAACACCACCTGCTCGCCGCGCAGCAGCGCGACCGACACGTTGCGCACCTTGCGGTCCTCCATGTAGGCGCGGATCGCCGCGTCGACCCCCGCGAGGTGCGCGGGGAGGGCGCTGCCGCGCGCCCGGATCAGCACGTCGCCGCGGTCCTCCTCCCACGACGAGGTGTAGCGCCCGCCCACGCGCAGCGCGCAGGTGGGGTGGAACCCGGCCTGGGCCAGGTGCTCGCTCGTGAGCTGATACTGCGCCGAGGTCTGGCCTACGAACGTCAGGTTGTTGGCCGCGCCCTCGCGCGCGTCGCGGACCCACACGCCCGCCCAGCGGCGCGCGAGCGACGTCCCGTAGTCGTCGCAGCTCACCAGGCGGTAGCCGTCCTTCGCCAGCGCGTCGCGCGCCGCGGCGAACTCGTCGTCGGAGAGGTCCCAGCGCGAGCGGCTGGCCTTGCCGTCCTTGACCCACACCGCGGCGAACCGCTTGGTCGCCCCCCAGCCGATCACGCTGACCCAGGTCTTGCGCAGGCCCTGCGCGGCGTAGGTCTGGCTCCACGAGCGGTAGGCGTCCTCGTCCATGCGCCGGCGCGCGGCGAAGGCCCGGCCATCCTTCACGAAGGTCGCCACGTAGCGCTCGTGGGGGTACGAGCCGTAGGCCGAGACCGAGACGGGCCGGTAGCCCTCGCCGACCACCAGGTCCTGCCACACCGCGGCGTAGCCGTCGCTGCTGCGGCCGTGGATCGCGGCGTTGGGCTTGCCGTCCTTGATCCAGATCGCGGTGAAGCTCGCCTCGTCCACGTCGCCCGCGGCGTGGACCGCGACGGGGCGGAAGCCCTTGTCGCGCAGCGCCTCGGCCTGCTGCTGATACTCGGCCGCAGACATGCCGTGGCGCGAGGCCCAGGGGGGCGGCAGCTCGAGCGCGGGCGCGGCCCCAGCAGCAGCCGGCGCCGCTCCGGGCGCCCCCGCGGTGGGCGCCGCGGTCGCCGCGGTGGCGCTCAGCAGCAGCGTCGCGGGCAGCGCGGCAGGCGTCGCCAGGAGCGCGCCGTCCGCCGGCGCAGGGACGAGCGGGCGCACGGCGCGCCGCGGCGCGCCGGCCACGAGCGAGGTGGCGAGCAGCGCCCGGGACCCGTCGCCGTCGTCGTGGTTGGGACGGAGCGCGCCGGCGAAGCGCACCTCGGCTCCGTCGGCCAGCTCGGCCGTCACCGCCGCGTTCGCCAGCCGATAGACCTCCCCGTCCTCGGCCGCCACCTCGGCGACGACCCTCCCGTCGGCCAGCGTCCGGCGTCGCAGCTCGCCCCAGCCGACGACCTCGGCCGGATCCTCGGAGTCGACGGTCCCCTCGCCGGGGCTCGCGATCAGCGGCACGTCGTCGTGCGCGATCGCGAGCGCCGCGGCGTCGATCGAAGCGCGCCGGTTCGAGCCGTCGTTGCAGCCCAGCGCCCCCAGCAGCACCAACACAGAGACGAAACGCAGGTTCATTTGGCTCCTCTTCCTTCCTTCCGTCGGAGGCCTGAGCGAGCCGAGAGCCGCGCGGCGCGCGCTCCCACGAGCCTGCGGGGTCGTGACTTGAGGGTGGTGTGAACGAAACGCCTCCTTTCAGCTCGGCCTCATGGCCGTGAGCCTGTAAGGCCGGCCTGCGGGGCAGCGCGGGCCGGCTCGACAGGCGCGCTGTCGGCCGGCCGCGCCTGCGCCCGCGCGGGGCTCGCGGTAGGCTCGTGGCATGGCGCAGGAGGCGGACGAGCCCGCTCCGATCGAGCCCGACCCAGCGGGCGCGCTGGCGCGAACGACGGGCCCGGTGGTCTCGCCCACCTCGGAGACGGTCGAGATCGCGCCGCCGAGCGCGGCGCTCCCGCGTGAGGAGCGCCGCGACGACGGCGCGGAGGGCGACCTCGGGCTCGAGCGCTACGAGGTGCTCGGCAAGCTGGGCGAGGGCGCCATGGGGGAGGTCTTCTTGGCGCGGGAGCGGCACCTGCGGCGGCGGGTGGCCCTCAAGCGGTTCAAGCAGGGGCGGGAGAGCGGGCTGGCCCGCGAGCGGTTCGTGGCCGAGGCGCAGGTCACCGCGCAGCTCGACCACCCGGGGATCGTGCCGGTCTACGCGCTCGAGCTCGCGCCCGGCCGGCCGCCCGCCTACAGCATGAAGCCGATCGAGGGGCGCTCGCTGGCGGCCGCGATCGACGAGGCCTGGAGCCGCGCCTCGCAGGGGCTCTCCCCGCGCGAGGAGGAGGCGCTGCGCGACGAGCTGCTCGAGGCGTTCCTCCGTGTGTGCGAGGCGGTCCACTTCGCCCACAGCCGGGGCGTGATCCACCGCGACCTCAAGCCCGAGAACGTGATGCTCGGGCGGTTCGGCGAGGTGTACGTGGTCGACTGGGGCCTGGCCCGCCTGCCCGCGGAGCAGGGCGCGAGCGAGCTGGTGCTCGGCGAGGAGGGGACGGAGGACGGACCCGAGGCCCTCGACCCGGCCGCGGACCCGGCCTCGCGCACGGTCGCCGGGCTGGTCAAGGGGACGCCGCTCTACATGGCGCCCGAGCAGGCCCGCGGCGAGCCGCTCGGCGCGGCGGCGGACGTGTACGCCCTCGGCCTGGTGCTGTACGAGCTGATCTACCTGCGGCGCGCGCGCCCGGGCGAGACGGTCGAGCAGGTGCTCGAGCACGCCCGCGCCAACCTGCTCGACCCGCCGCCGCGCCCGCGCGACCGCTCGCCCGAGCTGCGCGCGATCGTGGCGCGCGCGACCGCGGGCGACCCCGGCGCGCGCTACGCCACGGCCGCCGAGCTGGGCGAGGACGTGCGCCGGTTCCTCCGCGGCGAGGCGACCCGCGCCTACCCCGAGGGCCTGGCCCGGCGGGCGCGCCGGGCGCTGGCCCGCCACCCGCAGCTCGCGCTCAGCCTGGCCTTCGCGCTGATCGCCGGGAGCGCCGGCTCGGTCGTGCTCGGGGTGCATCGCGAGCGGCTGGCGCGCGCGCAGGAGCAGCTCCGCGGGGCGGCGCGCGAGCGCAGCGCCGCGCGCCTGGCGAGCGCGGTCGGGCAGCGCGCCCAGGCGCTCGGCGGCGAGCTGCTCCGCTACGAGGGGGTGGTGACGGGGCTGGCGGCCGCGCTCGGCTACGCGCTCGAGCGCGGCACGCTCGAGGCCGCGCCGCGCTACGACTCGGCGGCGTTCACCGACCCGGCCACCGCCCCGCCCGACCTGACCGCCTCGCCCAGCTACGGCAAGCCGGTCAGCCCGCGCTGGCCGGTGGTGGTCGTCCCGCCCGGCACGCCGCCCGAGCTCGCGACCGAGGACACCGCCCTCGTGGCCGGGCTGCGCGGCGCCATGCGCGCCGCCCTGGGGACCGCCCGCCAGGGGGTCGCGCTGCCGCGCGACCCCGCCGCGCTCGACCGCGCGATCGTGGGTCACGAGACGCCGGTGGAGTGGCTGTACGCCGCGCTCGAGCGCTCGGGGGCCATGGCCCTGTTCCCCGGCGCGCGCCCCGACTGGGACGCGACCTACGACCCGCGCCGCCGCCCGTGGTATCGCCAGGCCAAGGCGGCCTTCGAGCGCGAGGGGCGGCTGCGCAACTGGTCCTCGCCCTACCTCGACCTCATGGGGCGTGGGCTGGTCGTGACCTGCACCGAGGTGGTGGTCGGCCGCGGCGGCGAGCTGGTCGGGGTGTGCGGGCTCGACCTCTCCGTGGCGCTCCTCGACGGCGACGCCCTGCACTTGCCCGAGCTCCCCGGCTGGCGCCGCTCGGCCCTCCTCGACGGCGCGCGCCGCGTGCTGCTCGACACCGACCCCGCGCCGCCCCGCACCGCGAGCGACGGCACCCTGGAGCTGCGTCC
>CAZMSZ010000147.1:7025-16473 GCA_964569055.1 uncultured Planctomycetota bacterium | reverse complement strand
CTGTGCCTGACCGTGATCGGGATCCCGTTCGGGATCCAGTCGTTCAAGCTCGCGTTCCTGGGCTTGCTCCCCTTCGGCAAGGAGGCGGTGCCCACCGCGGGCGCCGACGGCGCGCTCGCCGTGATCATGGACGTGATCTGGCTCGCGATCGGCGGGGTGTGGATCGCGCTCACGCATCTCTTCTTCGCGTTCCTCTGCGCCCTCACCGTGATCGGGATCCCGTTCGCCGTGCAGCACTGGAAGCTCGCCAAGCTGGCGCTGCTCCCCTTCGGCCGTGAGATCCGCGACGCGGACGACCCGCGCGGCCGGGTCGGACTCCCCGACCGCTGAGCCCTCGCGCCACCGGCTCGCTCCAGCGAGCGAGGCGGCGGCGAGCTACGAGCTACCGCCGCCGCAGCTTGGCCGCGTAGCCGCCGTCGCCACCCCCCACCTGCGGCAGCGTGGCCACCTCCTCGACCAGCTCGAGGTCGGGGCGGCGCGCGAGCAGCGCGCGGACCTGCTCCTCGTCCTCGGCGGGCTCGATCGAGCAGGTCGAGTACACGACCACCCCGCCCGGGCGGACGAGCTCGGCCGCCCGCTCGAGCAGGCGGGCCTGCAGGGCGCGCAGCGGAACCGGGTCGAGCTCGGGGAGCCGCCAGCGCGCCTCGACGCGGCGCCGCAGCACGCCGGTGTTCGAGCAGGGGACGTCCACCAGCACGCGGTCGATCGGCGCCTCGTCCTCGGGCGGGCGGGGGTCGGCCGGGTCGGCCAGGTGCGGGCGGACTGCGCCCAGGCCCAGCCGCGCGGCCGCCTCGCGCACCCGCGCCAGCCGGCGCTCGTCGACGTCGACGGCGTCCACGCGGCCGCGGTCGCCGAGCAGCTCGGCGGCGTAGGTCGCCTTGCCCCCAGGCGCCGCGCACAGGTCGACGATCCGCTCGCCCGGCTGCGGGTCGAGCAGGCGCGCCGCCCGCATGGCGGTCTCGTCCTGGACCGTGGCCTCACCGGCCCACAGCGCCTCGTGCGCGCCCTCGCCCAGCGATCCCTCCAGGCGGATCGAGTCGGGGAGCGCGCCCGGGCTCGCGGGCAGCCCCGCCGCGGCTAGCTTGGCGAGCAGCGCCTCGCGCGTGGTGCGCAGCCGGTTGACCCGCAAGAACACCGGCGGCGGCGCGTTGTGCGCCCGCGCCACCGCGAGCGCGCCCTCGGGCCCCAGGCGCTCCACGAGCGCGCGGGCGTGAAGGAGCGGGAGCGAGCAGGCGGCCGCCAGCCAGCCGGCCGGGTCGGCCTCCGCCGAGGGCAGCAGGTCCTCGCCCAACAGCACCCACCCGCCCGCCCGCCCGGGCAGCCGACGCGTGCTCGGGACGCCCTCGGGCGGCGCGTCCTCGGCCGCTCGCCCCGCCAGCTTGCGCTCGAGCCCGCGCAGCACCCCGTTCACGAACCCGCGCAGGTGCGCCCGCCCGCTGGTGGCCTCGACCGCCTCGTCGACGACCACGCCCGGGTGGAGCCGCTCGTCGAACACGAGCTGGTAGGCCCCGACGCGCAACGTGGCGAGGACCTCCTCGTCCACGCGGCCGAGGCCCCGCTTGGCGCAGGCGGCGAGCAGCAGGTCGAGGGTGCCGACGTGACGGATCGTGCCGTAGACCAGCTCGGTCAGGAGCCGCCGGTCGCGCGGTTCGATCCCGCGCGCCACGGCGCGCTCGAGGTGCGCGCGAGCCGCCCCGCGGCCAGCCAGGACGCCGCGCACGATCCCCGCCGCCAGCGCGCGCACCGAGCGGGTCGGCCCACGCTGCGGCCCCTGCGAGGGCGCGCCGCGCTCGCCCCTACCTCTCGCGCCCCGCGCGCGCCCACGCCCCCGCCCGGAGCGCTCGCCGCGGCCCCCGCGCTCGCTCACGCCAGGGGCTCGCCCGGGCGAAGCCGTCGCCCGCGCGCGAACGCGGCGCCGCTCATGGCGCGCTTCCCGGTCGGCTTGACCTCGAGCAGCTCGAGCGCCCCCTCGCCGGTCTGCACGACCAGCCCCTCGTCGGAGGTGAGCGCCAGCACCACCCCCGCGGGCGCGCCGGCCTGCTCGGGCGGAGCGGCCGCCGGCCTGACCCGCAGCAGCTGCAGCCGGCCGACCTTGCCGCCCAGCTCCAGGAAGGCGGCCGGCCAGGGGGCGTAGGCCCGCACCGTGCGGTCGAGCTCCGCCGCGCCGGCGGTCAACGCCACCCGCCCGTCGTCCTTGTCGAGGATCGAGGCGTAGGTCGCGAGCGCCTCGTCCTGCTCGCGGAACGCCGCGCCGCCCTCCTCGACCAAGGCCACCGCCTCGACCAGCGCCGCCGCGCCCAGCACCGACAGCCGCGCGCGCAGCCCTTCGCGCGTGTCGTCGGGGCGGATCGCCTCCTCGCGCGCGAGCAGCACCGGCCCCGCGTCCATGCGCTGCTCCACCCGCTGCACGCTGACGCCGGTCACCGCGTCGCCCGCCTTGATCGCGGCGGCCACCGGCGCCGCGCCGCGCCAGCGCGGGAGCAGCGAGCCGTGCAGGTTGATCGAGAAGCCGCGGGCCGGCGCCTCGCGCACGCGCCGGGTGAGGAACTGCCCGTAGGCCACCACCACCCCCAGCTCCGCCCCGCGCCCGACCAGCTCGTCGGCGAGCGCGCGGCCGGGGCGCCCCTCGGGCTGGACCAGGGGCGCGCCGAGCTCGAGCGCCAGCTCCTTGACGGGGGTGGGGAGGAGCGCGCTGTGCCGCCCGCGCCGCCGATCGGGGTTGGTGACGACCAGCACCGGCTCGTGCCCCGCGTCGACCAGCGCGCGCAGGGACGGCACCGCGAAGGCGTCGCTGCCGAGGAACGCGATCCGCACGCGACCACCCACCTGCGTCGAGGGACCGAGGCCGCGCGGACCGGCCGTGCTCGGACGCGGCGCGGGATCATACACTCTGAGCGCGAGGCGACCCGCGCCGCGCGAGAGGAGACGAGGCGTGTTCGGCGGCGAGATCCCCGACCTCGCGAGCACCCCCTGCCTGGCCTGCGGCGGCGCGGTCGCCGCCGACGACGCGGTGTGGGACCCCTACCACCAGGGCGAGCGGCGCTGGGCCGCGCTCCCCTACCACCGGGCCTGCGCCGGCGAGGTGCTCCCGCCCGCCACGCCCGACGAGGCGGCTCGCCGGTGCGGCCTGTGCGGCGAGGCGTTCGCCGCCGAGGTCCTCGCCGAGGCCCTCGCCCAGCTCCAGGCGCGCTTCCGCGCCGCGGCCCCCAGCCTCGCCACGCCGACCCTGGTGTGGCGGCTCGCGGCGCGCGAGCCGGCGCGCGTGTTCGTCGCGGAGCACTTCACCTGCCTGCTCGCGCGGGTCACGAGCGGGCGGGGGCGCTGAGCGCTACTTCCCCGACGCCACGTACTGCCGCCAGGCGGCCTCGACGGCCGTCCAGTCGATCCCGTCGAACGCCACCTCGAGCGCGGCGTGGTTGGGGAGCCCCTGCTTGAGCAGGTCGATGTAGCGCAAGAAGCCCTCCGCCACGGGGCGCGGCGCCCCGCGGCGGAAGAAGTGGATCATGCTCCAGGCCTGCGCGTAGCACACCCCCGCGTTGGCGTAGAACTCGGCCTGCGTCAAGCGCATCAGCTGCGGGAACGGCACGTGCGGCTGGCCGCTCTGGACGATGTACTCGAGCAACGCCTGACGCCCGGCCACGATCCGCCCGGTCTCGAGCGACCCGTCGGGCTGCAGCTCGCTCCCCGCGAAGTACTCGGCCAGCCCCTCGTCGAACCAGCTGGGGAGGGCCATCTCCGGCAGCAGGCTGTGCAGGAACTGGTGGAAGCCCTCGTGATACAGGGTCTCGAGGGTCTCGGCCTGCGTCTCGTCGAACTCGTCCTCGTACAGGAGGAGCTGCCGGAGCATGGGGGAGTAGTAGCCGAGCGCCGAGTCCATGCGGTCGTCGATGCTCAGCTCGGAGTAGGAGTGGAACCCCTCCTGGGTGTCGAAGATCAGCACGCGCGAGGGCGGGCGCTCCCGGTCGGGGGCGTCGAACACCTTCACGTACAGCGCGCGGATCGCCTCCAGGTGACGCCCGTAGGTCTCCGCACGCTGCTGCGAGACGTTCGTCTCGACCACGTAGTGCGGCGTCTCCGCGCGGAAGCGGCGCTGCCAGGGGGGGCCGCGGATCACCGTGGCCACGCAGCGGGAGAGCTCGACCACCTCGTCGTCCCAGGGGTCGATCGCGCGCGCCAGCTCGAGGTCGGCCAGCGCCGCCGCGTCCTGCCCCTGGTGGAAGCGAGCCAGGCCGCGCGCCATCAGGGCGGGCGCGTAGTCGGGTCGGATCTCGAGGGCCCGCTCCGCCTGCTCGAGGCCCAGCTCGGGCTTGCCGTGGTGCACCAGCAGCAGACCCGCCAGCGCGTGCGCCTCGTAGAAGCGCGGGCACAGGTTGACCGCCCGCGCCAGCTCCTCGATCGCCGCGCCGCGCTCGCCCAGCCTGCTCTTCGCCAGCGCCAGCCCGTAGCGGGCGGCGGCGAAGTTGGGCGAGCCCGCGAGCACCCGCTCGAAGCCCACCTTCGCGCCCACGTTGTCGTCGAGGGTGTTCCAGTGGATCCGCTTGCGCGCGTCGTCGTAGACGGCGCGGTCCTCCGCGCGCAGCGCCAGGAGCCCGTACTTGTCGTCGGCGGAGAGCGTCGGGACCTTGGGCTTGCGCCCCCGCCGCGCGAACAGCGGCAGGTCGTCCTCGCGCAGCAGCTTGAACATGGCGGCCTCGAGCTCGCCGAACGCCTTGCGCAGCCAGGCGGCCCGCACGCGCCCGGAGACCGAGATCGCCTCGAAGCTCGCGATCCCCTCCTGGGGGGCCACCCCGCCCACGAACGCGCGGGTCTCGCTCCAGTCGGGGCGGACCTTGCGCTCGAGCTGCACCTTCCCCTTGCCGATCACCTGCAGCCTGCCGTCGTGGACGCGCAGCGTGAGCTTGGGCCGCTTGCCGCTGATCGCCTTGGTCTTGCGCGCGACCGGCGTCATTTGCCCGCCGCCCCACACGAACAGCGCGATCTCCTCGGCCTCGGGGTAGACGTCGACGAGGTAGATCTGCTCGCGCGCGGTGCCCATGCCGAACCCGAGCGCCAAGCAGGGGACGACGTCGCCCTTCGAGGTGGGCCCGACGATCGCCGTGACCTCCGCCCGCCCGGCGAACCCGACCGAGTCGACCCCCGCCAGGAAGAAGCCCTTGCCGCTCACCTCCAGCCGCCCGTGGCGCGGGGTGACGCCGACCCCCTCGAACCCGGGGGACCAGTCTCGGGCCTCGCGCGGGTCGTCGAAGCCCCAGCCCACCGTGATCGTGTTGCCGCTGCGCTCGAAGTTGCCCGCGAAGATCTCGCCGACCGCGCGGACCCGGGCGAGGTCCGGCACCACCGCGGCGTAGCCGCCGTCGAGCGCGACCGCCCGCTGGAAGGCGCGCTCCGCCTCGTCGAACAGGCGGTGCTTGAGGCACCAGGTGCCCAGCCGCAAGAAGTCCTCGGCGTGGTCGGGACGCGCCGCCAAGGAGCGCAGGGCGAAGGCGACCTGCGGCGCGAGCTGCGACCAGGGCAGGGTGACCTCCTGCTGGTCGTTGGCGAGCACCACCGAGGAGAGGTCGTACGACTCGAGCGCCACCCCCCTCAGGGTCACCCCGCCCGCGATCGTGAGGTCGAGCGGCCGCCGGCGCGAGGCGTCGCGCGCCCGCAGCACGGCCGCCTTGCGCTCCGCCTCCTGCTCGAGGCGCTGCATGGCGATCCGGTCGCGCAGCTCCTGCACGCGCTGGCGCGCGCGGGTCGCCTGCTCCTCGAACCACGCCGCCCGCTCGGGCGGCTCGGGCGGGAGGGTCGGCGCATCTTTCGTGGCGGCGACGGCCTCGCGCGGCGCCTCCAGCTCGCGCAGCCGGCCGCGCAGCTCGTCGACCGCCGCCTCGACCCGCGCCAGCACCTCGAGCTCGCGCCCCGGGCGCCACCGGCGCAAGAACTGCTCGAGGTGCGGCCCGATCGTCCGGATCGCCTCGGGCGTGCGCGCCGCGGCCGCCTTGGCGAGCAGCTCGTCGCCGATCAAGGTCAGCAGGCGCTCCTCGCGCTCGCGGATCGCCTCGGCGTGCTCCTGGCGGACGGCCTCCGACAGGTCGGTGTAGAGCTGCAGCGCCTCGACGTAGGCGCCGCGGCGGATCAACAGCTCCGCCTTGCCGTCCACGCCGGCCAGGGGGTCGCCCTCGGGCAGCTCCACCTCGGGCGCGACCTCGGGGAGCGGCTCGGGCTCCCGCCGCCACAGCGCGAGCCCCAGCACCAGCACGACCACCACGGCCACGGCCCCATACACCAGCGCGTTGCTGCGGCCGCCCTGCTCGGCCTGCCAGCTCGCGGGGTCGACGAGCTGACGCAGCCGAGCGTAGTAGCCGCACTTGCAGCGGAAGGGCGCGTCGAGGTCGACGTGCGCCGGGACCGGGTACTCGCGCTTGCAGCCGGGGCAGGCGACCTTCACCGCCGATCGCTACCGCCCGTTCGACTCGCTGGTCGTGGGTGAGACGCCGTCCTCCTGCGCGCGAACGGCCTCGCGCTCCTGCTCGGGGCGCAGCTCCATGGGCGGCGCCCCGTAGCAGGCCTGGAGCGAGAGCGCGGCGAGCGACGCGCCCGCGCTCAGCGCCAGCCCGCGCAGCGCGCGGGGCCGCGGCCCGGCCGCCAGGGCGGCCGCGCAGAAGGGGCAGCGCGCCTCGCCGGCCCGGGTGTGGCGCCCGCAGGAGGGGCAGGGGATCAGGGTGGCGCTCATGCAAGGCCTCCGTCCAGCGGGGAGTGTAGCCGCGGCCCGGCGCGCCCGCACGCGCATCCGGCGGGTTGCTCGGGGTACGCCCAAGCGTTACCTTCGCTCGCGGTGACGAGAGCACGTCGGTCCTACCTCCTGGGTGTCCTGGCCACGCTGATCGCGTGCGCGGCCCTGGTGGGCGCCCCGATCGCCGCGGTGCTGTGCGCGGCGGTGACCGTGGCCGAGGAGGAGGCCCCGACCGGGCACACCCGCCTCGAGGCGCAGCCGCCTCAAGTCCTCGGGTGGGAGCGCACCAGCCGCGACGAGCGGCGCGAGGCGCGGCAGTGGTCGCACGAGGTGGCCCGGCTGCGCAGCGCCACGCCGCCGCGCGGGGCCGTGGTCGGGCCGCCGCCGGCGCGCGACTGCAGGCCACGCCCGCTGCGCTGCTAGGCGACCGCTCCCGCGTCGGCCTACGCCGCCCTGCGCGCGCGCTCCCCTGAGCGGCGCGCCCTCGGGCGGCGCGCCGGTTCGTCGGCACGTCCTCCCCACGCCCAGACGTGCTCGCGCCCCCCGCCGGGCGGCGCGCTCGAACCGTCGGCTCCAGGCCGCGCCTCGCCCTGCGGTCCCTCCCCTCTCCCCCGACGCTCGTCGCCCGCGCGCTCACGCGCTCGCGGGCCCCCCGAGGCCCCATGACCAACGACCCCGCACCCTCTTCCAAGCTCGACAACCTGCGCGGCGACGTGCTCGGCGGGATCACCGCCGGAATCGTCGCCCTCCCCCTCGCCCTCGGCTTCGGCCACGCCTCCGGGCTCGGCGCCGCGGCCGGCCTCTACGGCGCGATCGCGCTCGGGATCCTGGCCGCCCTGTTCGGCGGCACACCGTCTCAGGTCTCGGGCCCGACCGGCCCCATGACCGTGGTCGCGGCCGGCCTGGCCGCGAGCATCGCCGCCGCGGGCGGCGACGCCAAGCTGATCTTCCTGGCGGTGGCCCTCGCCGGCGCGCTCCAGATCGCGCTGGGCCTGCTGCGCCTGGGACGGCTGATCCAGTTCGTCCCCTACCCCGTCGTCTCGGGCTTCATGAGCGGGATCGGGGTGATCATCATTTGCCTGCAGTTCCCCGTCATGCTCGGCTCGCCGGCGGTCAAGACGCCGCTCGCGGCGATCCAGGGGCTGCCCAGCTACCTGGCCGCGATCCAGCCCGCCCCGCTCCTCCTGGCCCTGGGCACGGTGGCCTTGATCTACGGGACCCCGCGGATCACGCGCAAGGTGCCCGGCACCCTGGTGGGGCTGGTCGTCATGACCGTGCTCGCCGCCGCGCTCGGCCTGAAGGTCGACACGATCTCGGCGATCCCCTCGGGGCTGCCGCGGCCCAGCCTGCCGACGATCGACGCCGCCGCGCTGAAGCTGGTCCTCGGCGCCGCGGTGGTGCTCGCGGTGCTCGGCGCGGTCGACTCGCTCCTGACCTCGCTGGTGGCCGACCGGATCACGGGCATCCGCCACGACAGCGACCGCGAGCTCGTCGGACAGGGGATCGGCAACATCGCTTCGGGCCTGATCGGCGGCCTGCCGGGCGCCGGGGCCACCATGCGCACCGTGGTCAATGTGCAGTCGGGCGGGCGGACCCGGCTGTCGGGGGCGGTGCACGGCATGCTGCTGCTGGGGGTGCTGCTCGGGCTCGCCCCGCTGGCGCAGCGGATCCCGCTGGCGGTCCTGGCCGGGATCCTGCTCACGGTCGGGATCGGGATCCTCGACTACCGCGGGCTGCGTGACGTCGCGAAGGTCCCGCGGGGCGACGCGGCCGTGATGCTCGGCGTGCTCGTGCTGACCGTGGTGGTCGACCTCATGTGGGCGGTCGGGATCGGGGTGGTGGCCTCGTGCCTGGTGATCGCGCGGCAGCTCGCGGCGCGCCACCCGGCGGTCCCGGCGAGCGAGCTCGCGCAGGACACGGACCACGTGGCGGTGGTGCGGGCGCAGGACGCGCTGTTCTTCGGCAACGCCAACCGCCTGCAAGACGCCCTGGCCGAGCACGTGAGCGCGGCGCGCGCGCTCGTGCTCTGCCTGCGCCAGCTGCGGCTGCTCGACCAGTCGGGGGCCTACGCCCTGGCGGACGCGATCGCGGACCTGCGCACCCGCGGCGTGCAGGTCTACCTCGCCGGGCTCGAGGGCGAGGCAGCCGCCCTGCTCGACCGGCTCGGGGTCGCGCCCGGGGTGATCCCCGCGGAGCACGTGTTCTCCGACGCGGAGGCGGCCCTCCAGGCGGCGCTGGCCGCCCGCGCCGAGCCCGAGCCCGCGCCCGCGGGCGCGTGAGCGAGTAGACTCCGGCCCCGCGAGAGGTGCCGGAGTGAGCGAAGCGCAGGCGGACGAGGTGGTGGTGCGCCACCGCGTGATCTACGGGGACACCGACGCCATGGGCGTCGTCTACTACGGGACCTACCTGCGCTTCCTCGAGATCGGGCGCGCCGAGCTGCTGCGCGCCCGCGGCAAGCCCTACCGCGAGGTCGAGGAGGACGGCTACCTGTTCCCGGTCGCCGAGGTGAAGGTGCGCTACACCGCCCCCGCGCGCTACGACGACCTGCTCGAGATCGCGACCCGCGTGGGCGAGGTCACCCGGGCCAGCGTGCGGTTCGACTACCGGATCACGCGCGCGGCCGACGGCCTCGCGATCGCGGAGGGGCACACGGTCCACCCCTGCCTGTCGCTCGAGACCAAGCGGGTGATCCGCCTGCCGGCCGAGCTGGCGACGCTGCTGCGGGGGAGCTGA
>CAZMSZ010000147.1:0-6925 GCA_964569055.1 uncultured Planctomycetota bacterium | reverse complement strand
CGGGGCTCCACCTTGCGCACCCGGGCGCGCACCGCGGTCCCGACCGGGGGGACGCCGCCGTGGACCGGCGTGGCGCAGGGGAGCTCGCGGTCGAGCTCGGGGACGTAGAGCATGGGGCGCCGGCGGCTCACGATCGCGGGCAGCTCGCTCACTCCGGCCAGCCAGCGGCACACGAAGTAGCGGCGCCGCTCCTCCTCGAGGGTGCGGGCCCGCCGGGCGGCCACCTCGAGGTCGGGGAGGAGCGCTGCCAGGGCGGCGCGGTCATAGGGGAGCGGCGCGCCGTCGAGCAGCGCGAGGAGCTGACGCTGCGCGATCAGGTCGGGCATGCGGCGCAGGGGCGAGGTCGCCTGCACGTAGTGCTCGAGCCCCATGGAGCGCTGCGGGCCCGGCTCGGTCGCGATCACGGTCGGGCGCAGGGTCCGGCGCACCTGCAGCGGATAGAGCGGGTCGTGGGGGTCGAGCTGGGGCGCGTCGCGCGCCAGCGGGTCGAGCGGCTGCGTGCGGTAGTAGGCGGGCGCGCCGGCGCGGGCCAGCTCCTCGCCCAGGCGCGAGTTGTAGAGGATCATCAGCTCCGAGACCACCGCGTGCGCCGGCGCGTCGGTCTCGACCCGCGCGGGGCGCGGCTCGCCGGCCGGGTCGAGCTCGAGCTTGAGGTGCGGGAGCGAGTAGACCGTGGCGCCGCGCGCGCGGCGAGCCTCGCGCAGGGCCCGGGCGAACGGCTCGAGCCGCGCGATCGGGTCGGCCGCCGCGCCCGCCGCGTAGTCGAGGTGTCGCTCGACCCGCACGACCGAGCGCACGAACCGATACTCCGCCAGCGTGTCGCCCTCGATCCGGCCCACCAGCGACAGGGCGCGCCGGTCCTGCCCCTCCTCGAGGCTCAGCAGCCCGGTCACGAGCGGGGCGGGGAACATGGGGACCGTCTCGCCCGGGAAGTAGACCGAGGTCCCGCGCCGGCGCGCCTCGCGGTCGAGCGCGCCGCCAGCCGGCACGAGGTCGAGCCGGCAGATGTGGATCGCGACGTGGAGCGCGCCGTCCTGCTCCCAGGCCGAGAGCGCGTCGTCCACCTCGAAGGTGCCGACGTCGTCCACCGCGACCGTCGGGAGGTGGCGCAGGTCCTCGCCCTCGGGCGCGGGCGCCGCCGCCAGGAGCGCCTCGGCCTCTCGGCGCGCGTCGGCGCCGAACTCGACCGGCAGCCCCGCTCGCGCCGGGAGCTCGTTGACGTCGCGCGCGACCAGGCCGCGCCGCTCGAGGTCGGCCAGGAGCGCGTCGGGCGTGGCGAGCCCGAGCTTGCGGGCCAGGCGCCGCGCCGCCTTGGCGTCTGGCGCCCGCTCCCCCTCGAGCGCGTAGCGGCGGAGCGCCTCGAGCTGCGGGGCGACGTCGGGAGGCGGCGTCGCCCCGGGCGCGGCCTCGGCGAGCCAGCCGATCGCGGCCGCGTGCTCGCGCCGCTCCTGCTCCTCGCGCGCGGCCCGCTCGAGCACCTTGGCCCGGGTCTCGGCGTCGACCCGCTCCAGCCGGCCGTGCGCCATCCGGAACGCCGGGTGCACCCGGCCCTCCTCGTCCACGACCAGCGCGGAGAGGAGCGCGGCGGTCTCCTCGTCCCCGGCCGCGCCGTAGACGAGCGTGGCCACCTCGTCGAGCGCGTAGCCGCGCCCGTCCTCGAGGCAGCTCCACAGCAGCTCGAGGTCGGGGGGCGAGCGGCGCCCGGCGAGCTCGGCGCGGAGCGCCCGCAGCCGCGCGCCGACCGCGCGCGGGTCGGCCGGCGGCACCGTGGCGCGCAGCCGCTTGAGCAGCCGGTCGCGCGGGATCTTGACCGCGGCCCCCCGCTCGTCGACGAGGCCGACGTTCTTCGCGCCGCCCCCCTGCACCGCGCCCAGGCGGAGCCGACCGCGCCGCTCGAAGACCGCCACCTCGTGCACCGGCGTATCCTACCCGCGCCGCGCGGCGGCCCAGGCGGCCAGCGCCGCCCCGCCCAGCGTCGTCGCGAGCGTCACGTAGATGCCCGCCGCGCTGTCGCTCGCGCTCGCGAGCGAGCTCCCCACCAGGAGCGGGGTGAAGAACAGCGCGAGCGTGGCCGCGAGCCCCGCGGCGAACGCGACCAGGGGGCTGCGCGCCTTGACCAGCAGCGTGATCGGGAGCACCAGCAAGGTCACCAGCAGCGGCGCGAGCGAGAGCATGGCCCGCATGGCCAGCTCGACCTCGGCCTCCAGCCGCCTGTCGTGGGTGCCCTCCCACACCGCGGCCAGGCCGCCCGCCGCGACCGCGAGCGCCTCGCGCCGGGCCGCCGCGTCCGCCTGCCGGCGCAGCTCGGCCGTGGTGTGGTCGAACACCTTGTAGCGCCGCCGCTCGCCCAGCTCGAACGACTGCACGTACTGGTCGAGGTGGATCCGGATCGGACCGGGCGCGCGGGAGGCCTCCCCGCCCGGGGCGCCCAGGGCGGCGAGGGCCTCGGGGTCGGGCAGGATCGTGGCGGTCACCCCGCTCAGCACCAGCACCAGCTCCCGCGTCCGCGACTCCTCGGCGACCCGGCCCCGCTCGGCCACCAGCTGCATGGGGACGCGCCGCCCGCTCCGCCCCACCTCGCGGTCGACGTGCACCACCACCCCCTCGAGCGCGCCGGGGGCGTAGCGGCGCACGTAGAGCGAGAGGTGCTGACGCGGAAAGGAGAGCGTCAGGTGCTCGCCTTCGCCGAGGTCGAACAGCTGCTCGAACACGGCCCGGGTCGCCTCCTTCTGCATGCGGTGGCAGAAGGGGACGAGCTGCGCGGTGACCCAGGTCGTGCCGAGCGAGAGCGTCGCCGCGATCGCGATCGCCGGCCAGGCGAGCGCGCGCCCGGGGATCCCCAGGCTGCCGAACGCGAGCACCTCGTTGTCGGCCACCATGCGCCCGTAGACCAGGGTGACCGTGATCACGAGCGCGACCGGCACGAGGTAGGGCAGGAGGAACGGGACGACCCAGGGGATCGCCAGGAGCACCTGCTGCAGCGAGAGGTCGTGGTCGCGCAGCAGGCGGAACCCGGCGCCGACGAAGAACAAGAACCCCAGCCCCAGGCAGGTCGGCACGAGCGACCCGAGCAGGCGACGCAACACGTAGCGGTCGAGGGTCCGCAGCACGAGGACACTCTAGCGAGGAGGGAGGGATGTCGAGACGCGCGGGGGCGCGGGGGCGGGGCGAGGGGCGGTGGCACGCGCGTGTGTGGGAGAGGCCGAAGACAACACGGAATATCAACAGAGAATAACAATCCGAATATCAATGGCTGTCGCGCTCGGGGGAGCGCCTTGCGCGTGGGCGGCTGTCGCGCTTGGGGGAGCGCCTTGCACGTGGGCGGCTGTCGCGCTCCTCGGGGGAGCGCCCTGTAAGTGGGCGGCTGTCGCGCTCGGGGGAGCACCTTGTAAGTGGGCGGCTGTCGCGCTGGTGGGGGGAGCGCCTTGCACGTGGGCGGCTGTCGCGCTCGTGTGCGTGATATCCGCCCGCCGTCTTCGGAAGGCGCTCCGCCCCCCGCGACAGCCATTGCGCGACTTCGTCCGCAGCCTATCGCAAGGCGCTCCACGCACACGCGACAGCCATTGATATTCGGATTGTTATTGTTATTGATATTCCGTGTTGTCTTCCCTGCCTTCGCGATGTTCCGTGTTGTCTTCCGTCTTCCTGCCTTCTCTCACGCCCGATCGATCACCTCCCGCAACGCCATGATCACCTCGCCCGCCGACTCCGCCTCGAGCAGGCGCTGCCGCAGGCCGTAGCCCTCCTCATCCTCGTCGAGGAACGCCGCGGCGAGGGCCTTCTCCACCTTGCGGTAGTACTTGTCGCTGTAGGGCGGGGCGACCATGGGGAAGAAGATCCGGACCGGCTGCTCGTCGATCGCCTCGAAGTCGAGGCCCGGCTCGGGCGCGATCGCGACGCCGAGCGCGAAGTCCTTGGCTTGGGGGGTCCGCACGTGCGGCATGGCGATGCCCAGCCCGAAGCCGGTGGTCGCCTTCGCCTCGCGGTTGCGGAGGTCCGTCAGGCACTTGCGCGGGTTGGTGATCTTGCCGCTCGGGACGAGCAGGTCGACCAGCTTCTCGATGATCACGACCTTGCGCTTGAAGCGAGCGCCCCCCGTGAGCTCGCCCTCCTCGTCGGTCGCGCCCTCGGGGTCGTGCTCCTCCCGGTCGGGGTCGAACGCGGTCCCCTCGAGCGGACGGAAGTCGAGCTCGATGTTCTCCTCCTTCAGATAGCGATTCAGCCGCACCGCGCGCCTCCGAGCGGCGGATCCTATCCGATGGCGCCGATGCCCTGGCGGGCGGAGGCGTGGCGCGCGGGCGCCGCGCGGGCGCGGGGCGCTCGCTCAGCGCCGACGCATGCCCCGCTCGACCTCGCGGATGCGGCCGCCGCCCAGGCCCGAGCGGTAGGCCATGCCGTCCTTGGCCACGACGCGGTAGCCGTCCCACAGCGCGGCGCGCAGCGTGGTGATCCGCCCGACGTTCGCGAGGCGCGCCAGGGAGGAGCTCGCGTAGCGCGAGTCGGCCCCCGCGCGCTCGTCGCCGGCGGTCACCAGCGCCAGCGCCACGTCGCGGGCGGCGCCCTCGGCCTTCAGGTAAGCCGCCGCGACGGCGGCCTCCGCGCGCACCACCGGGTCGGGGTCGAGCCGGAGGTCCGCGAGCACGGCCGGGGTGGGCACCTCGCGCGAGGCCGCCGCCCAGGCGATCCCGCGCGCCACCGCCGCGCGCAGGCCCGCCTCGCCGGCGGCGAGCTGCTCGAGGCCGGCGCCGTCGCCGGCGAGCGTCAGGGCGTACGCGATCGCGGTGGGCGCCACGCCGTCGCCCCGCCGCTCCATGACCGGCAGGAACGCGCGGGCCGTGTCGCGCGCCCGCTCGCCCACCAGGAACGCTTGCGCCGCCACGAGCGTCGCCTCCTCCTCGTCGCCGCGGGGGCCCGCGCCCTCCCCGAGGGCGACCCCCGCGATCCGCTCGTGCTGCTCCTCCGCGCCGATCAACGCCAGCGCGATCGCCGCCGGGACCCGCTGCTCGTGGCCGCGGAACACGTAGCCCACCAGGCGCGGCGCGGCGTCGCGCGCGCGCAGCTCGCCGACGGCCAGGATCAGCTCGCTCAGGAACCAGCCGCCCACGCCGCGCCCCCGCGCGTCGACGTAGTCGCTCATGATGTCGAGCAGCAGCTTCGCGTCGCGCTCGCGCCCGCAGCGCCCGAGCGCGCGGACCTCGTTGGCGCTCGGGACCACCGAGGCGCGCCTGCCCTCCTTGGCGAGCTCGAGCAGCCGCTCGAACGGCGCGCGCGCCAGCTCGCGCGCGGAGGGGTCGCCGAGGGCGAGCAGCGCGCGCTGCGCCCGCTCGGCCAGGGCGCCCTGGCCGCCCTTGGCGACCCGCGCCAGCGCCGCGATCGCCGCGGGGGTGCCGAGCTCCTCGAGCAGCTCGCAGGCCTCCCGCGCGACCGTCTCGTCCGACTCGAGCGCCTTCTTGAGCCGGCGCTCGTCGCCGGGCCCCGCCAGCTTGCGCAGCGTGTTCAGCAGCGCATACGAGGGGTGCTCGTCGAGCCGCCGCAGCAGCTTGGGCAACGCCTCGGCCGAGGTCCCGACCTCGCCCAGGAGCGTCAGCGCGCCGTCGGGGCCTCGCACGTCGGCGACCGGCTCGCCGCCGTCGAGGACCTCGAGCAGCGCCTCCTCGATCGCGTCGGAGCCGAGGCGCTGCATGACGGTCCGGCGCGCGCCCCCGAGCGTGGCGTCGTTCGAGCGCGCCATCGCCACGAGCTGCGGCGCGCGGAGCGAGGCGGCGACGTTCCAGGCGTGCTCGCGCGCGGCCCCAGAGACGCTCTGCGCGTACTCGATCAGGGGGGCGACGGCCTCCGCGGGGGCCGGCTGGACGAGGTCGGGCATGGTGCTCGCCAGCGTGGCGAGCGGCGGCGGGCGCATGCCGAGGAGCGCGGCGACCACGGGGCGCGCGACCGCGGCGTCGGCAGCCAGGAGCGCCCCCACCAGCACCGGCGCCCCCGCCTCGGACGAGCCCGGGTCGAGCGCGGTCAGGATTCGCTCCAGGCCGGGCACGTCCTGCGGGCCGGCGCAGCGGGCGATCACGTCGCCGATCGCGGCGCCCGCCTCGGGAGTGCGGGCGCGCTGGTCGCGCAGGAACACGGCGATCGCGGGGAGCGCGCTCGCGTCGCGCCCGACCAGGGCCGCCTTGGCGCGGGCCTGGTCGCGAGGGCTCGGGCCCCCGCGCCCGGGCGCGGCGCAGGCGACGGTCAGCTCGGCGAGCGCGCCGGAGAGCTCGTCGTGCCAGGCGCGCCAGGCGGCGGCGTCGCCGTCGCTCGGCCCCAGCCCCGCCGAGGCGCGGGCGAGGGCGCCGCGCGCCACCTGCTGCACCAGCGGGTCGGGGTGCTCGAGCGCGCTCAGCGCGTCGGCGAACCGGCCGCTGTCGCCGGCGTCGAGCAGGAGGGGGCCCAGCACCACGCGGGTGTCGGCCGGCGCCACCTCGAGCGCCTCCGCCAGCGGGCGGAGCAGGTTGGGCCCCGGCGCGCGCCCGTCGAGGAGCGCGTCGGCCAGGGCGCGCGCGACCGCGCCGCGCCCGTCGAACGAGAGCTGCTGCAGCGGGCGGCGCAGCCCCTCGGGATCCAGCTCGATCGCGGCGAGCACCGTCTGGAGCAGCGTCCCGCCCGAGTCCTTGGCGAGGGAGGCCTCGATCCGCGCGCGGCGGGCCTCCTCGTCGCCGGCCAGCAGCAGCAGCCGGTGGACGCGCAGCCGATACACCTCCTCGTCGCTGTCGAGCGCGAGCTCGGCCGCCTCGACCACCCCCTCCGCAACGCGCAGCTCGGCCAGGAGCGCGGGGACCTCGGCGAGCTCCGCGGTGTGGAGCCGCTCGAACGAGGCCGCCAGCGGCCCGGGTGGAATGCGCGCTGCGACGCTCACCGGGGGCTGCGGGCGCGCCGGCTGCGGGCGCGC
>CAZMSZ010000146.1:5765-16592 GCA_964569055.1 uncultured Planctomycetota bacterium | reverse complement strand
CCTTCGGGCCCGGCTAGCCCGGCTTCCGCACGACTTCGTCGTGCAAAATCCGGGCCAGCGCGGCGTCGGGTACAGCCGACGGTCGCGCCGAACCGCGCTGGCACGAACCGCGGGCGGCGCGCCAAGTCGCGCTCGGAGCTGCCCTGAGCTTCGGCCGGCCGCGTGCTTGGCGTCGCTCCAACCGGAGCTCACCCGTGAACCGCGCGTTCGTTCCGTCGCTCCTGTTCGCCCTGCTCGCGCTCGCCCCCGCCGCGCGCGCGCAGGACCCGCTGGCCGGCGCGTTCGAGCTGTTCGGCCGCACCTCGCGCGGCGAGCGGACCTCGGCCGTGGTGCGCGTCGCCACGACCGCCAGCGGCGCGCTGAGCGTCGTGCGCGCCGGAGGTCCCGAGGTCCTCGCCGCCGGCGGCGCTCCCTCGGTGTGGCGCGCCGAGGTGGTGGTGCGGCGGGGGGCGCGCACGCTCGACGTGGTGTTCCGCCCGGCGGTGGCGGCCGGGCTGGTCGGCGCGCTGGCCGGCCCCGGCGCGCCGCGCGACCTGTTGCTCGCGCGCTACCGGCTGCGGCCGGACGGGCGCTCGCTCCACGAGCGGATCCTGAACCTGACCCGGCGCGACCCGGCGCGGCCCTGGTGGTCGCTCGAGAGCGTGGGCGCGCGCCGGCTCGAGCTCGCGTTCACCAGCGACCACCCCGGCGCCCGGCTCGAGCGCGCCGGCGAGGTGTGGGTGCTGAGCAGCGACTCGAGCGGCGCCGCGGCCCTGCTGGGGCGCCGCGCCCGGGGCACGCTCGCCTTCGACGGCCACGCGCTCGAGCTGGTGGCCGACGGCTCGGGCGCGTTCACGCTCCGCGACCTGTCGCGCCGCGTGCCCGCGGGGTACCACGGTCAGGTCCGCTCGATCCGCCGCGACGGGGACACGCTCCGGATCGCGTTCACGCTCGGACGCGACCCGGCCGGCGCGCTCGACGCCGCCCGCGCCGTCGAGCGCGCCCGCGCGGGGCTCGCCGAGCACCTCCGGCGCGAGCGCATGCACGACGACGACTGGCGCGAGCTGCTCCCGAGCACGTGGCCGGAGCTGGTCGCCGACGGGGTCGAGGACGACCTCGCGCGCTTCGCCGACCTCGCGCGCGGCGAGACCGAGGTCCACCGCCTCGCCGACCGCTACCTGTTCGTCGGGCAGGGGCCGTACGAGCTCTACACCGAGGTGGAGGTGGCCAAGCAGGACGGCGCCGTCCTGAGCGTCTACGTCGAGATCGACTGAGCGCGCCCAGCCCCCTGCCCCTGCCCTTGCCCGCCCGGCGTCGAGGCGGCCGCGCTAACCAGCGGCAGCAAGAGCTGGAAGCGACCCGCGCGTCGACCGAGCAGCGCAGCTGAGCGCGCCCGTATCATGCCGGCATGACCGCCTTCGTCGCCGGCGCCACGGGCTACACGGGGCGCGCGGTCGTGGCCGAGCTCCGCGGCCGCGGCCTGCGCGCGGTGGCGCACGTGCGCCCCGACTCGCCCCAGCTCGCGACGTGGCGCGAGCGGTTCGAGGCGCTCGGGGCCGAGGTCGACGCGACCCCCTGGGACGAGGCGGCGCTCGCCGAGCGCCTGCGCGCGCTCGCGCCCACCAGCGTGTTCGCGCTGCTCGGCACCACCGCCCGCCGCGCCCGGCGCGAGGGCCTGGGCGACCCCTACGAGCGGATCGACTACGGGCTGTCCGCGCTGCTCCTGCGCGCCACGCTCGCCTCGGGCGCTCGCCCGCGCTTCGTCTACCTCTCGTCCATGGGCGTGCAGCCCTCGAGCAAGACGCCGTACCTCCGCGCCCGCGCCAAGCTCGAGGCGGAGCTGCGCGCGAGCGGCCTCCCGTTCACGATCGCGCGGCCCTCGTTCATTACGGGCCCCGACCGCGACCAGACCCGCCCCGGCGAGCGGGTGGGGGCCGCGGTCGGCGACGCCCTGCTCGGCCTGGCCGGCGCCCTCGGCGCGCGCGGGCTGCGGGCCCGCTACCGCTCCACCGACGCCGCCACGCTGGCGCGCGGGCTGGTCGCGCGGGCGCTCGACCCGACCTGGGAGGGCCGGGTCGCCGAGGGCGACGACCTGCGCGCGTGATCCGAAGCAGGCGCGGCGCGTCCGAGCGCCTGGTCGGCGGGCTATGATCGCGCGGGTGACCTGCCCGAGCTGCGGCTATCCGAACCCGGCGGGCGTCGCCGCCTGCGAGTCGTGCGACACCCCGCTCGCAGCGAGCGAGCCGCCGCCGCGGCGCGTGATCGTGGGGGTGGCGCCGCGCGCGCTGCCGGAGGCCGGGGAGCCGGACGAACCCGAAGAGGAGCCGCTGAGGGTCGGCGGGCTGGCGATCCAGCGCGGGCTCGGCTATCTGGCCTTCGGGTTCGGGGCGGCGCTCGTGGTGATGTTCGCCTGCTGCGGGTTCGGGCGGATCTTCAGCGAGGGCGCTGGGCTGCTGTTCCACGAGAGCGGTCACACGTTCGCCGGCTGGTTCTTCGGCTATCCCTCGATCCCGAGCGCCCGCGGGGTCACGCTGCACTACCCGCGGCAGCCGCTGATCGCGGTGGCCGTGTGGGCGCTGCTCGCGTACGGGGTCTGGCGCTTCCGGACGACGCGTCCGGTCGCGGCCGCGCTCGCTGCGATCGCGCTGCTCTACCCCTTCCTCGCCGTCAGCTCGCTCCATCGGCACCTGATGTCCTTCGCGGGCCACGGGACCGAGGTCGTGTTCGCCGTCGTGTTCATGTGGCGCGCGCTGACGGGAGGGTTCGCGCAGGAGCTCGAGCGGCCGATCTATGCCACGCTGGCCTGGCTGCTCGTGATCTCCAACCTCATGCTGTGGGCGGGGGTCGCGTTCGACATCAACGCGATCCGCGCGATCTACGAGTCCATCGCGATCGCGGGCGACAACGACATGGTCCGGATCGCCGACGGGCTCGGCTGGCAGGTGGGGACGGTCGGCTTCCTGGTGCTGCTCTACACGATCGCGCTGCCGACCGCGACGCTCACCCTGTGGTGGTTCGTGTGGCGCCGGCCCGCCGAGCGCCGCCGCCTGGTGGAGTGGCTCACCTTCAAGCGTGACTTGGAATAGCGGGGGCTGCCCGCTCGCCATCCGCAGGCGCCCTGGCCGGCCAACCTGGCATCCGGCGGGCGGCTCTCGCGCCAGCGAGGGCCGCTCGCCTTCGCTGTGGCGTTCGGCATCGCGCATGTGCGTGACCGCGGCGCATGGTGCCGTCGCCTCGTACGCCTCCGCTGCGCTGCCCGCGATCCCGTGGGCGCGCCCTTCCGCGGCGTCCGTGGTCCTGAGCCTGCTCGCGCTGCACTCGCGCCTGCTCGCCTCCCGGTCGGCGCCACTTCCCTTCTCTAACTAAATAACCAACTAAGCACTGGCCGGAGCGGACGCTCGGCTTCGGCCGAGCCGCCCCAGGTGCCGCGCGGGCGAAGTCCCGTACCGCCGAAACGCCACGGCATCGGACCCGTTTGGCGGGCGCGAGCGGCACGTCGGCGTACGCCCGTCTACTCCAAGGGACTTCGCCCGCGCGGCACTAGCGGACGATCTTGCGGTCGTCGCCCAGGAAGATCCCCTTGAGGTTCATCTGGAGCTGCTCGGGGTTGTTGGAGGCCTCGAGCGCGGTCTTCTCGCTGATCAGGCCGCGCGCCACGAGGTCGAGCAGGCCCTGGTTGAAGTCCTGCATGCCGTCCTCCCGCCCGCCGCGCACCACCCCCTCGAGCTTCTTGTCCTCGGCGTCGAGGATCAGCTTCTGCACCGTGGGGGTCGCGATCAGGATCTCCTGCACCGGGACCAGGCCGACCCCCTCCTTGGAGGCGGGGAGGATCTTCTGGCAGATGATCCCCTTGAGGCTGAAGGCGAGCGACTGCCGCAGCTGGCGCTCGCGGTCGGGCGGGAACATGTCGATGATCCGCCCGATCGTCTGCGACACGGTCGAGCTGTGCAGGGTCCCGAACACGAGGTGGCCCGTCTCGGCCGCGGTCAGCCCGGTCTCGAACGTCTCGCGGTCGCGCATCTCGCCGATCAGGATCACGTCGGGGTCCTGGCGCACGACGCTGCGCAGGGCGGCCGCGAAGGAGGGGACGTCGATCCCGACCTCCCGCTGGTTCACGAACGCCTTCTTGTCGCGGTACAGGTACTCGATCGGGTCCTCGATCGTGATGATGTGGCAGCGGCGCTCGGTGTTGATGTACTCGATCGTCGAGGCGAGCGTCGTCGACTTGCCGCTGCCGGTGACCCCGGCCACGATCACCAGCCCCTGCCGCTGGGCGGCGAGCCAGCGCATGGCGTCGACGCGCAGGTTCAGCTCCTCGAAGGTGGGGACGTCGGTGTTGACCCGCCGGATCGCGAGCGAGACCGAGCCGCGCTGGCGGAAGGCGTTGATCCGGTAGCGACCCACCTTGGGGATCGAGTAGGCGAAGTCGAGGTCCCCGCCGCGGTTGAAGGTCTCCCGCTGGGAGGCGGTCAGGATCTCGACCAGCATCTCCTCGATCGCGGGCCCGTCGAGGCTCTCGGCGTCGAAGTAGCGGATCTTGCCCTGCACGCGCAGGATCGGCGGGTTGCCGACCTTGAGGTGCAGGTCGGAGGCCGAGTACTTCGACATCAGGCGCAGCAGGCGCTCGAGCCCGCGCAGCTCGGCCTGCTCCCCGCTCGACACGGGGATCCGGCGGCTGCGCGCGCTCCCGTCGGTCGTCGGCTCGTTCACGGCGCCCTCCCCCGCGCGCGGCAGGCGCCCGCAAGGATACGGCCCCGCCCCGCGCGCCGTCCACGCGCACCGACCGTGACGCGCCGGTGGCCCTCGGCGGGTTACCTTGGTGCGCCCCCAGCCGCGGGAGGAGCCTCATGCGTCGCCTCGCGCTCGCCCTCGTCGCCTCGGCCGCCCTGGCCGGCTGCCTCGACACCCACTCGGGCCACCCCGACCGGCACCCCCGCGTCCGCACCGTGAGCAGCTCCGACCCGAGCGCGACCGACGCGCGAGCGGGCGTGCTCTGGCGCCAGCTCGAGCTGGGCGACCCGCCCAAGAGCACGCTCCTGGGCTACCTGAAGACCCAGCCGCTCGAGTACGGCGAGCTCCACTGGGTCTACGACGACACGTTCGCGCTGGTCGGCCGGATCTCGCCGCGGGGCGAGGTCCACCGGATCGAGCTCGACGGGCGCGAGCGCTCCGAGGGGCACTTCGCGCTCCACCACGCGATCCTCAAGCTGTTCGGTCAGCAGCGGGAGCGGCCGATCCACTTCACGGCCATGCCCGAGCCCCGCGACCAGTAGGCGGGCCGAATTCCCCGCCCCGTGAGCGCCAGCGGACGGATCGCAGGCCGCACGCGTACCGGGTTGTGCGGCCAATCACGGGATCCTATGCTCGGGGCGTGACGCCCGAGCAACTCGAGACGCGGTGGGTCGCCCCGCAGGGCCGAGACGTGCTCCAGCGCGTCTTGCGCGACCTCCACGAGGAAGGTGGCCTCAACCTCCCGGCCATCCTGGAGGGGCTCGACGGGACCCAGGAGGTCCCCGACGGGCTCGACTTGCGCTACGCCCCCCTCGAGGGCGCCCATCTCGAGGAGGTGAACCTGTACGCGGTCGACCTCTCGGGCGCCTTCTTGAGCGGCGCGCGCATGCGCAAGGCCGACATCCGCGACGCGCGGCTCGATGGCGCGATCCTCGAGGCGGTCGACCTCAGCGAGGCCTACCTCTCGGGCACGTCCCTCACCGGCTCCCTCCTCAAGGGCGCCAACCTCGCCGGAGCGATGCTCGACAACGCCGACCTCTCGGGCGCGGTGCTCACCGGCGCCTCGTGCCACGACGCCTACTTCGCCCAGGCGAACCTGATCGAGGCCGACCTGCGCGGCGCGAACCTGACCCAGGCGGACTTCTCGGGCGCCGTCATGCGCGGGGCCTCGGTGAGCGCGGGCTCGCTCGAGCGGGCCGCCGCCCCGCCGGCCGACAGCGCGGGGCTGATCGTCGAGGCGCCCGCGGCCCCCCGCCGCACCATGCACATGACCCGGCGGCCGCCCTCGCCCTCGGGCGCGATCCGCCGCGCGCCCGCGCCGACCCGCGCCCCGCGCCCGGCCGCCGGTCCGCGTCCGCTGCCCGCGCCGCGCGGCCCCGCGCGCGGCGGCCCCCCGGCCCGCTCGGGCCCGCAGGCGCGCGCGAGCCGCAACGGCGCGCCGCTGCGCGACTGGGACCTCGCGCTCGCCAAGCTGATCCCCCTGCGCCGCTCCTGCAGCCGGATCGTGGTCGTGATCGACGGGCAGGAGCACGTGATCTTCGAGGCGGATTAGGCTCTGCCTCGAACCTCGGACCGCGCCCTCGCTCGCCCTCGTCGCCGCTGACTTCGTTGCTCGTCGGGCACAATGCGCTGCATTGCTGTCCCTCCTCGCGCCTCGTCAGCGGCGACGATTGCTTCGCGATGGCGCGGTCCGAGGTTCGAGGCAGAGCCTGCCGCGCGAGCGAGGCTCCGCCCCGCTCTGTCCCGCTCACGCAACCTCCCGCCAGCTCAGGCTTAGCGTCCACCTGCCGGGTGCTCGCCTTGAAGCACCGACCCGAGCTGTCTACGGTCCCCATGGGGTTGTTTTCCTGAGCGGCTCGATCCGGGGGCGGAGCGAGCAAGGGGTTGGGGCCAAAATGCAGGTGGACGAGGACGCACCCCTCATCGAGGGGTGTCGCCGGGGTGAGGCGCGCTGCTACCAGCAGCTCTACGCCCGCTACTCCGGCAAGGTGTTCGGCTTCGCGCGGCGCTTCTTGGGCGACGATCAGCACGCCGAGGACGTGACGCAGGAGGTGTTCTTGCGGGTGTTCCGCAAGCTCGACGGGTTTCGAGGGGAGGCGCGGTTCTCGACCTGGCTGTATCGGGTCAGCCTGAACAGCTGCAAGAACAAGCGCCGCTCGCTCGACCGCCTGGCGAGGTTCGATCCGGAGCGCTTCCGGCGCGGGCGGCTCGACGCGGCGCCGCCGCCCGAGCGGGCCGCGCTGCGAGGCGCCTTGCAGCGGCACATCGACGCCGCCCTGGTGGAGCTCGGCGAGGAGCAGCGTACGCTGCTGCTGCTCAAGGCGGTCGAGGAGCTGTCCTACCGCGAGATCGGCGACATCCTCGGCCAGAGCGAGAACCAGGTCCGCGGCAAGCTCTACCGCGCGCGGAAGGCGTTCCGCGCGGCGCTGGACGTGGTCTCGGGCGGCGCGTACGCCCTCGAGGAGGAGGAGGCCCTCGTGAGCTGATCGTCTCCGGCCGACCCTGGGGGTTTGGGGCAGGCGCCAGACGCGGTTCCCGGGAGGGGTCCTGGGAGCTATCGTGCGTCCGGCGGCGACGTTCCCGGGAGGAGCCGTGACCGCATACGACCAGGGGCCCCTGTGGCCCGAGCTCCAAGCGACCGATGACGCCCACGAGGCCCATGACGCCGACGAGGCCGAGGTCGCCGACATCGCCGCGGAGGCGATCGAGGCGTCGCCTCGCGCCGAGGCGCCGGCGATCGAGACCGCGTTGCTCGACACGAGCCCGCCGCCCGTCCACGTGTGGCAGGCGATCGAGCGCACGCTGCGGCGCGAGGGCCGGATCGGCTGACGACCGCTCCGGGCTCGCCGCTCGCGTCGATCGCGGCCTTGGCGTAAGATCGAGGCCGCAGCCAGCGCGCTGCTCCCCGCCCGCTCCGGTCGCGCCGCAGTCGGCGCGTGTCCTCGGCGAGGGAGCGCCGGCTGCCGCCCGTCCCGCCTCGAGCCCGGTTCGAGCCCCCGCGTGGGGGCTCGGCCTCGAGCGAGGCGCGACCGAGCCCCGAGGAGAAGCCGTGCCAGCGAAGAAGGTCGCCCTCTTCGTCGACGTGGAGTCGCTCCACCAGGCGCTGCGGACGCAGCACCATCGCCCCGTCGATCCCGGTCAGCTCCTGGAGGTCGCCGCCCGCCGCGGCGCGATCGAGAGCTGCGTGGCGATCGCCGACTGGCGCGCCCTGCCCGAGGCGGTGCAGGCGAGCTTCGCCGAGCACGCCGGGATCGAGCGGGTGCAGGTCGACCGTCGGCTGCGCAGCCGCGAGGGCGGCGGACGGCGCCGCGAGGTGCTGCGCGACCTCGTCGACCTCGAGCTGCTCGCGCAGGTGGTGGAGTTCTTGTTCCGCGACCACGGCCCGGAGGTGAACGAGATCGTGCTCGCCACCGGCGACGCCGTCGTGGCCCGCGTGATCCGGGTCGTGCGAGAGCGGCTGCAGAAGGAAGTGCACGTGCTCGGGGTCGAGGGCGCGCTCGACGAGGAGCTCGCCGAGGCCGCCAGCTCGTGCGAGGTGCTCGCCACACCCGCGGTCGAGCCGACCGACCTCGAGGGCCTCGCCAAGCTCGTCCCGCTGCTCGAGGAGCTCGAGCGGCGCAAGCGCTACCTCAACTTCAAGTACATCCGCGAGACGGTGGCCCGCCGCATCGACCTCCCCGAGCGCTCGTTCGAGCGGGCCGAGCGCCTGCTCTCCGAGGCGATCGCCGCCGGGCTGCTGCGCAAGATCAAGGTCGAGGACAAGTACAACCCCGGGCAGCTCTTCACGGCCTACGCCCTGGACCGCGAGCACGCGCTGTTCGCGCGCTACGGCAGCGGCGAGCCGGCGCCGGTCCACGAGGAGCGCGAGGCCGAGGCCGAGGGAGCCAGCGCGCGCCCGCGGCTCGCCCGCCCTGAGGCGGAGGCCGCGCCCGAGCACGCGCCGACCTCGCGCGACGAGCCCCGCGTCGAGGGCGAGCCGCGCGAGGCCGAGGACCCCGCCCGGCGGAGGCGGCGGCGTCGCCGTCGCAAGGGCGCGCCGAGCAACGGCGCCGCGATCGACGCCGCCGGCGAGGCCGGGCCTGCCCCGGCGCTCGAGCCGCTCCCGACGCCCACGGCGCTCTCGGCCGGCGCCGCCGGCGCCCGGCGCAAGAAGCGCGGCGCCAACAACCACCAGCAGGACCGCGCCGGGCGCAGCTACGAGGCGCCCTCCCGCTTCCTGCAGGACCCGAGCCTCGAGGAGCTCCCGGCGGTCCGCGACGACGAGATCGACGAGGACCAGATCCTGCGCGCCCTGGAGAGCATCTAGGCACTCTCACGAGGCAGGGGCCCGCCCCCCCTCGGCACGCGATCGTCTACCCTGGGCCGCATGGACGCGCGCTGGGCCTCGCTCCTGATCGCGCTCACCCTCGCGGCGTCAGGGTGCCGGGCGCCCTCCTACCTGGTGCGGCTCGCGCCCGTCTCGCAGGAGGAGCTGAACCGCGCGCTGGCCGAGCCGCTCGTCACCACCTGCTTCACCGCGGAGTTCGGCGCCGACAGCGCCGAGGTCACCAAGCGGCGGGAGCGGCGCTACCGCGGGGTCGGGTTCCGCTACCTCCCGGCCGCCGAGATCCCGGCGGCGATCGCCGAGCGAGGCCCGGCGCCCGCGCACATCGCGCTGATCGCCCACGGCTGGCTCAACGACGACCTCGGCGCGCGCCAGTTCACGAGCGCCGTGGCCCGCGGCCTGTTCGACGCGGCCCGCCGCGACGAGCTCGCCCCCGAGGCGCTCGCGTTCGTGGGCCTGCACTGGGACTCGGCCCGGATGCTGTTCCACGAGTCGGCCGCCACGGCCGAGGTGATCGGCCGCGAGCGCGTCGCGCCGCTGGTGGAGGCGCTGCGACGCGCCTTCCCGGCGGCCACGATCACGCTGGTGGGCCACAGCCTGGGGGCGCGCCTGGTCCTGGCGACGCTCCACCGCGCGGACCCCGCCCAGGCGGACGCGGCGGTGTTGCTCGAGGCGGCCGTCGACGTGGACGCGCTCCACCGCACGGCCGGGTTCCTCGGCTTCGGCTTCTTCCCCGGCGCGCCGCGCGCCGCGCGCCTGATCGCCAACGTCCACTCCATGCAGGACGACGTGCTCGAGCGCGCCTACCGGCCCGCCATGGGGACCGCCGCCATGGGACGCGAGGGGGCCGAGCGGGCGCCCGGCCTGCGCTACCCCTCGGTCTACCTGGGGAAGATCACGGTCGACCCGGCCGCGCTCCACGTGGCGCTGGCGGACCCCGACGCGCGCGCCCCGGGGGCGCCGGCCCGCGTCGTCAACGTCGACGCGAGCTCGCTGATCCCGGGCCACGTGGCCGTGGACCATCCGGCGGTCCACGAGCTCACGTGGCGCATCGCCCGGCTGGCCCGCGACGACGCCGCTAGCCGGCGTGCTCGGTGATCCAGCTGGCCAGGGCCGGCTTGGCGGCGCCGCCGACCCGGCGGGCGGCCTCCTGCCCGTCCTTGAACAGGACCAGCGTGGGGACCCCGGTCACCCCGTACTCCTCCGCCACGGCGGGGGACTCGTCGATGTCGACCTTGACGAACTTCACCCGGGCGCCGTGCTCGGCCTCGAGGTCCTTCAGGGTCGGCTCGAGCATCCGGCACGGGCCGCACCAGGTGGCGGAGAAGTCGACCAGCACGGGCTGGCCGGCGCCGAGCACGGACGCCTGGAACTGAGACTCACCGATCTGCTGCATGGATCCTCCTCGCTTGCCGCGGATGATACTGCCGGCCGCAGGCGACACCAGCCCGCCGCCTCGGCGCCCGAGCCGGGCGCGGCAGCGGGGGGAAAACAACACTCGGCAGGGGCCTGGTTTGCCGTGGTCAGAGGGCGTTGCTAGTCTCTCGAACAGACTGGCGCTCATACCGAAAGGGGGACCGCGCATGGCCAAGAAGAAGGCGACCAAGAAGAAGGCGACCAAGAAGAAGGCCGCCAAGAAGAAGGCCGCCAAGAAGGCGGGCGGCAAGAAGAAGGCCGCCAAGAAGGCGGGTGGCAAGAAGAAGGCGACCAAGAAGAAGGCCGCCAAGAAGAAGGCCACCAAGAAGAAGGCCGCCAAGAAGGCGGGTGGCAAGAAGAAGGCGACCAAGAAGAAG
>CAZMSZ010000146.1:1601-5665 GCA_964569055.1 uncultured Planctomycetota bacterium | reverse complement strand
AAGAAGGCGGGTGGCAAGAAGAAGGCGACCAAGAAGAAGGCCGCCAAGAAGAAGGGCGGCAAGAAGAAGGCCGCCAAGAAGGCGGGTGGCAAGAAGAAGGCGACCAAGAAGAAGGCCGCCAAGAAGAAGGCCACCAAGAAGAAGGGCCGCAAGAAGGCCAAGCGGCGCCCCGCGCGGGCGGCGGGGGCGGGCGAGGAGGAGTAGCCCGTCCGGGTGACTTCGACCTCTGTCCGCTCGAGCGAGGGCGACCGGCGCTGCCGGTCGCCCTCGTTCGCTTCCGGACCGCGCGGGCGGGCCGACGTTGCTCCCGGTGGGCGGCCCCCTTACCCTGGGGGCCTCATGAGCTACCGCCGGTTCGCGTGGGTCCTCTGCGTCGCGCTGCTCGCGCTCACACCGGTCCGCGCCGAGGAGTCCCCTCCGGTCCACGTGGCCGGCCAGCGCGTCTACGCCGGCGAGCTGGACGCCGCCGCCCTCGAGCCGCTGCGCGCGCGGCTGGCCGAGCTGGAGCGGAGCTCCGCCTGGCGCTTCCGGGTGCTGCTCCTGGGCGAGGCGCCGGGCGGCCGCTCGCTCGCTCGGATCGCGCACCAGACCCGGGAGGCCTGGCGGACCGCGGCGGAGTTCGAGGCAGACCGCGCGTTCCTGGTGGTGTGCGACCTCGCCGCGGCCGACCTCGCCGTGCTCCCGCCGGCGCCGGTGCGCGACCGCCTCGCGCTCGGGCCCGAGCGGCTCGAAGGCGAGCTCGTCGGCCCAGCGCGGCGGCGGCTGACGAACCTGTCCGACCGGCGCGGCCAGGGGCTGGCGGCGGCGGGGCGCGTCCTGAGCGACTTCGTCGGGCAGCTCGCGGACCGGTTCACGGCGGAGGACCGCGCCCGCGAGTCGCGGCAGCTCGCCGAGCAGGAGGCGTATCAGGACGAGCGGGGGGCGCTGACCCGCCGCGCGGAGGACATCTCGCAGCGGCTCGAGCGCGTGGAGCTCGCCGCCCTCGACCTCGCCCGCGAGGGGCTCGACCTGCGCGCCCAGCGCCGCTCGCTCGCGGAGGCGCGCGAGGCCTTCGCCAAGGGGCTCGGCAGCCTGGGCTTCGCGCCCGACCGGACCGAGGCCGCGTTCCGGACCGCGTCGCAGCTCGTGGCTCAAGCCGAGCTGACCCTGGCGCAGCTCGACTCGGCCCGGGCGCGGGTGCGCGAGGCGCTCACCGCGCAGGAGCGCCGCCTGGCGGACGTGCGCGTCAAGCTCGGCTCCGCCGAGCCGGGCGGAGACCCCGAGGCGCCGCCGAGCCCCGCGGCCGTCGCCGCGGACGAGGCGGCGCGCGCCCTGACCGAGGCGAAGCAGCGCCAGACGGCAGGTCGCCCCGACCTCGCGCTCGCGGCGGTCGAGCGGGCCCGCGCCGCGCTCGACGAGGCGGTCGGCGCGCTGCAGGCCCAGCCGCGCGTCGAGGAGGAGGGCTCACGCGGGGCGCTGCTCGTGCTGCTGCTCGGGTTGGGCTTCCCCTCGCTCGGCCTGCTGCTGTGGGGCGGCGGCCTGTACCTCGCTCGCGCGCGCGCCGCGCTCCTGCTCGACTCGCTGCGCGAGGCGACCGAGCGCCAGGCGGCCGGCCTGCAGCGTGAGCTGCTCGCGCTGCGCAAGCTCTACCTGCGGGCGCAGGAGCCGCGCGCCGCGCGGATCCCGGCGGCGCTCCTGCCCGACGCTCCGCCGCCCGCGCGCCGCTGGCGCGGGGTGACCGCCGAGCACCTCGCCCGCGCCCGCGGACAGCTCGACCAGCTCCAGCGCACGTGGTGCGCGCTCCAGCAGGCGCTGGCCCGCGCGGAGATCAGCAGCGCGCAGGACGTGTGGTACAGCGCCCGTCCCCTCGAGGAGGCGGCGGCGATCCTGGAGGCCGTGCCGCGGCGCAACCTGCCGGTGACCGAGATCCGCGAGTGCGCGCAGCGGCTCGAGCGGCTGGCGCGCGGGCCGGAGAGCTGCGAGGTGCTGCTCGAGGAGGCGGCGCTGACGCTCGAGGCGGCCGAGGCCGCGCTCGAGCGGGTGCTGCAGGCGCGCCAGTCGACCGCGCCGCTCGACGACGACTGGGCCGACCTCGTGGAGCAGGCGCTGGAGGCGGCGTTCCTCGCCCCGCGCGACCCGGTCGGCGCCAGCCAGCGCGTGCAGGATGCGCAGCGCACCGCGCAGCTCCTCGAGGAGCGGGTGGCGCGGTGCCTCGAGCTGGCGAGCGGGCGCGACGAGCTCGAGCGCCGGCTCGGCGCGGGCCCTGCTCGGCTGCCCGCCCCCGAGCAGGACCTCGAGCCGCTGCGCACGTGGGCGCACCACCTCACCGACCGCGTCACGAGCGCGATCGACGAGGGGGCGCGCGATCAGGCGCAGCGCGAGCTCGAGCGCGCGGCCGAGCTCGTCCGCGACGTGGACGGGCTGGCGGACGGCAGCGGCGAGGCGCGGCCCGACCTCGGCGCGGTGCGCGAGGAGCTCCGTCACGCGCGCGACGCGCTGCGCGACCTGCAGCGCGAGTTCGGGCCCGAGGCGTGGGAGGACCTCGAGACCGCGCTGCTCCGGGCCGCGGCGCGGATCGAGCTGCTCGAGCGGCCACTGGCGCAGGGGCAGCGGGTGCCGCGCCTGGCCACGCGCCTGCTCCTGATCCGGCGCACCTTCCTGCAGGTCACCAGCCGCCTGCTCCAGCTCCGCGGCGAGCGCGAGCGCGTGCACGGCCTCATCGAGGAGCTGCGGGCGCGGGCCGAGGCGGTGCACGGGTTCGCCGGGCGCGAACGCGAGGCGGTGACCGAGGCCGTGGCCGGGCGCCTCGACGCGATCCGAGCGGCGGTCGAGGACGTGGCCCGGCGCGCGGCGGGACCCAGCACCCAGGACGATCCCGACCCCGACTGGAGCGAGCTGCTGGTGGAGCTGCACGTGCTCGAGCAGGAGCTCGACGCCGTGCGCGGCCGGCTCGGCGAGCAGGTCCTCGTGGGGCGCCGCGCCTGGAACCTCAAGCGGGCGCTCGAGAAGCTGGCGCGCGACACCGAGGACCTGCTCCGCAGGCCAGACCGCGGGACCTGGCGCGGGCTCGAGACGCCGCGCGAGGCGCTGGTCCGGCGAGCGCGCGAGCTGATCGTGCCGCCCCCCGCGCCCAGCCTGGCGCGGGTCGGGGCGAACGCCCGCCTGGAGGCCGCGCGGACGTGGCTCCGGCGCGCGCAGGTGCTGCTGGAGGGAGGCGAGGGCGAGCCGCCCAACCCCGAGGTCTTGCCCCGCGCGCTCGCGCTCCTGCAGCGCGGCGTGCGCGCGGCCGCCCAGGCGCGCGCCGCGAGCGACCCCCGCGGGCTGCGCTCGCCGATCCGCGACCTCGGCGTGCGCGGCGACGCGCAGCACGCCCTGTTGACCGCCGGCCAGACGATCCAGGAGGCGCACCGGCTGCACGTCCTCGGCCGAGCCCCCGAGCCGACCGAGCCGCGGCGCCTGCTCGACGAGGCGCGCCGCCTGCTGCCGAGCGACCCCGACGGCGCCCTGGACCTCGCCGAGCAGGCCGAGCTCCTCGCGGGCGAGGCGCTGGTGGAGGCGCAGGTCCGCGCGAGCGAGGAGGCCGACGCCGAGCTCGGCGCGCGCGCCGAGGAGAGCGCCCACCAGCGCCGCCTCCGCCTCCGCATCGCCGGCCTGATCCGCGTCGCCGAGCAGCGCCGCCGGGCCCGCTTCGAGATCCTCGGCCTGGACGAGGAGCCCGACCTAGAAGCCGTAGACGCAGACCTCGACGCCGAGGACGAAGAGGAGGCCCTGGCGCTAGCGGAGGTCGCGGATTCGGAGTCCGAGCCCGAGGCCGAGGCTGATTCTTCTGACTCCGAGTCCGAGTCCGATTCTTCTGACTCCGAGTCCGAATCCGAGTCCGATTCCGAATCCGATTCCGAATCCGAGTCCGAGTCCGAATCCGAGTCCGAATCCGACTCCGAATCCGAGTCCGACTCCGACTCCGACTCCGAGTCCGACTCCGACTCCGGCTCCGACTCCGACTCCGAGTCCGAATCCGAATCCGACTCCGAGTCCGACTCCGACTCCGGCTCCGAATCCGAGTCCGACTCCGACTCCGGCTCCGA
>CAZMSZ010000146.1:0-1501 GCA_964569055.1 uncultured Planctomycetota bacterium | reverse complement strand
TCCGAATCCGACTCCGAGCCAGAGTCCGACTCCGGCTCCGAGTCCGACTCCAGCTCCGGCTCCGAGCCCGCCCACCCCGCTGAGGGGACCTCCGATCCCCCTGATCGCGAGGCGTAACCCCGCGAGCGACAGCACACACTCGTGACGCCAAGGAGTGGCTCCGCTCCGAGCCGCGCCCCATCGAAATCTCCTGACGGCAAGGCGTGGGCCTGAGAGCGACAGCCACACATCGTCCTCTCTCGCGAGGCGTGGCAGTCGAAGCGACAGCCCCCTCCTGCCCCTCCCCACCGCGAGGCGTGGCCGTCCAAGCGACAGCCCCTCCTGCCCCTCCCCACCGCGAGGCGTGGCGGTCCAAGCGACAGCCCCCACACCTGGCCCCAAGGAGCCCCCCACCCCCGAGCCCCGCCCCCGCAGATTCTTCGGCGCTCCCCCCGAGAAGCCCTGCCCCACCCAAAAAACAGCCGAAGAATCCGCCCCGAAGAACTCGACAGCGCCGACCAAACTCGCTATCTTCCAGGCGCTTGCGCGTTCACGCGCAGGAAGGAAAAAGGGGAGAGCTCATGGCTAGGCTGCTGAGAGGCCCGCTCGCGCTGATGGTGGCGCTGTCGCTGGCCACGACGATCGGCTGCGGCGGCACCGACGCTCCGCCCGAGCGGCCGAGTGACGACCAGGACCCGATCGGGGCCGACGCTACCGAGCCGACCGACGACGGGTCGGTGGAGGCGGAGGAGCACTACGCACGCGGCTTGCAGCGCGAGCGGATGGGTGACTACGAGGCCGCGCGCGAGGCATACGTCCAGGCCCAGACGTACGTGCAGGCCTACAAGGACACGGCCGAGCGGCTGGCCGCCCTGGCCGAGATCGTGGCGGCCAAGACGCGCTACGAGGCGGCCCGCGCCAACGGCGAGCCGACGGCCGAGGTGGCGATCTCCTACGCCATGGCCTTGCGGGAGCGGCCGGCCGAGCACCGCAACCTGCACGCGGCGCGGCTCCTGCTCGAGGAGGCGGCGGCGCAGGAGGAGGCGGCGGTCCGGGCGCAGCTCGCGCTCGGGATCGTGGCCGAGGAGCGGGGCGCCCTCGAGGAGTCGCAGGCGCACGTGGCCTCGGTGCTCGAGCAGGACGAGACCAACGCCGAGGCGCACTATCGCCTCGCGTTCCTCTACCGCACGCGCAGGGACGGCGCCGGCTTCCCCGACCCGGTGCAGGCCCTCGAGCACGCCCGCCTCGCAGTCGAGCACGCCGCTCCGGCGAACCCCGCCTACTACGAGCTGCTCGCGGTGTGCTACCGCGAGCTCGGCGAGCTCGACCCGGCGATCGAGGCGCTGTCCGAGGCCGTGCGCCTCTCGCAGGAGCCGCGCTACGCGAACCGTCTGCAGGCCTACCTCTACGACCGCGACGGCCCGCCGCCCGCGGTCGAGGAGCCGCTGCCGGGCGAGCCGATCCCCGAGGAGGATCTCCCGGCCAACGGCATGCCCGAGCTCCCGCTCGACGAGGCGCTGCC
>CAZMSZ010000145.1:324-16731 GCA_964569055.1 uncultured Planctomycetota bacterium | reverse complement strand
TGCTCCTGGCGAGAAGGCGCTCTGTAGGGCGAGAGGGGCTTCGGGCCCAGTGGCCGGTGTCGCTGTCGCTCGTATGCCGGGTGGCCGGATCAGCGACGCTTGTTTCGAGACAGCCGGGACTCTTGGGAAGGCCGTCCCAAAATGAGCGTCGCCAATCCGACCGGCGCGGCAACCAGCGACCAGCGACAGCGAGCCCGCGCGCCTCGCCCGAAGCCCCTCTCGCATCACAAAGCGCCTTCTCCCCAAGGAGCAGCGCCGCTTCGGGCGCCGCGGCGCGACCGCAAAGAACTGGAAGTTCACTCCAATACAGCCGCGGCGCCGCGGCGGCGCGCAACTTCAGCGACAGCCGGGGGGACTCTGGGGGGCGGAGCCCCCCAGAAACCAAGAAGAGCAGGTCCGCCGCGACGCGCGACGGACCTGCTCCCCTTTCCCTCGGAGATCAGCTCGGGCGCGTCCTCCGTCCCGGCCTCGCGCGGCGCCCAGCGAGAGCGGAGCGCCGCGGTTCAGCGAGCGAGGCCGAGGAGTCGCGTCTCATGGCAGACCGAACACATCGCGTTCCACGCGAGCCTCCGCCGCATCTCCTGCCCGCTCGTTCGCCGTGCACCGCGCCGGTGAGGGACAGTTCGCGGGGCGGGGCATTTCCACGCTTGCGGGGGTGGCCCGGTCGGGTCGGCTGGGACGGAGAGGTCCCCTGGGGCGGAGCGTCGCGCGCGGGTGCGCGATTTGCGCCAACCGCCCGGGATCGGAGGGGACATGATCGGCACGGTGCTGACGCACGACCGCGAGTTCCGGCGGCGGGCTCGGACGGTGGTGCTGATCTTCATCGGAGCCTCGCTGCTGACCCTGCTGCTCGGGTACGCGGCGCAGCTGTTCCTGCTCGTGTTCGGCGCCGCCCTGCTGGGGATCATGCTGGACGCGGGGGCGCGCGCGCTGCACACGCTCCTGCGGGTGCCCCGCAAGCTGGGGGTCGGGGTGGTGGCGCTGCTGATCCTGGGGATCGGCGCGCTGGCCGGCTACTTCGTGGCGCCCACGATCGGCCGCGAGGTCGGCGAGCTGATCCGGGAGCTGCCGGCCACGATCGAGCGCGCGCAGGAGCGCCTGGCGCGCACGCCGGTCCTCCGCGAGCTGGGCGGCGGGGGCGAAGAGAAGACCAGCGCGGGCGACCTCCTCCCCGCGGTGACCGAGCTCGTCAAGGCGCTGGGCACCTACACGACGACCGCGCTGTACGCCGTCGGCTCGCTGGCGTTCGTATTCCTGGTCGGGCTGTACTTCGCGATCTCGCCCGAGGTGTACTTCGAGGGGCTCGTGGCGCGCTTGCCGCCCGAGCAACGCGCCCCGGCGCGCGCGGCGGCCGCCGAGATCGCGCACAACGTGCGCCGCTGGCTCGTCGGCCAGCTGATCGCCATGGTCGCGGTGGGCGTGCTGATCGGGGGAGGGCTGGCGATCGTGGGCGTCCCGCTGGCGCTCACGCTGGGCGTGCTCTCGGGCCTGCTGGCGTTCGTCCCCTACCTCGGCCCGCTGGTGGCGGGCGGGATCGTGGTCCTGGCCACCGCCGCCACGGCGCCCGAGTACGTGCTCGGCGCGGGGGCGGTCTACCTCGGCGCGCAGCTCGCGGAGAGCTACGTGCTCACCCCGCTCATCCAGGCCCAGGCCGTGTCGCTCCCGCCCGTGTTGATCATCGTCGGTCAGCTGGTGCTCGGCGCGCTGGTCGGCGCGCTCGGCGTCGTCCTCTCGACGCCCCTGATCCTGGTCGCGCTCGAGCTCACCAGCCGGTTCTGGAAGGGGGAGGACGAGGAGCCGCGAGGTCCCCTGCTCCGCGCGGAAGAGCCCACGACCTTGGCCGGCGCTGGCGTGCCGTGACGTGAGGCGCCCCGCGCGAGCGAGGGCGCGCCGCTTGCGAGGAGGCCGGCCACCCGCGCGCGGTCCGCCATGACCCGGGCGCGGGGCGGGCGCGTCCCGCGCGCTCGCCGGAGGTCTCCGTGCATCGTGCGCTCGTCCTCGCGCTGACGCTGCTCGCAGCCGGCTGCGCGCGCCCCCTGGTCAAGGAGCTGCCCGACGTCCACTACGGTGTGGGCGACCCCGAGTTCGCCCGCTCGGTGACGGGGCTGGTCGGCATGCCGCTGATCCCCGGCAACCGCGTGCGCGCGCTGGTGAGCGCCGACGAGATCGTGCCGGAGATGCTCGCCGCGATCGAGCGGGCGCGCCGGAGCGTCACGCTCGAGACCTACGTGTGGTGGGACAGCCCCGTGGCCTCGATCTTCGCGGACGCGCTGGCCGAGCGGGCGCTGAGCGGCGTCCGGGTGCACGTGCTCGTGGACGACTTCGGCGACTCCATGGGCCGCGCGGCGGAGCGACGGCTGCGAGCGGCGGGGGTCGAGCTGCAGCGGTTCCACCCGATCCTGGCCGGGCTCCTGGACGGTCGCCGCGACCCCAACAACCGCACGCACCGACGGGTGCTCGTGATCGACGGGCGGGTGGCCTTCACCGGCGGGGTGGGAATCGCGCAGGAGTGGCTCCACGACCCCGAGCGCCCGGGCGGCGGCTGGAGGGACACGCAGTTCGTGGTGGAGGGCCCCGTCGTCGCGCAGCTCCAGGCGGTGTTCGCCGAGAACTGGCTGGACGCGACGGGGCGCCTCCTGGAGGGAGACCTGTACTTCCCGCGCCTGGCGCCGGCGGGCGACACCCTGGTGCAGGCCTGCGCCAGCTCCCCCGAGGGGCGCCGCTCGCTGCGCGCCAGCTTCCTGCTGGCGCTGGCCGCGGCGCGCCGCTCCGTGCTGCTCATGAACGCGTACTTCATTCCGGACGAGATCACGACCGAGGCCCTGGTCGCCTGCGCTCGCCGGGGCGTGCGGGTGCAGGTCATCGTGCCCGGCGAGCAGACCGACTTGCCGATCGTCCGGCGCGCCTCGCGCGCCCGCTGGGGGCCCCTCCTGGAGGCGGGGGTGGAGATCTACGAGTTCTTGCCGACCATGTACCACTGCAAGGTCATGGTCGTCGACGACCTGTGGGTGAGCGGCGGGACGGGGAACCTCGACCCGCGCTCGTTCCACCTCAACGAGGAGATCAACATCAACGTGCTCGACGCGAGCGTGGCCGCCGAGCAGCGCCGGGTGTTCGAGGCCGACCTGCGACGGTCGCGGAGGATCACGTACGAGACCTGGGAGGCGCGCTCCACGCTCGACCGCATGCTGGACCGCGCGGCGTCCTGGTTCGGGGCGGCCATGTAGGACGCGGCCGCTCGCCGCGCTCGGCGAGCGGCCCCCGCCCTGCGCCGGGGGCGCACGCGCTCAGGCGTCGAGGGCGGCCTCGCGCTCGCGCTCGCGCTCGCACTCGATGCAGGTGGTCGCGAGGGGCAGGGCCTCGAGGCGCGCGACGCCGATCGGCTCGGCGCACAGCTCGCACTGGCCGTAGCAGCCCTCGTCCAGGCGCTTGAGCGCCCACTCCACCTGCTCGAGCGCGCGGCTCTCGCGGTCGAGCACGCGCACGGTCAGCTCCTCGCCGTCGACGTCGCTGGGGAGCTCGTCGAGGCCCGGCACGCGGGAGCGGCCCTCCTCTTCGGCCAGGCTGTCGATCCCGCGCTGCACGGCGGCGTGCAGGCGCTGCCACCGCTCGAGGAGCTGCGCGCGGAGCTGCGCCGCGCGGTGGTCCGCGCCGCGGCGGGCGCTCGCGGGAGCCCTGTCCCGTCCGCTGGATGTGCGGCCGTCGCCGGGGGACACCCTCTGGATCACTGCAAGCCTCCTCGCCGCGCTGGCGCGGCGCCGGGCCCCGGGCACATCACGTGCCGGCGCGGCAACCGTCGCGCAGACCGCGTCCTCGGCGCACCGCGCCCAAAGACCGCGCGCGGTTCCGCAACGCCGCGGGGGGAACGGCGCACGAGCGAGGGAGGGGTGCGGACGGCTCCGCCTCAAACGGCGGCGCGTTCGCGCGGCCGCTCGGCCGGCCGCTCGAGCCGCTCCTCGTCGACCTCCTCGCAGATCGTGCCGCGACGCTGCAGGACGAGCGCGACGAGCCAGCACAGGCCCGCCCAGAGCAGCCCCCCCAGCCAGCCGGCGAGCACGTCGGTCGGGTAGTGCACGCCCACGAACACCCGGCTGAGCCCGACCAGGCCGGTCGCGGCGATCGCCACGCCGAACACGTACAGCTTCAGCCGTCGCCGGGCCAACAGGCGCGCCAGCAGCAGCCCCAGCGTGAGATAGACGGAGGCCGCCAGCATGGAGTGGCCGCTCGGGAACGAGTACGTCACGACCTCGTCGAGGTGCGGCACCAGGTCGGGGCGGGGGCGCTGGAACACGTCCTTCAGCAGCTGCGAGAACAGCCCCGCGCCCGCGAGGGCGGCGACCACGAGCACGGCCGCGCCCCAGGCCCGCACCAGCAGCAGGTATCCGATCACGGCGAGCGAGAGCAGGAGCAGCACCGGCCAGCTCCCGAGCGAGGTCACGTCGCGGGCCACGTTGGCCAGCCAGGCGGGGCCGCGCAGGAGCGAGGGGTCGGCCGGGTCGCGCAGCGCGCGGAGCACGGCCTGGTCGAGGCCGTGGGTGCTCCCCTCGCTCACCTCGCTCGCGAGCTCGGCGAAGGCCCAGCCCGTCGCGAGCACACCGGCGCACACCAGCCACCAGCGCAGCTCGGGGCCGGCCCGGGCGCGCGCCCAGCTCGCCGAGGCGCGCAGCCGCTCCAGCACCCGCCGACCTGCGCGCCGGGCGATCACGCCAGGGCAGCTCGCACGGCGCGGCGCACCGCTTCGCTCGCTCCGCCGTAGACCAGGTGCGCGCCCAGGCCCATCGCGTGGGCGGCGAGCGGCGCGCGGTGCGGCGGCGGGGCCAGCCGCAGCGCCGGGAGCGCCACCTCGTCGGCGGCGATCATGAGCGCCGTGCCGAAGCCGAGCCCCCCGCCGCGAGTCACGGCGGGGAGCAGCTCCGCGGCGAGGCCGTAGACCGCGCCCATGGTCGTCCCGAACGCGAAGTGGACCACGTTGCCGCCGGCCGCCCGCGCGCGCGGGCCGAGCGGGCGCCGGTGCACCGCGCGCGCGACGGCGTCGGCCACCTCCTCGGTCGGGTTGGGCCCGCCGCCGCCGGCCTGGCCGCCGGGGAGCACGCGCTGCAGGGCGAGCTGGGCGCCGGTCATGACGGCGGTCCCGACCAGCCCGCCGACGGCGCCCGCGAGGAGCCCCTTCCACGGCGCGGCGCCGCCGACGGCCTCGCCGCCGTGGATCGCGCGCGGGCGGGGCCGCGCGCGGGGCCGGGCGGCGAGGGTCGCGCCGCCGCTCGCCTCAGGCCGCATCGCGCTTGACCAGCTTGTTGAAGTTGCTCCTCTCGCCCTTGGCGGTCTCCTGCTGATAGACCAGCGCCAGCCCGTTCTCGTCGAACTTCTCGAAGAACTCGTCCCACGAGATCTCCTCGAGCTTCCCCTCGCCGGAGTAGCCGGGGAAGTCGAGCCGGATGATCCCGGGGTCCTGCCCCCTCCGGCTCGTGCCGATCACCGCGCTGGGCACCGCGCCGCGCTCCTCGGCCCAGCGACGGATCTCGTCGTGGTCGATCGTGGTCCGGCTCGCGCTCGCCTTCTTGGTGGTGCGGGTCGCCTTCTTCTTGCTGGCCGTCGCGCTCTTCGCGCTCGCCTTCTTGGTGGTCGCCTTCGCCCCGCTCTTGCGGCGCTCCTCCTGGCTCGAGCGGCTGCGGGTCTTGCGGGCGCTCTGCTGCGGCTTCTTCTTGGTCGCCATCGGCTTTCCTCCTGACCCCGAGGCGGGGCCGTCCCGCTCACGCTCCGCGAGACACGTGCCAGGCCCCCCCGCCTCCGTTCGCGGGCGCCGGCGCGACCCTCGCCGACGGCTGGGGGCGAGGCCGTCTCGCTCCGCCCGACCGGCGCGCCAGGCCGGGCGCGTCCGCTCGCGGCGGGGCTCGCCTGCGCCGCAGCCGCCCGCTGGCACGCGGTTCGTTCACGCCCGGAGCGGGAGGTGCAGCGTGAGCGCGAGCGAGCGGCAGGTCGTCGTGGTCACGGGCGCGTCGGCCGGGGTCGGCCGGGCCACGGTCCGCGCGCTCGCGCGCCGCGGCGCCCGGATCGGGCTGCTCGCGCGCGGGCGCGAGGGGCTCGAGGCAGCGCAGCGCGAGGTGGTCGCGCTCGGCGGCCAGGGGCTGGTCGTGCCGACCGACGTGAGCGACATGGACCAGGTCGAGGCCGCGGCCTGCGCCGTGGAGGACCTGTTCGGCCCGATCGACGTGTGGATCAACAACGCCATGGTCACGGTCCTCTCCCGGATTCGCGACATGACGGCCGACGAGTTCCGCCGCGTGACGGAGGTCACGTACCTCGGCACGGTGCACGGCACCCTGGCCGCGCTGCGGCGCATGCTGCCGCGCGACCGCGGCAAGATCGTGCAGGTCGGCTCGGCGCTCGCCCACCGCGGGATCCCGTTCCAGTCGGCGTACTGCGCCGCCAAGCACGCCACCCAGGGCTTGTGCGAGTCGCTGCAGGCCGAGCTGCTCCACGACGGGAGCGCGGTGCAGCTCACCATGGTCCAGCTCCCGGCGCTCAACACGCCGCAGTTCGAGTGGCTGCGCAACCGCCTCCCCAACCGCGCCATGCCCGTGCCGCCGATCTTCCAGCCGGAGGTCGCGGCCGACGCGATCCTGTGGTCGATCGACCATCAGCGCCGCGAGATCCTGGTGGGCGGCCCGACGGTGAAGGCGGTGTGGGGCAACAAGCTGGCGCCCTCGGTCGCGCTCGGCTACCTGGCGCGCCACGGCTACGAGGGGCAGCAGACCCACGAGCCGGAGGACCCGACCCGGCCCGACAACCTGTGGACGACGGTGGCCGGCGACTTCGGGGCGCACGGCCGCTTCGACGACGACGCGCGGCCGTTCAGCTGGCAGTGGTGGGCGACCAAGCACCAGGCCACGCTGATCGCCGGGCTCGGGCTGGTCGGGGCCGCGTTCGGCGCGATCGCGCTGCGTCGGAGCGCGGCCGAGGCGCGCCCGGCCGCGATCGAGTCGGCTCGGACCCGCGCGAGGGCCCCGGCTCGGAGCGCCGCGTGACGCTCGACTGGAGCGCCGCCCTCGTGTGGAGCGCCGTCGCGACCGGCGTGCTGAGCGTGGCGTTGGCCTTCGCGCACGGCCTGGGCTGGACGCGGCTCAGCCTGTCGCTGCTGCTCGGGACCGCGGCGAGCGACCGCCGAGGCCACGCGGTGACCGGCGGCGCCGTCGGTCACCTCGCGCTGGGCTTCGCGTTCGGCCTGGGGTACGTGCTGCTGCTCGAGCGGTGGGGCGCCGCGGCGGACGCGCCCCGCTGGGCGGGGCTCGGCGTGGGGGCCGCGATCGGCGTCGTCCACGCGGCCCTGGTGCTCGTCGTCGCCATGCCGCTCCTCCCCTGGCTGCACCCCCGCATGGTCCTCCCCGGCTGCCCGCCGGGCGGAGAGCGACGGCTCGAGCCGCCCGGCCTGCTGGCGCGCGGCTACGGGAGGGCCACGCCCTGGGTCGTGCTCGTGGCCCACGCGCTGTTCGGCGCGACCATCGGCGGGCTGTACTCCCCGTGAGCCGCGCGCGCGCCTCGGCGTCCGCCCGCGTCCAGCTCGCCGCGCCGCCGGCTCGGGCGTTCCCGCCGATCGGCGACTACGGCGCGATCGGGGACTGCGGCAGCCTGGCGCTCGTCTCGCGCGAGGGCTCGATCGACTGGCTGTGCTGGCCTTGCTTCGACAGCCCCTCTTTGTTCGCGCGGCTCCTCGACCGCGAGCGCGGCGGGCACTTCGAGCTCCGCCCCGCCGTCGCCTTCGAGACGACCCGTCGCTACCTCCCGGGGACCAACGTGCTCGAGACCACGTTCACCTGCGAGGGCGGCGCGGTCCAGCTGGTGGACTTCATGGTGGCGCTGCACCCCAGCGAGGAGCCGGCGGCGCTCTCGCCGCAGCGCCAGCTCGTACGCCGGGTGACCGGGCTCGAGGGCGAGGTGCCCCTGCGCGTGGAGCTGGCGGTGCGCCCCGACTACGCGCGCCGCGCGGTCCGGCTCGAGGACCGCGGCCCCCTCGGGCTGTTGGCCGAGCTGCACCGCGGCGCGCTGGTGGTGCGCAGCGAGGTGCCGCTCCGCCCCGCGCCCGAGGCGCGCTGGGTCGGGGAGCTGGTGCTCCGGGCCGGCGAGCGCCGCACGCTGGCCCTCGCCTACGACGCGGCCGCGCCCGCCGTGCTCCCCGCGCTCGGCTCGCGCGCCGAGGCGCTGCTGGAGGGGACGGTCCGGTTCTGGCGCGGCTGGGCGGAGCGCTGCTGCTATCAGGGCCGCTACCGCGCCGCGGTCGAGCGGAGCGCGCTCGCGCTCAAGCTGCTGAGCTACGCCCCCTCGGGCGCCGTGGTCGCGGCTCCGACCGCCTCGTTGCCCGAGCGCCTCGGCGGCGCGCGCAACTGGGACTACCGCTACTGCTGGCTGCGCGACGCCGCCTTCGCGGTGCGCGCGCTGTTCGAGCTCGGCTACCCCGACGAGGGCGCGTCGTTCTACGCCTGGGTGATCCACGCCACGCGACGCACCTTCCCGCGGCTGCAGGTCGTGTACGACGTCTACGGACGCCACTGCCCGGCCGAGCGGGTGCTCGCGCACCTCGAGGGCTACGCCGGCTCGCGCCCGGTCCGGATCGGCAACGGGGCGCGCACGCAGCTCCAGCTCGACACGCACGGGATCCTGGTCGCCAGCGCCCGCGAGCACATGCAGCACCAGGGGCCGCCCGACCTCGTCCAGCGCTGGATGCTGCGACGGGTCGGCGACCGGGTGTGCCAGGAGTGGCGGTGCCCCGACAGCGGGATCTGGGAGGTGCGCAGCGCGCCCGTGCGCCACACGCTCTCCGCGGTCATGTGCTGGGTCGCGCTCGAGCGCCTGCTCGGGCTGGTCGAGGCCGGCGCGCTCACCGCCAGGGCGGCGCCGCGCTGGCGCCGCGAGCGCGACGCGATCCGCGCCGAGGTGGAGGCGCGCGGCTTCGACCGGCGGCTCGGCAGCTACGTGAGCGTCCTCGGCGGGCGCGACGTCGACGCCAGCCTGCTGCTGCTCGGGCTGTACGGCTACGTCGCGCCCGACGACCCCCGCATGCTCGGCACCGCGCGGCGGATCCGGGAGGTCCTCGGCGAGGGGCCGCTGCTGCGGCGCTACCCGACCGAGTGGGACGACGGGGTCGGCGGCCCCGAGGGGGCGTTCGGGGCGTGTTGCTTCTGGGAGGTGGAGCTCCTGGCGCGGGCCGGCCTGCGCGCGGAGGCGCACGAGCGCATGCAGGCCCTGCTCGAGCTCGCGACCGACCTCGGGCTGTACGCCGAGGAGCTCGACCCGCCCAGCGGCGCCGCGCTCGGGAACTTCCCCCAGGCGTTCACGCACCTGGCCCTGATCAGCGCCGCGGTCCGGCTCGAGGCCTGCGATCGAGTCGGCTCGGCGCGCGGGGTGGGCGAGTGAGCGCCTACGTCGAGGCGGTGGGCTGGGGGCTCCTGGCCACGGTCCCGTTGACCGCGATCCTCTCGGGGTCGCAGGTGCTCGGCTGGACCCGCATGAGCCTGCCGCTCATGGTGGGCTCGATCGTCACGGGTCACCGCGCCACCGCGCTGGTGGCCGGGACCGTGCTGCACTTCGTGCTGGGCTGCGTGTTCGCGCTGCTGTACGCGCTGGTGTTCGAGGAGCTCGGCCGCGCGACCGCGGGGCTGGGCGCGCTGCTCGGCCTCTACCACGGGGCGTTCGTGCTGACCGTCCTGGTCGAGCACCTCCCCGACGTCCACCCGCGCATGGCCGGCGACCACCACGGGCCCGACCCGACCCGCCTGCTCCAGCCGCCCGGGTTCTTGGCGCTGCACTACGGGACCCAGACCCCGCTGTTCACGCTGATCGCCCACGTCGTCTACGGCGCGGTGCTCGGCGCCGGCTACGCGCCGGGGTGATTCAAGGCCGCTCGAGGCGCGCCGCGGGGCCAGCCAACGTTCGTGGCCGAGGCGGGGGCTCATAGATAGAGGCGTCCGGGGCGTCCTCGCCGGGCCACGCGCGCCCCGCCCGCTCGCCCCCCGCGTCCCGCCTGGACGGCGCAAACCGGCGCGCCGAGGCGGCCCGCGCGCTGCGTGCTCCTTGCGCGTGACGGCCCTCACCACGATCGCGGCGGTCGCCATCGCGGGCACGATCGTGCTCGCGCTGGTGCGCGTGCTGCGCGGCCCGCGCGCGACGGATCGGGTCGTGGGCCTCGACCTGATCGCCTACGCGGTGGTCGGCGCGCTGGCGCTGCGGTTCGTGACGACGCAGCAGGCGGGGCTGATCGACGGCGCGCTGCTGATCAGCGCCATCTCGTTCCTCGGCACGGTGGCGCTGGCCCGCGCGCTCGAGGCGGCCGCGAGCGGCGCGCACGGGGGGCCGCCCCAACCGTTCGCCGCGCGCTCGCGCGAGGAGGCGCGCCGTGGCTGAGCTGGCGGCCGAGCTCGTCCCGCGCCTGCTGCTCCTGCTGGGGGCGCTGCTCACCGCGCTCGGCGCGGTCGGGGTCACGCGCTTCCCCGACCCGCTCCTGCGGGTGCAGGCCCTCGCGAAGGCGAGCGCCCTCGGCGCCGGTCTGTTCGCGCTCGCGATCGTGGCGGCGGCGCCGAGCGCGAGCGCGCGGCTGCGCGCCCTCGCGCTGCTCGGCTTCACGCTCGTCACCGGCCCGCTCGGCGGACAGGCGCTCGCGCGCGCCGCCTACCGCGCCCGGACCGGGCGGGCAGGGGGCGCCTCGCGCGGAAGCGGCGGTCACGGCGAGGCAGGTTGACGTGGAGCTGGTGGCGCTGCTCGCCGCCCCGTTCTTGGCGGCGGCGCTCGCCGTCGGCTCGCGCGCGGGCAGCCGGGCGCTGGGGGCCGTGAGCGGGGCGCTCGCCGCGCTCCTCACCCTGGCGCTGGCGCGCGCCGCGCCGGCCGTGCTCGAGGGGGCCGCGCCCTCGGTCTCGCTGGCGTGGGCCCCCGCGCTCGGCCTGCGCTTCGCCCTCCGGCTGGACGGCCTGAGCCTCCTGTTCGCGCTGCTCGTGACGGGCGTGGGCGCCGCGGTCCTGATCTACTCGGGCGGCTACCTGCGCGGCCACCGCCGGCCGGGCCCGTTCTTCGCGGCGCTGCTGCTGTTCCTCGGCGCCATGCTGGGGCTGGTTCTGGCCGACGACCTGCTGCTGCTGTGCGCCTGCTTCGAGCTGACGGCGCTCGCGTCCTGGCTGCTGATCGCCTGGGAGCGAGAGCGCGAGGGGCGTCGCGCCGCCCTGCAGGCGCTCCTCCTGACGCACGCCGGCGGGCTGTGCCTGCTCGTGGCCGCGCTGTGGATCGAGCGGCGCACGGGCACCTTCCAGGTCTCGGCCCTGCCCGCGCTGCGGGGCCGCCTCGAGGGCGCGCCCGGCGCCGGCGCGCTCGCGCTGCTCCTCGTGGCGGCGGCCTCCAAGTCGGCGCTGGCCCCGTTGCAGGTCTGGTTGCCCAACGCCATGCGCGCCCCGACCCCCGTCAGCGCGTACCTGCACTCGGCCGCGATGGTCAAGGCGGGGGTGTTCGTGCTGGCGCGGCTCGCGCCCGTGTTCTCCGGGCTCCCGCTGTGGGGGTGGGGGCTCGGCGTCCTCGGCGCGAGCACCGTGCTCCTGGGCGCGGCCGTGACCTTGCGGGCGATCGACCTCAAGCGGATCCTCGCCGGCTCCACCGTGCTCACGCTCGGCCTGCTGACGCTCGCGCTCGGCGTGGGAGGCGAGGTCGGCGCGCTGGCGTTCGTCGGGTTCGCGGCGGCGCACGCGCTCTACAAGGCCGCCCTGTTCATGACCTCCGGCGCGATCGAGCGCCTGACGGGCTCGCGTGACGTGCGCCGGCTCGGCGGCCTCGGCCGGCGGGCGCCGGCGCTGGCGGTCGCGGCGGCGCTCGCGGGCGCCGCGCTGGCGGGCCTGCCGCCGACGGCGGGCTTCCAGGGCAAGGAGCTGATCTACGAGGCCGCGCTCGGCGCGCCGGAGGCGGCGCTGCTCGCGGCGGTGTGCGCGCTCGGCGGGGTCGCGCTGGCCGCGGCCGCGTGGACCGTCGCCGTCCGCCCGTTCCTCGGGCCGGCGCCGCCGTCGGCGGGCGCGGAGCGCGCGCGCGGCGCGCGCGCGTGGCTGATCGGGCCGCCGCTCGCGCTGGGCGTGCTGGTCGTGCTCGCCGCGGCCGCGCCCGCCTGGCGCGCGCTGCTGGCCGCCGCGGCGGGCGCGGTGCTCGGCGAGCCCGTGACGCACGCGGCGCCGGTGTGGCCCAGCCCGAGCGGCGCGAGCGCGCTGGGGGCGGTCGCGCTGGTGGGCGGCGTCGCCGCGGCGGCGCGCTGGGATCGCCTGCGCCGGACGGCGCTCGTCCGCTGGGCGGACCGGGCCGCGGTCGCGCTGCCCGACCGCCTCTACGAGCGGGCGCTCGATCGGCTCGAGCGGGCGGCGGGCGCGCTCCTGACGCGCTGGGAGCGGGTCACGCTGCGGCGCGAGGTGGTGCTCCTCGCCGTGTGTCTGCTGCTCGGCGTCGGCGCGCCGGCGCTCGTGGCCGGCGCGTCCGGCTGGCCGCGGGTGGGGCCGTTCGCGCCGCTCGACGTGGTGATCGTCGGGGCGGTGGTGGTGGCGGCGATCGGGGCGGCTCGGGCGCGCGGCCGGTTCGGCGCCGTGATCGCGCTGGGGGCCGTCGGCTACGCCATGGCGCTGCTGTTCCTGCGCTGCGGCGCTCCAGACGTCGCCCTGGCGCAGGTCGCGGTCGAGACGGTCGTCGCGGTCCTGTTCGCGATCGTGCTGGTGGACCTCCCCGGCGCGCGCCGCCGCTCGGGCCGCGTGTGGGACGCCACGCTCGCCGCGGCCACCGGCGCGCTGGTGCTCGTGCTGGCCCTCGCCGCGCTCGCGCGCCCGCTCGACCGCTCGCTCGCCGTGGCGTACTCGCGGGGCGCGGTCCCGCTCGGCCACGGGCACAACGTGATCAACGTGATCCTGGTCGACTTCCGGGCCTTCGACACGATCGGAGAGGTCGCGACGCTGCTCGGGGCCGGCCTGGCCGCGCACGCGCTCGCCCGACGCGGGGGGCCCTCGCCGTGAACGAGCTGTTCCTCTCGGCCTCGCGCCTGCTCCAGCCGCTGCTGCACCTGTTCGCGCTCTCGCTGGTCGCGCGCGGTCACGACCACCCCGGCGGCGGGTTCGTGGGCGGGCTGATCGCGACCGCCGCGATCCTGCTCGACGCCGCGGCGCGCGGGCCGGCCGCGGCCCGCCGCGCGTACCGACTGCGGCTGCCCGCCGTCGCGGCCGGCGGCCTCCTCCTCATGCTGCTGGTCGCGGCGAGCGGGCTGATCGGCGGCGGCGCGCCCCTCGAGGCGCGCTGGATCCGCCTCGAGCTCCCGGGCGGCCCCGTGGAGCTCGGCACCCCGCTCCTGTTCGACCTCGGGATCTACGCGGCCGTGCTCGGGAGCGGGGTCTCGGCCTTGCTCGCGCTCGAGGAGCGCGGCGAGGCGGTGCTCGCGGCGGAGGAGCGCACGCTCGACCCCGGCGAGGAGGGCCCCCCATGGAGGTCCTGATCGCGGCCGCGGCGGCCGCCTTGATCTCGTTCGGGGTCTACCTGCTGCGCGGGGGGACGCTGCTGCGCCTGGTGCTCGGGCTGACCCTCGCCAGCAACGGCGTCAACCTGTTGATCTTCGCCATGGGCCGCCTGTCGCACCGGCACCCGCCCCTGATCGGGACGGGCGCGACGCCGCCGCCCGACCCGGCAGGCAACCCGCTCGCGCAGGCCCTGGTCCTGACCTCGCTCGTGATCGAGTTCGGGCTGCTCGCCCTGGCGCTGGCGCTGGCGCGTCGCCTGGAGGACTCGGCGCACGAGCTGGGCACCGACGCCGCGCGGGGCGCGGGGCGGCTGCGCGGGCCCGAGCCGCGCCGGAGGCTCGCCCCGTGAGGCCCGAGGTCGCGCTCAGTGCGGCCGTGCTCGTGCCGCTCGTCGCGGCGACCCTGTGCGTGCTCGTCCGCCGCGCCACGCGCGCGATCGCGTTCGCCGGCGCGCTGGGCCTGGCCCTGGCCGCCGTCGGCGCGCTCGCGGCGGTCCGCGCGGCCGGCGGGCCGGTGGTGGTCGCGGTCGGGGGCTGGGACCCGCCGCTCGGGATCGCGCTGGTGGCGGACGGGGTGTCGTGCCTGCTCCTGGCCGCCACCGGGGCGATCGGCGTCGCCGTGCTGGGCGCGCGCCTGGGCGGCCCCTCGGCCGCGACCGAGGACGCGCTGGCGCTCCTCCTCCTGGCCGGTGTGGCGGGCGGGCTGCTCACGGGCGACCTGTTCAACCTCTACGTGTGGACCGAGGTGACCCTGGTCGCGTCGTGGGGGCTGCTCGCGCTCCGGGGCGGGCGCATCCGCCTCGAGGCCGCGCTGCGCTACGGCGCCGCGAACATCCTGGCCTCGCTGCTGCTCCTGGGCGGGATCGCGCTCCTGTTCGGGATCACCGGCACGCTCGACTTCGACGCGCTCGCCGAGCGGCTGGCGAGCAACGGGCGCGACCCGCTGGCGCACGCGGTCGCCGCCTGGCTGGCGGTGGCGCTGGCGGTCAAGGCGGCCCTGCTCCCGCTCTCCCGCTGGCTCACCGCCTCGTACGCCGCGCCCTCGCCGGCGCTGATCGCGCTCGTGGCCGCGCTGGTGACCAAGCTCGCCGCCTACGCGCTGCTCCGCGTGGGGGGCGTGGCGTTCGCGGCCGACATCGGCTGGGCGCAGCCGGCGCTGCTCGCCGCGAGCGCGGCCACGGCCGTGGGCGGCGCGCTCCTGGCCGCGGCCGAGCGCGACCTGCGCCGGCTGCTCGCCTCGCTGCTCGTCAGCCACATGGGGTTCATTGCGATGGGAGTGACCCTGTTCAGCCCCGCCGGGCTCCAGGCGGCGGTGCTGTACATGCTCCAGGAGGCGCTCGCGATCGCGGCCCTGTTCCTGCTGGCCGAGGCGACCGCGCGCTGGGCGGGCACCCTCGACCTCGCGCGGCTGAGCGGCCGCGCCGCGCAGGCGCCGGCGATCGCGGCGCTGGCCGCCGCGCCGGCGCTGTCGCTGGCCGGGATCCCCCCGCTCCCAGGGTTCTGGGGCGAGGTGGCCCTGGTGCGGGCCTGCCTCGCCGCCGACCCGCCCGCGCTGGGAGCCGCCCTCGCGGCCGCGCTGCTGCTCGCGGCGCTGCTCGGGCTGTACGCCATGTTCCGCGCCATCTCGCGCCTGCTCCTCGCGCCCGCGCAGGCGCCCGCGCCCCCGCCCGCGCCGCGCCGACGCGCGGTGCCGCTCGCGGCCGGTCAGCTCCTGCTGGCGCTGGCGCTCCTCGCGATCCCGCCCCTGCTCGGCCCGATCCTGTCGTTCCTCGAGCCGCCCACCCGGGCGCCGCTCGCGCACCCTTCGCGCACGGGGGCGCGGTGAGCCTCCCCCGCCGCGCGCTGCTGCTCCTGCTCGTGTGGACCGCGCTCCGCGGCGGGCTCGAGGCCACCGACCTCGTGCTCGGCCTGGGCGCGGTCGCGGTGGTGATCGCGCTCTCGCCGCGCGGGGACCGCCCGCTCCACCCACCCCGTCCGCTCGGCACGCTCCTCCGCCGCCTGCCCGCCGCCCTCGCCCTGGCCGTCCTCCTCGCCTGGGAGCTGGTCCGCTCCAGCGCGGCGCTCGGTCGCGAGGCTCTGGCCCCCAAGCCGCGCCTTCACCCGGGCGTGGTGGCGGTCCCCCTCGAGGCGCGGACCCCCCTCGAGGTGAGCCTGGTCGCCGCGCTGGTGACGATCACGCCCGGGAGCCTCTCGCTGGAGGTCGACCGCTCGGGCGAGCGCCCGGTCCTCTACGTCCACGCGTTCGACGCCCACGACCCAGCGGCGCTGCGCGCGCGCGTACGCGCGACGTTCGAGGCCCCGGTGCTGCGCGTGCTGCGCTAGAGGAGGACCGTGTGAGCGACCCGATCGGAAGCACCCGCTGGGCGATCCCCGAGGGCTACATTCCCTCCGCCAGCACCGGCCCCGAGCCGGCCATGACGAGCCACGAGACCGCCTGCCTGCTCAACGCCTCGGACCAGACGGCCGCGGTGAGGATCACGATCTACTTCGCCGACCGCGAGCCGAGCGGCCCGTACCTGCTCGAGATCCCGGCCCGGCGGACCCGCCACCTGCGGTTCAACGACCTCCGCGACCCGGCGCCGATCCCGCGCGACACCGACTACGCCAGCGTGATCGAGTCGAACGTGCCGATCGTGGTCCAGCACACCCGCCTCGACTCGCGGCAGGCGGCGAACGCGCTGCTGTCGACGATTGCGTTCCCCTGCTGAGCTGGAGCAGGAAGGCGCCTTGGCCCTTGCCACGTTGGAGCTGTCGCTGGTTGAAGGCTCCTTCGGCGGAGAAGAGAGGACAGGAAAGCAGGAAAAGCAGGAAAGCAGGAAGGGGCCCGGGGGCTTGCCTCGTTGGGGCTGTCGCTGGTTGAAGGCTCCTTCGGCGGAGAAGAGAGGACAGGAAAGCAGGAA
>CAZMSZ010000145.1:0-224 GCA_964569055.1 uncultured Planctomycetota bacterium | reverse complement strand
AAGCAGGAAAGCAGGAAGGCGCCCGGGGCCTTGGCTCGTTGGGGCTGTCGCTGGGTGAAGGCTCCTTCGGCGGAGAAGAGGGGGCTGGAAGGCAGGAAGGCGGCCTGGCCGGGGTCGAAGACGGTGGGTCTACCTTTCGGTGCCCGGGTCAGGAGGAGGGCGGGGGGGCGCTGACCTCGCCAGCGACAGCTCTTCCTTGGCGCTCTTGGCGCCCTTGGCGGTCA
>CAZMSZ010000144.1:15157-17018 GCA_964569055.1 uncultured Planctomycetota bacterium | reverse complement strand
CCTCGCTACAGGTCCTGCAGCTCGCCCGTGATCTCCTCCACGAGGTCCTTGGCCGTCACGATCCCGAGGGCGCGGTCGGCGCGGGTGACGACGGCCAGGCGGGCGCGGGCGCGGCGGAGGCGGACCAGGGCCTCGGCGACCTTCTCCTCGGGGTCGATCGTGAGCGCAGGGGCGACGTAGTTGCGGATCGTGACGCCCGGGTGCTCGTCGAACTCGAGCTCGTACGCGTCGACCACGCCGACCACCTGCTCGGGGCGGTGGCGGTAGACGGGGTAGCGGCCGTGGCCGTGCTCGCGCGCCTCGGCGCGGGCCTCCTCGAGGCCCTGGGCGGCCTCGAACATGCGGACCTTCCCGAGCGGCACCATGACGTGACGGACGCGCCGGGTGCGCAGCGAGAAGATGTTCTGCGCCAGGGTCGCCTGGTAGTCGGTGACGGTGCCGTCCGCGCCGCCGGCGATGATCAGCTGCCGGAGGCGCTCCTCGGCGGCGCCGTCGGCGCGCGCGTCGGACTCGAGCCCGCGGCGGAGCGCACGCGTGAACAGGGCCAGCGCGGCCACGGCGGGCCACAGCAGGAGGCGCGCCGTCGCGACCACCGGGGCGGTCGCGTAGAGGAGGCGGTCGGGATGGCGGCGGTACAGCTCCTTGGGGGCGAGCTCGCCCACGATGAACAGGAGCGGGCCGATCGCGAGCGTGGCGACGAGCTCGGCGGCGCTCACCCCGACCTGCTCGAGGGCCACGGTCGAGGCGTAGGAGACCAGCGTGTTCGCGAGGTTGGTGCCGATCAGGCAGATCACCACGAACCCGGTCAGGTCTCGGGTCAGCCGCTCGACCAGGCGCGCGCGGCGGTCCCGGTCGGCGACCCGCAGGCGGTGCCGCGTGCGGTTGAACGTGTAGGCCCCCGTCTCGGCGCCCGAGAACAGGGCCGAGAACAGGAAGCCCAGCGCGAGCAGGAGCAGGGCCGCGGCGAGCAGGCTCATGGCGCGCTCTCGTGCGGGCGCGCGGTCGGCGGCTCGGCCTCGGGATCGGGGGCCGCGTCCTCGGCCCACTCGCGCAGCCGCTGGCTCGCGCGCTGCGCGCCGCTGTGGGTCAGCTCGTCGGGGACGTCCGCGTCGAGCGAGGCGAGGGGCACGCGCCGGCCGGGCTCGGGGAGCGCGATCACCACGTCGCGCGCCCGGCGCCCCTCGAGGGCGTGGACGCGGAACTGGATCCCCGCCAGGTAGACCACGTCGCCCACCTCGGGGAGCCGGCCGCGCGAGTGTGCGATCCAACCCGAGAGGGTGGTATGCCCCGGCGCGAAGCGCACCCCGAGGACCTCGCCCAGCTCGCGCAGCGGGAACCGGCCGGCCGCGATCCAGGTGCGATCGGTCGGGCCCTGGCGGAGGAGCGGGTGCTCGTCGTGCGTGATCTCGCCGGTGATCTCCTCGACGACGTCCTCCAGCGTGACCACCCCGTGGGTGCCGCCGTACTCGCCGACGACCAGCGCGATCAGCTCCTGCCGCGCGATCATCTCGCGCAGCAGGCTCTCGAGCGACTTGGTGCTCGGCACGAACCACAGCGGGCGGACCAGCTCCTCCAGCGGGCGCTCGCGCTCTCGCAGCACGTCGCGCGTCTGGATGTAGCCGTCGATCGTGTCGAGTCCCGCGCCGCGATGCACCGGGACCTTGCTGACGCGGTGCTCGCGGACGAGGGCCAGGAAGTCGTCGCGGGTCGTTCCGAGGTCGAACGCCACCACGTCCACCCGCGGCGTCATGACCTCGTGGACCCGTCGCGACCCGAGCTCGAGCACCGCCGCCAGGAACTCGCTCGCGTCGCGCTCGAGCGCGCCGGCCTCGCCGTGCAGCAGGGCGAACCGGCTCAGCTC
>CAZMSZ010000144.1:7353-15057 GCA_964569055.1 uncultured Planctomycetota bacterium | reverse complement strand
AGCAGCTCGAGGGCGCAGCGGGCCGCCGCGCCGCCGCGGCGCTGCAGCCAGTCGCGGTCCTCGCGCCTGAGCGAGAACAGCGCCGACTCGCTGGCCGAGAAGAACGCCGAGCAGGCCAGGAGCAGCGCGATCAGGAGCAGGCTCGCCGTCACGGCGCCGCTCGGCGCGCGCGCGTGCGGCGCGGCGCGGCGACCCGCGACGGTGAGCGGGGCTCCCCCGGGGCGGCGGCCATGCCCCCGAGCCTATCCGGGAAGGTCCTCGTCTGCAGGGTAGGCCGGGAGCGCGTCGAGCCGCGCGGCGACCCGCCGCGGGTCGAGCCCGCAGTACGCGACCCCCTCCGCGAGCGACTCCACGTGCCGCGCCTCGCACCGGTAGCAGGGCAGCCCGAACTCCTCGAGCAGGACTCGATCGGCCCCGACCCGCCAGCGAATGGCGTCCACGATCCGGGTTCGGGGTCCGATCGGGGCGCTCGGATCGGTGGCGGACACGGTGGGCCTCCGCGCGGGGAGAACCGGGGGAGAGTGCTCGGCTGGCGTCGGAGCACCGCGCCCAGCCGTCCCGGACGTCTCGTCAGGGCAATAGCTTACAGCAGGTGTCCCAGGTTCGGGTGCGGTGGCCACGCGGCCGGTCCCATGTGGAGAGGTCGGGGAGGTAAGCCGCGGCGGCGACGATCGGTTCAGCGCGTGGCCGGCCGCTCGAAGGTCCGCCCGGCGCGCTCCCACAGCTCGCGGACCAGCGGGTCCTGCTCGCGCAGCTCGCGGGCGCGCTCCTGCGCGAAGTGGACGCTCGCGCACGAGCGCCCGCCGAAGTACGTGCCGACCTCGCGCAAGGTGAGCGGGGTCAGGTCGCGAGTCAGGCCGATCGAAACCTGGCGGGCGCGCACCACCGCCGCGCGCCGGCTCCGGCTGCACAGCTGCTCGACCGCCACCCCGAGGGCCTCCGCCACGTAGCTGGCCAGGGCCTCGATCGTGGCGGGCTGGCGCTTCCCCTCCAGGAGGTCGCGCAGGATCTCGCGGGCGGCGGCGAGGTCGATCGCGCCGCCCACGTGCCGCTGGAAGGCCTCGAGCCGGGTCAGCGCCGAGAGGAGCTCGCGCGCGTCGAGGTCGTAGCCGTTCACGAGCAGGTCGACGACCTCGCGCGGGAGGCGCAGCCCGTTGGCGCAGCGCGCGCGGACGATCTCGTGCCGCGTCTCGCAGTCGGGTCCGCGCAGCTCGACCACCTGCCCGCCCAGCAGCCGACCCGCGAGCCCCGCCTCGAGCCCGGGGATCCGCTTGGGCGAGTCGGAGCAGGCCAGGACCGCCTGGCTGCGCCCGAGCTCGAGCGTGTCGAGCGTGCGGACCAGCTCCAGCTCGCTCGCCGCCTTGCCGGCGAGGTCCTGCACGTCGTCGATCACGAGCAGCCCGACCTCTCGGTACAGGCGGCGGAAGGAGCGGGTCTGGCGGCGGCGCATGGCCTGGACGAACTGGCGCGAGAAGCGGTCGCTGGAGGTGTAGACGGCGCGGCGGCCGGGGTAGGCCCGGCGATAGCCGTTGACGATCCCCTGGAGCAGGTGGGTCTTGCCGCTCCCGCTCACCCCGTAGAACACGAGCGGGTGCCAGGCCCCCGGCCGCTCCACGGCCTGCTGGGCGAAGCGCAGCGGGAGCTCGTTGGCGGGGCCGGCCAGGAACCCGCTGAGCTGGTGGCGGTCGTTGACCCGCTCGGGCTCCAGCGCCAGCGGCTCCTCGGCGGCCTGCGCCTCGGCGCTGCGCGCGGGCCGGGTCCGGCGGCCCCGCCGCAGGGAGATCCGCAGGTGGACGGGCCGGCCGAGCACGCCGCCCAGGGCGGCCTCGATCGCCTCGCGGTGCTCCTGCGTGGCGCTGCGCTCGGCCGCGCTGCTCGCCTCGAGCCAGGCGAGGCCCCGGTCGAGGGAGCGCAGCCCGAGGTCCTCGAGCCAGGGGCGGGTCCGGAGCCACCCCAGCTCCTCGCGAATGCGGGCTTGCGCCGCGTTCCAGACGGCCACGCTGTCCAAGAGACCCCCCCGGCTCTCTCGGCGGGCTCGAGCTACGACCGCTCGCGCAGCGGGCTCGACCCCTGGGTTCGGCGCGCAGTTTAAGGACGGAGCAAGACCGCTCAAACCCGGTGTGGCGCATCGCGCCTAAAGCAGAGCGCCAGAAAGACCGCCGGCCGTGCTTCGCAACCGTCTTGCCGCGACCCCTCGTGGGAAGGCCGGGAGGCGCCCTCCGTGGTGACAGGACATGCGTCCCGAGGGCCGAGATCCGCGTCGCTCTACGTAGGCCGCCTAGGGGTTCTGCGTGTTTCCACACACCTTCCGCGGGACGAGATCGTCCCCATTTTCGCCGTCCAGCGGGCGCGATTGTCCCTGTGGACGTGTGGAGGCGAGCCCACCGAGCGCAGCATGTTGACCGGCCTTGGCGCGGCACCCACCACATGTGGCCGTGTGCGGTAGGGCCAACTGTGGAGAACCCGTGGTGAAGGCGGCGAGCCGGATGGGGCGCGGGCGCGCCACAGGTGGCCCGCGTGCGCCAAGCGCGGCGCGAGGGCCGCGCCTCGGGTGCGGAGCCCTGCTCACCCCCGGCGCCCGTACGTGCAGCGGCCCCGCCCCCGAGGCGGGGACGGGGCCTGGGCGGGGGCGGGGCCCCGGGTCGGGCTGGCTACGCGGCGCTCAGCGCCCTTGCTTGATCAGCACCGTGTCGGTGGCCGTGGTGGCGCCCACGTCGGGCGGGCAGTCGCGGCTGATCCGCGCCACGTCGAGCCCGGTGATCGGTCCGCCCATGTCCACGTCGAAGAACGTGGCCACGTCCGAGTCGTGGCTGTAGCCGTTGACCGTCGGGGGGCAGGCGGGGTCGAGGCGCGGCGAGCGGAAGGCCGTCTCGCCGAAGGCCGACGCGCGCACGTCGATGTCCCCCGAGGGGTTGCCCGTGACGAACACGCCTTGGACCTGCGCGCTGGGGATCACGTCGGGGTGCAGGTTGTACCCCGGGTATCCCGGCGGGATCGTGTTGCAGGGCCCGCTGGCCGGGACGGAGTTCGTGCCGGGCCCCTGGCCGCCGTCCTGGAAGTCGGGGCCGAGCTGGATGTAGATCCGCACGTTGCCGTCGAGCGAGCCGGCCAGCAGGTCGGGGAGGCCGTCGACGTTCATGTCCGCGATCTCGAGGAACTGCGGTCGGGAGCCCACCGGCAGGGTGATCTGCGGGCGACCGAGGTCGTTGACGCCGCCCGTGTAGCGGTAGTCACGCGGAATGAAGTACTTCCGGATCAGGGCGGTGGACCCGCGGGCGCCGGCGATGGGTTGCCCCGCGGTGAGGTTGAGCCGCGCGTTCATGCCGGCGCACGCGGACGCGCTGGTCGGGGCGGGGGTGAGGTCGAAGCGCGGGTCCGACGGGCGGAGCTGCGTGTTGGCGTGCAGGATCGTGACGGTGTCGGTGCCCTGCTCCGCGACCACGATGTCGAGGCGCCCGTCGCCGTTCATGTCGACCACGCGCACGGCCGAGGGCTGCGTGCCGGTCCGCAGCAGCGCCGGCGCCGGGACGGTCGCGATCAGCTGGGTCACGTCGGGCTCGATGAACCCGCGCAGGCTGTACGCCTCGCCCTGGCCGAAGTCGAGCCGCTGGTTCGTGAGGCCGGCCCCGTCGTAGCCGCCGTAGAGGATCGTGACGGTGTCGTCGCCCGAGACCGCGAACACGAGGTCCAAGAACCCGTCGGGTTCCAGCGGGTCGGTCGTGATCGTGGCGGGTACGGTGGGCGTCGCGGTCGAGTCGCCGGGGGTGTAGGCCAGCGTCCACTCGGGCGCGCCCATGTCGGCGATCGCCAGCGACATGGGCCGGTTGCCGATCCCGACCCGGATCGCCGGCTGCGCGAAGGTCCCGTCGCCGTTCCCCTTCAGGATCGAGACGTTGTTGCTGGTCTGGTTGACGACCAGCAGGTCCAGCGCGCCGTCGTTGTCGAGGTCGGCCAGCTGCACGTCGCGAGGGCCGCGGCCGTCGGTCACGAAGCTGGTGATGGCGCCGATCGCGCCGAAGCCCGTGTTGAGGTGCACCGACACCTCGTCGAACGGGCGGACCCCGTTGAGGTTGTTCGCGACGACCACGTCCTGGTCGCCGTCGTTGTCGATGTCACCCACGGCGAGCGCCTCGGGGCCGGGGCCGGTGGCGCGCGTCAGCGTGGTGCCGAATGACCCGTCGCCGTTGCCGAGGTGGATCCGCACGGTGGCGTCGGTGAAGTTGCAATACACCATGTCCGCCGCGCCGTCGTCGTTGAGGTCCGCGAAGCGGAGCCCGCGCGGGTCGATCCCCGTGGCGAGCGGCCCGACCATGGTGTTGGGCGCGTCGCCCAGGAAGCTCACGAGCCGCTTGCGGTCGATCTCGATCAGGCCCTGCTGCCCCGTGGTCGGCCCGGTGGAGAGGGCCCACACCGAGGCGCGCCGGCTGCGGCTGATGTCGAGGATCTGGAAGGTGCTGGCGAGGTTGCCCGGGACCTGCGCCACGTACATCTGGGGCGTCGCGAACGCGCCGTCGGCGTTGTTGAGGTAGAGGGCGACGTTGGGCCCGCCGTTCTCCATGGTGGAGACGATGATGTCGTCGTCGCAGTCGATGTTCGCGTCGAGGACGGTGATCCCGGTGGGCGTCGCCGGGTTGGCCCCCGCCGGGAAGTCCATCTCGGCCACCTTGACCATGCCCACCTCCTTGGTGAGCGGGTTGGTGGCCGACTTGACCACGGTCACCCGGCCGTTCGGTCCGCCGGTCAGGACCGCCACGTCGAGGCGGTTGTCGCGGTTGAAGTCGGTGAGGGCCGCGTCGATCGGCGTGCCCTGGATCGGGTCGGCCTCGAAGAACGTCTCCGACCTGCCCGCCGCGCTCGGGTCGAAGACCGTGGCCCCCTGCGGCTCGCCAAAGACCGCGCAGATCGTGCCGTCGTCGTTCAGGGTGATGATGTCGCACTTGGAGTCGCGGTTGAGGTCGAACAGCAGCCCCTTGGGCATGGTGTCCACGATCGCCACGTCGCGGTCGCGGTCGAGCCCGAGCTTCTCGGCGCCGAACGGATCGGCCACCAGCATCTTCACGATCGAGGGGTTCGTCGCCGGGTAACCGTCGACTTGCGAAATGGTGATCGTCTGGTGCGCGGTGAACCCGTTCGACTGGTCGTTGAGGTAGACGTCGATCGAGTCGTCCCTCGCCACGGCGATGTCGAGGAAGCCGTCGTTGTCGAAGTCGCCCGTCCCGATGCCCCGAATGTCGGTCCCCGCGGCGCCGAAGGTCGTCCCGAGCAGCTGGCTGTCGAACTTGGTCTGGCCGGGGTCGGCGATCACGAACAGCCGGACCACGCGGAAGGTGCCGTCCTCGAGCGCCACCACCACGTCGGGCACCCGGTCGCGGTCGATGTCGGTCCACACCAAGTCGGTCGGGAACTCGGTCGCCGACAGGACGTGGGTGAACTCGAACTTGAAACGGGTCAGGAAGTCCAGGCAGGCGCTCCCGTTGGTCTCGATCAGGAGCGACGAGGCTCGGATGTAGACGGACCGGCTCCGGGGGAGCGTGACCGCGACGAACTCGCCGTTCATGGCGGTGATGTCGCCGCCCGCCACCTTGCTGACCCTCCCGGTCGTGCCCGTGAGGACGCCGTCGTCGATGTCCGCGAGGCCGGCGCTCCCGGTCGCCGGTCCGGTCTCGTCACCGCCGAGGTCGAGCGGGTCCTGACCGGGGTCCTGCGGCGCCTTGAACACCTCGCCGTAGACGTAGGCGTTGGGGCGCTCGGCGTCGCTCACCCCCTGCCCGACGAGCTTCACGCTGACGGCGAACTCGCCGGGTCCCGGCGGGACGGTGACCGACAGGGTCTCGGCGTCGATCACGTTGAACCGCGTGGCCGAGATGCCGTCGAACAGCACGTCCGCGACCTGGACCGTGCCGGTGGCGCTCTCGAAGTTGCGGCCGGTGATCGTGATGATCTGCCCGCCGCTCACGGGGCCCTGGTTGGGGTCGAGCCGCTCGAGGAACAGCGAGGGCGTGTAGGTGAACGGCAGGATGTTGCTGGTCCCGGTCTGGGCGGAGACCACCACCACGTCGGCCGTCTGCGGCGCGCCGGCGCCGGAGAGCGGCGCGGTCTTCCCGATGATCGTGGTGTCGTCGATGATCTGAAAGTTGAGCAGGGCCGAGCCGACCATCGCGATATCGGCGCCGAGGAAGCCGGTCCCCGTGAGCGTGACGCTGGTGCCGCCCGCCTCGGGGCCGGTCGCCGGGCTGACCGCGGTCAGGACGGGCGCGGTCCCGAGCGGGTTGATGAAGGTGTACGCCTGCGGGAGGGTGTCGGCGTCGCTCCCGACCGTGACCGTCACGTCCACCAGCACCGTCTGGGCGAACCCGGTCGGGGTCTCGATCACCAGGGTGTCGCGCGTCAGCGGCAGCCCGCCGGGCGCGGGCGTCGGCGTGCCGCCCGAGTCGAACAGCTGGGTGTCGCCCTCCTCGCCGAACAACAGCACCGTGGCAGGCTCCGAGGTCCCGGTCACCGGGTCGGTGAAGTCGACGGTGGCCGTAATGTCGAAGCCGTCGCCGGTGAGGGTGACCGCGGTCGCGACGCCGGTCGGGCCGGTGATCGGGGCCAGGGCCACGATCCCGACGTTGGGGTTGGTGCCGGTGGTCGGGCCGCCGCCCGAGCTCCCGGTGTAGGTGAAGGCGTTGGCGCGCGTGGCGGTGCCCTTGGTGCTCGAGGTGACCGTCACGTCGACCGTGCCGGCGCTGCCCGGCTTGAGCGTGCCCGTGAGCTGGGTCGGGGTCTGGCCGAAGCCGGGGTTGAGGATGTCGACGTCGGTCACCGAGTCGAAGCCGATGCCGGTGATCGTGATCGCGGTCCCGCCGCCCGCGGGGCCGGTGCTGGGCGTGACGGCGGTGATCTCCATGCCCTGATAGGTGAAGCCAGCCGCCGCGGTGAGCACCGTGGTGCCGCTGCCGTCGAGGTCGACCGTCACGGGCACCGGCCCGACCGAGCCCGACGGGGTCGTCACGGTCACGGTCGTGCCGGTGAACGTTTGGAGGGTCGCCGCGGCGCCGCCGAAGGTCACCGCCGGCGTGCCGGTGAAGGTGCCGCTGGTGATCGTGATCACCACGCTGGTGCCGCCGGTGTCGATCCCGGTGTTGGGGACGATGCTCGCGATCGCGGGCGTGCCCGCCCCGCCGCCGCCGCTGCCGTTGTCGCTCTTGCGGCTCTTGCAGCCGGCGACCACGGCGCCGCTCGCCACGATGATCAGCCCCGCCGCCAGCGCGGTCGTTACCCGCCCGATCGCTCGACTCACGCGTCCCCTCCCAAAAGCGCCCGGCTGCGCCGGCCGGGCGACCCGCCTAAATACCAACCTGACAGGGTCCAGGGCAAAGGAAATCGAGGACGGCGCGCGTCGCGCGCTCCTCGCGTCAGCGCGCCCCCGGCGTCGCGGTGATCTGGTCTATGAACCGCCGGATCCGCACGGCGCGCGGGTCGTCCTCGGGCAGGAGGATCAGCGCCCGTCCGTAGTCGTCGAGGGCGCCCTCGATGTCGCCCACGCTCGCGCGCGCGGAGCCGCGGTGGCCGTAACCGTCGGGATTGCGTGGCTCGCGCTCCACGACGATCGAGAACAGCTCGATCGCCGCCCGGTGGTCGCTGGCGACCATGCGCAGCTTCCCCTCGTACAAGAGGTCGGGGGTGGTCCGAGGGTCGTCCTCGGCCTCGGTGACCGGAGGC
>CAZMSZ010000144.1:0-7253 GCA_964569055.1 uncultured Planctomycetota bacterium | reverse complement strand
CGCGGCGCTCAGCGCAGGCCGTAGGCGGCGACCACCGCCGCGAACAGCGCGAACAGGAGCGCGAACAGCGCGCAGCTCGCGCCGAGCGCCCCGGTGGTGGCCTCCAGCGCGCCGGGGTCGTCCGGCTTGCGGCGCGGGGCCGCGGCGCTCAGCGCGACCGCCACGCCGATCGCGATGATCGCGAACGGGATCAGCGCCACTCCGAACGCAGCCGGGCCGAACGGCTCGATCCACAGCCCGCCCGCGAGGGCGGCGAGGAACAGGGTCAGCACCGCGAACAGGAGCGACGTCGCGGTGCCGTGCGGGCCGCTGAAGGCGCGCCAGCCGAGGGCCAGCACCAGGGGGAACGCGATCAGCAGGGCGATCCCGAGGGCCACCAGCAGCTCGATCGGCCAGGTCACGTCCGCGCCTCCAGGGGGCGACGCGCAAGCGGTCGGCCGGAGCGCGGGCGCTCGACGCAAGTCGCTCCGGGCCGGCGTCCGGCGGGGTGCAGGGGGGACTCGCGCGCCAGCGTCGGCCCACTCGACGTGGTCGTCGCGCCCCAGGACGCGATAGGATCCGCGCGCGGGCGGGACCGCCGAGGGAGCAGGGATGCGAGGCTCGAACGCCGCGCGCCGACGCGCGGCCGGAGCAGATCGGCGCTCGGGCCACGAGGTGCGAGGTGAGCCGCGAGGGCGGCGACCCGGACGAGGCTCCGGGCGCTCCGCCGCGGCCGGCGTGCTGGTGGTGAGCGCCGCGCTCGCCGGCTGCCGTTTCACCTCACCGGCCGATCCCTACCCCGACCCGGGGCCGCCGCCGCAGCGGGCGGGCTCGTCGCCGGCCGCGTCGGGATCCGCGCCCGCCGCGCGGTCAGGACCGCGCGAGCCGGCCGCCAGCGGGGCCGCGGCGGCGAACGAGCCCGAAGGGCAGCTCCCCGACGAGGTGTTCGCGGCGATCCACGGCGAGGTCGTGCTGTGGCGGACGCGACGACGCGCGGCCCGCTCGGATCGGGCGCGGGCGGACGCGGGCGAGGACGACCCGTTCGCGCCGGCCAGCTTCCTGCGGCGCGGCGCGCGGCCCGCCTTGCCGCACGCCTACTTCGTGAAGGTCGAGCGGCTCGAGGTGGGCGGCGACTTCGACGCGGGGGGCCCCGAGGAGGTCGTGGTGATCCTCACGGGGGTGGGGCGCGAGCTGCGCGCGGGCGCGGCCGAGATCGACCTGCCCAGCGACGAGGTGGCGTCGTTCTCGCTCCCGGGGGCGCCGCTGATCGAGGTCGTGCCGAGCGACCCGGTGCTGCTCGACGTGCGGATCGAAGAGGAGGACCCGCACGGGGTCGAGCGGATCACGGGCAGCACCGCGCCCGTCCAGATCCCGCTGGCGGAGTTCGGGGAGCACGGCGCGACGCGAGCGATCGCGCTGGCGCCGATCGAGTCGACGCACTGGGTGGTGGTGATGCGCCGCCCGATCGTGCTGAAGGGCGCGCGGCTCCACCTCGGGCTGGTGCGCGTCCCGCGGCGCGACACGCTCGAGCCGGTGCACGTCGGGGCGCTCCACACGACCTTCGCCGAGGTGCTCCGCCTCCCGCCCCCGCGCGACCTCGCGGCGGCCGCGGGCCACGGAGCGGCGCTGCGCGCCTGCGCCGCCCGCGCGCGCGAGGCGGCCGGCCGCAGCCTGCACACCGCGCTGCGCGACGCGCTCGGCGAGCTGGCGCACCGGGCGGAGCGGCTGGCGCGCCAGCTCCAGGTCGCGCTCCGGGCCAGCCCCGCGGCGGTGCGCGGGGCGCTGGCCGAGCTCGGCCGCGCGGTCGCGACGATCGCGCCGCGCGAGCGCGGCCCGGCCTCGTGCCAAGTCCTGTTCGTGCGCGCCGAGCAGCTCGCCGCCCGGGGCGCGGGGCTGCGGGCCGACGCCGACGCGGTCTCGGTGGTCGCGGACGAGGCCGACGCGCTGGTGCACGCGTTCGAGGACACCCTGGTCGAGCTCGAGACCCCGCCCCCGAGCCTGTTCGCGGCGGTGGACCAGCTCGCCGGCTACCTCGACGCCGTGGCGCTCGAGGCGCGACGCGAGCTGCAGGCCCGCCGCGCGCGCGAGCGCCTGACCGACGACTGGGAGGACCTGGTCGAGGAGATCGAGGACCCGTAGGCTCGCCGGCGCAGCCTGGCTACGCGCCCGGCCCGGCCTCGCGCGAGAGGCGCTCCGCGAGCCGCTGCACCAGCACGTAGAACACGGGCACGAAGAACGTGGCCAGGAAGGTCGCGGCCAGCATGCCGCCGATCACGCCGGTCCCGATCGAGCGGCGCCCCGCGGCGCCCGCGCCCGAGGCGACCGCGAGCGGGACGACGCCCAGCACGAACGCGAGCGAGGTCATGACGATCGGGCGGAAGCGCAGGCGTGCCGCCTGGAGCGCCGCCTCGCGGATCGCGACGCCCCGCGCGCGCAGCGCGGCGGCGAACTCCACGATCAGCACCGCGTTCTTGGCGGACAGGCCCACGAGGGTCAGGAGCCCGATCTGGAAGTAGATGTCCTGGGCGTAGCCGCGCAGCCACACCGCGAGGAGCGCGCCGAGGATCGCGATCGGGACCGCCAGGATCACCGCCAGCGGGAGGGCCCAGCGCTCGTACTGGGCGGCCAGGATCAGGAACACGATCAGGAGCCCGAACGCGAGCACCACCGGGGCCTGGTTGCCCGCCTCGATCTCCTGATACGAGGCGCCGGCCCATTCGATCGCGTAGCCGGGCGGGAGCGCCTCCTCGGCCGCGGCGCGCACCGCGTCCATGGCCTCCCCGCTGCTGCGCCCCGGCGCCGGCGCGCCGGTGATCTCGAGGGCCGGGTAGCCGTTGAAGCGGGTGACCACGTTGGGGCCGCTGCGGAAGCTGGTGTCGACCAGGGCCGACAGCGGGACCATGTCGCCCTGCTGGTTGCGCACGTAGACCCGCTCCACGTCCTGGGGCGCGTCGCGGAAGCGCGGCTCGGCCTGGATCAGCACGCGCCAGATCCGGCCGAAGCGGTTGAAGTCGTTCACGTACAGCGAGCCGAAGTAGGCCTGCAGCGGCTCGAACACCTGCGCCAGCGCCACGCCCAGGATCTGGGCCTTCTCGCGGTCGAGGTGGACGTAGGCCTGCGGCAGGCTGACCCGCAGGGTCGAGCTCAGGCTCTCCACGCGCCTGGTGGCGAGCGTCGCCTCCTGCAGCCGCTGCCCCGCCTCGGCCAGCTCGGCGATCGTGCCGCCGCCGCGCTGCTCGAGCTCGACCGTGAAGCCGGCCCGCGCGCCGAGGCCCTGGATCGAGGGCGGGTTGAGGGTCAGGACCACCCCGTCGGTGACCGTGGCGAACAGGGCCTGGCTGGCGGCGATCACGTCGGCCGCGCGCAGCCCCGGCTCCTGGCGCTCCTCGAACGGGTGGAACGAGACGAACAGCGCGCCGGCGTTGGTGCTGGCGGCGCCGCCCGCCAGCATGTCGTAGCCGCCCAGGGCGACCACGTTCCGCACGGCCGGGTGCGAGAGGTAGAACTCCTCCGCCTGGGCGAGCACGGCCTGGGTGCGGTCGAGCGAGGCCCCGTCGGGGAGGAGCACGACCGAGAGCACGTAGCCCTGGTCCTCCTCGGGCAGGAACCCGCCCGGCACGGCCTGCTCGAGCCGCCACACGCCGAAGCACAGCGCGGCGAACACCAGCAGCGTCACCACCCAGTGCCGGACCGCCTGGCGCACGCCGGCCACGTAGCCGCCGGTGATCGCGCCGAACGCCCGGTCGAAGCCGCGGGCGAGGAGGTGCTTGCGCCCGCCCCCCGGCCGGAGCAGGAGCGCGCACAGGGCGGGGCTGAGGGTCAGCGCCACCACACCCGAGATCGCGACCGAGACCGCGATCGTGACCGCGAACTGCCGGTACATCTGACCCGTCAGCCCGCCCAGGAACGCGACCGGCACGAACACGGCCGAGAGCACGAGCACGATCGCGATCAGCGCGCCCGTGACCTGGTTCATGGCCTCGATCGCCGCCTCGCGCGGGGCGAGGCCCTCCTCGTGCATGAGGCGCTCCACGTTCTCGACCACCACGATCGCGTCGTCGACCACGATCCCGATCGCGAGCACCAGCCCGAACAAGGTCAGGGTGTTGATCGAGAACCCGAGCGCGAGCATGCCCGCGAACGTGCCCACGATCGCGACCGGCACCGCCAGGAGCGGGATCAGCGTGGCGCGCCAGGACTGGAGGAACACGAACACGATCGCGATCACCAGCGCGACCGCCTCGGCCAGGGTCTTGAGCACCTCGGCCACCGACTCGCGCACGAACGTGGTCGTGTCGTAGGGGGTCCGCCACTCGACCCCGGCCGGGAAGTCGCGCGCGGCGGCGTCCAGCTCGGCCCGGACCCCCTCCATGGTCTCGAGCGCGTTGGCGCCGGTCTGCAGCGAGACCAGCATCAGCGTGGTCGGCTCGCCGTTGAGCCGGCCGAGCAGGTTGTAGGACTGCGCGCCCAGCTCCACGCGCGCCACGTCGCGCAGCCGCACGATCGAGCCGTCGGGGCGGGCGCGCAGCACGATCTCCTCGAACTCCTCGGCGGTGGCGAGGCGGCCGCGCGTGAGCAGCGGGATGGTGAGCACGACGGGGTCGCGGGTGGGGCGCTGCCCGACGACGCCCGCGGGGAACACCGCGTTCTGGTCGCGCAGGCGGGCGGCCACGTCGGAGATCGTGAGCCCGCGCGCGGTGAGGCGGTCGGGGTCGACCCAGATCCGCATGGCGTAGTCCTTGCCGCCGAACACGGTGGCCTCGCCCACGCCGGGCACGCGGCGGATCGCGTCGAGCAGGTTGATCGTGGCGTAGTTGGCGAGGTACAGGTCGTCGAGGGCGCGGTCGGTCGAGACCAGCGCGACCACGCCGAGGATGCTGCTCGAGACCTTGGTGACGGTGATCCCCTGGCGCACGACCTCCTGCGGGAGGATCGGCTCGGCCACCGAGAGGCGGTTTTGGACCTCGACCGCGGCGAGGTCCTGGTCGGTGCCGATCTCGAACGTGACGGTGATCGTGCAGGTGCCGTCGTTCGCGCTCTGGCTCTGGTAGTAGATCAGCCCGCGGGCGCCCGCGAGCTGCTGCTCGATCGGCGCGGCGACCGCCTCGGCCACGGTCTCCGCGTCGGCCCCGGGGTAGGTGGCGCGCAGGCGGATCGTGGGCGGGACGATCTCGGGGTAGCGCGCGATCGGGAGCACGAAGGCCGACACGGCCCCGCCGATCACGATCAGGAGCGAGAGGACGATCGACAGGATCGGCCGGTCGATGAAGAAGCGGGAGATCACCGCGCCGCGACCTCCTCGCGCTCAGCCGGGCTCACGGCCGGCCTCCTGCTGCGCGGGCTGGCGCTCGGGCGGCGTCGGCCCGGGCGCGCCCTCGGGGCCGGCGGCCGCCTCCTCGGCCGCGGGCAGGACGACCACCGGCATGCCGGGGCGGAGCGTGAGCAGCCGGTCGACGACCACGCGGTCGCCCGGGCGGAGGCCGCGCTCGACGATCCAGGCCTCCTCGCCGAGCCACTCGCCGAGCTCGACCGCGCGGGCCTCGACCCGCTCGCGCGGGCCGACCACCAGCACCCTCGGGCCGGCGGGGGCCTGCTGCACGGCCGACTGCGGCACGCGGATCACGCCGGTGCGGCGCAGCCCGAGCACGGTCACGTGCACGAACTGACCGGGGCGCAGCGTGAAGTCCGGGTTGGGGATCACGCCGCGCGCGAGCGCGGTCCCGGTGGAGGGGCTGAGCTCGGGGCTGATGAAGTCGAGCCGCCCGCGGTGCGGGTGCACGCTCCCGTCGCCGAGGGTCACCTCGAGCTCGAGGCCGCCCTCCGCGGCGAGCTGGTCGGTCTGCGCCTGCTGCTGCCAGCGGAGCAGGTCGCGCTCGGTCACCGCGTAGCGCACGTAGAGCGGGTCGACCTGCTGGACGACCGCGATCGGCGTGTTCGCCAGGCCGTCGACGTAGCTGCCCACGTGGAGCAGCGCCTCCCCCACGATCCCGCGCAGGGGCGACTCGATCGAGGCGTACTCCAGGCGCAGCTCGGCCGACTCGATCTGGGCCCGGGTCAGCTCGACCTCGGCCGCCGCGACCGCCTGCTCCTTCTGCTGCTCCTCGACCTCGGCCCGCGTGACCGTGCCCTCGCCGCGCAGCTCCTGGAACCGCCTCAGCTGCAGGGTCGCCTCGGCCTGACGCGCCTCGGCCGCGGCCAGCCGCGCGCGAGCCTCGGCCAGCTCGAGCTCGAACGGCCGCGGGTCGATCTGGAACAGGAGCTGCCCGGCGTCGACCTGCGTGCCCTCGGTGAAGGCGCGCTCGACGATGTAGCCCGCCACTCGCGCGCGGATCTCGACCACCTGCGAGGCCGCCGCCTGGCCCAAGAACCGCGGCGCGATCGGCACCGCCTCCCTGCGCACCACGACCACGTGCACCGGGATCGGCCCCTGCGGCCCCGGCGGCGCCTCGGGCTCGGGCCGCGAGCGGTCGCTGCGCGCCCACAGCGCCACGGCCGCGGCGACCGCGACCACCAGCGCCAGCGCCACCCCGCGCCGCACCCAGTGCCCGAGCCGGGACGCGCGCGTCTCCTCGTCGAGGTCGGGGGCGGCGTGGGGCCCGGGCCCCGCGACGGGAGCGCTGGCGTCCCGCTCGTCGGTCATGAAGGGCGACGCTCCTCGTGCGCACCGCGGCGCTGGCGGCGCGCGAGCGGAGCGGCTCAAACCGCGTGCCTGCCCACCGCGTTGCGCGACCGCTGCCGCGCGGCTCAGGGAGCGGAGCTTGCTTCCGCAGCGCTTCGGGGAGCTCATGCGCAGCGAGCGCGACAAGATGCTCGCGGGCGAGCTGTACGACCCGCTCGCCCCGGCCCTGGTCCAGGCGCGGAACCGGGCCCGTGACCTGTGCCAGGCGCTGAACGCCACGCGCGAGGAGGAGACCGAGGCTCGCCGCCGGATCCTGCGCGAGCTGTTCGGGAGCGGCGGGGACTCGGTGTGGATGCAGCCGCCGTTCTTCTGCGACTACGGCGCGAACATCGCGCTCGGGGAGCGGGTGTTCTTCAACTTCAACTGCGTCGTGCTCGACGTGGCCCGGGTGACCGTCGGGGAGTTCACGTTGTTCGGCCCGGCGGTTCAGATCTACACCGCCACCCACCCGCTGAACGCCGAGCTGCGCCGCAAGGAGGAGCTCGCCCAGCCCGTCGAGATCGGCGCGGACGTGTGGGTCGGGGGCGGGGCGATCATCTGCCCCGGCGTGAAGATCGGTCCCAAGGCCGTGGTCGGCGCGGGCAGCGTGGTCACG
>CAZMSZ010000143.1:0-17037 GCA_964569055.1 uncultured Planctomycetota bacterium | reverse complement strand
GGTCGTCACGCTGCCGGTCACCGAGCCGGTGCCGATCCCGCCGGCGCGCAGGTCGACTGACGAAACGAGAAAGCCTTGCCCACCAAGTCCGGCTGGGGAAGGCGAGCGCGCTCGGCGGGCGGGAGCTCGGGTCATGCCGCGCTCCCGCCCGTCCGTCACGGCGCTCAGGGCAGCGTGGGCTGGTGGATCCAGAGGCCGTCGTCGGTCTTGGTCACCACGTCGTCGCGTCCGTCGCCCGTGACGTCCCTCACCACCACCGTGCCGTGCGACTGCGTCTCGGCGATCACGATTGGCGCGCCGAGCGTCCCGTCGCCGTGGCCGGGAATCACCCGCACGTCGCGAAGCGACGTGCCGCCGCCGAAGACGGCGACGTCAGGAGCACCGTCGCTGGTGAGCTGGCCGATCGCGAGCGAGGTCCCGAGGTCCGGGACCGCGAGCTCGAACGGCTCGGGGACGAAGCCGCCGGCGCCGTCGTTGCGGAACACACGGACGTAGCCGGTGTAGTGGACCAGCCCGTCCGCGACGCCCGCCACCACCGCGTCGGGTCGGCCATCGAGATCCAGGTCGCCGACGGCCAGCCCGCGCGGGGACCAGCCGGCCGGGATCACAGGACCGGGTAGGAAGGTGCCGTCGCCCACCCCCACGAGGATGCGCAGCAGCCCGTCGGCCGTGATGCTCACCACGTCGAGCACCCCATCGCCCGTGACTTCGGCCACCTCCACGCCAATCGTGAGCGCCGAGGGGTACCGCCCGCGGAACGGCAACTGGCCGCTCGGCATGCTCAGGACCTCGACGCCGTCGCGGGTGCCGACGAACACGTCGTCAGCCCCGTCCCCGTCCACCTCGGCCGTGGCCATGTCGAGGATCACCTCGTTCTCGCCCTGGCCGACGGAGTGCTGGAACGGATCACCGAGCGAGCCGGTCTCACGGCCGCGCAGGAAGAACAGGGGGCGGGACACATCGGCGCCGGGCGTGGCCACGAGGACGTCCGCCTGCCCGGCCTCCGGCGGGCGGTGCAGTTCGCCCGTGACGAGGGCCGTGGCCCCGACGCCCCGAACGGGGAGCGGGCGCCAGCGAGGAGGGATCATCCAGGCCCCTCCACCGGCGCCGCGGACGACGCCGACCGCGAGCTCGCGGCCGACGATGACCCCGCCCTTGAGCACGGGGACCTCGCCCGTGATCACGCCGTCGAGGTCACCGTCGCCGTCGATGTCGGCCAGGCTGAGCAACCGGTCCGTCTCTGGCAACGGAAGCAGCGGGCTGGTGTGCAGCGCGACGTACTCGAACGCCCCGGCCGCGACCCCGCTCTTCGCCCCGACGCGCACCTCGATGTCGACGAAGCCGAGCGCCGGAGCAGGCGGCGCGACCACCACCAGTCGCTCGCGACTCGCCTCGATGAGCTCGGCGGGCGCCCCTCCGAACGAGACCTCCGTGAGGCTCGCGTCGTCAGTGAGGCGTGCGCCCGTGATCGTGACGAGCGTCCCTCCTTCCGGAGGGGCTACGCCCGGAAGGACGGACTCGATCACGGGGACCGGCTCGAGGAACTCGATCGTCCTCGTGAACACCAGCTCGAGGGTAGCGCCGCGTGTCACCGTGGCCGTCACGCGCTTCCGCTCGGGCACGAGCGAGACCAGCTCGGCCGTGGCCCGCCCGTCGGATCCGACGTTCGCGTCCGTGCGGAGCAGCGTATTGCCGCTCCCAGAGACCTCGAACACCACACGCGCGCCGACAGTTCCCTCGAAGGGGTCGTCGGGATCGCCTGAGAACAACTCCAGCACGATCTGCACGCGCTCGACCCCGTCGGCGTATCCGACCGGCGCCCCGAAGGAAATGCCCGAGCGCTGCTTGCCGCCGACCTCGAGGTGCGGGGGCGTCTCGTTCGGAATCGTGTCCTCCTCGGGCGGGGGCTTGGGCTCCAGGGTCCCGCCGTCGCCCTCGTCCGGCGGCGGCGGCTCCTCCTCCTCGCCTGGCACCTCGATGATCGGATCCCCCTCCTCGGGGGGCAGCGTGGGTATCGGCTCCTCCTCCGCCGTCTGCGCCGCGGCGAGCGGCGCCAGGGCCAAGAACGAGAACGTCACCCACGTCAGCGTGGCCTTGTCGAGCATGGTCACCTCTCCTCCCGTTCGCGACCGTAGCGACGCGACCGAGCTCGCGCCAGGAATTCGCTGCCCCGTACGGGGGAGGGTTGGTGGTGCGGCGACCAACAGTCGCTATCCTGGCCCGTGCAAGACAGATGCTTCCCCCAGACGCGAGCGGCCCGACCTTCGAGGCGGGGTGGCGCGAGCGCTCGGAGAGGCCGGTCCGAGCGGGGTGCGCAATGGTGAAGTGTCCGTCCTGCGGCTACGCCGGGAACGAGAAGGACGATCCGTCGTGCGGGCTGTGTTCGAGCCCGCTGCGCGCCTCCGCCCGGGACGCGAGCTCCCAACCTTCGCCCGCGCACGACTGGACCAGGGTTCGCCCCGACGAGTTCCTGGCGTACGGGCCGTGGTTGCAGTTGCTGCGCCTGTCCGTCGTCGCCCTCGGAGTCGGCTTCCTGCTCCAGGCGCTCCTGCTGCCGTTCATGGCGCACGACCCGGGGAGCGATCCGAGCCACACGTTCGCGCGCGTGCCGCGGGCCGTGAGCCTGTTGATCACGTGCACGGGCTGCGGGCTCCTCGTCGCAGTCTTCGTGGCCCCGCTGAGCTGGCTAGCTTGGACCTACCGCGCGACCGCCAACGCGCGAGCCCTGGCTGTCGGGCTCACGTTCACTCCAGCGGTGGCCGTGGTGGCTCAGCTCGTCCCGCTGCTCGGCCAGGCGGTCGCGTGGGCACAACTGCTCGAGGTGGTGCGCGCGAGCGATCCCGCGGCCGCGCCCGACGCCTGGAGAGGACGCACCGCCCGCGGCGAGGCGCTGGTGCACGGCTACTCGGCCGCGGGGCTCGTGACGACCCTCACCATGCTCGTCGCGGTCCTGCCCGTGGCGGCGCCGCACGCGCTGGCCCTCGCCGTCGTTCAGGCGCTCAGCATAGCCGCGGCCGCGTTCCTGGGCCGCGCGCTCGTCGAGGTCGTGGTGGCGAGTCAGGGGTCTCGCTACGAGCGTGTCCGCTTCGAGCTCGAGTGCGCCGAGGCCGCGGCGAGCGCAGCCACCCCGCAGGACCCACCCCCACCCCGGCCCGCGGAGGTCGAGCGCTCAGAGGCCGAGCCGGAACCGCCGCCCGGAGTCGTTCGCCTCCACGTCAGCCGCTGCCCGTACTGTCACGACGACGTGGCCCGGCGCGAGAGCGTGGTCTGTCAGGACTGCCTCGCCCGCCACCACGGCGCGTGCTGGGACGCCGCCGCCGCGTGCAGCGGCTGCGGCGGGGCGCACCGCATGGAGGTGACGCGCGGCTCCGAGCAGCGAACAGGCGGCTCGACCGCCCCCGTGGACTCGGGCCGCCTCGCCCGATCGCCGAGCGGGCGCCTGATCGGTCCGCCCGCGGAGCGCCGCCCTGGAGCTGCCGTCCCCGCCGACTCGCTCGACGACGGGACCTACTGCGCGACCTGCGGTCGTCGCCGGGCGGTGTCGAGTTTGGGCCGGTGCACGATCTGCGGGGCCGTCCTGGCGCCGCGCACCGCGCGCGCCGCTCCAGCCTGGAGCCTCGGCGCGTACGTGCCCTTCCTCCTGATCGGGCTCGGCGCCGCGGTCCTGCTCCTCACCTCACACGTGATCGCGCGCGCGGCTGGGGTGAACCTGCTGGTCGCCGGCCTCTCGATCCTGGTGAAGCGCCGCTGGCTGAATCCGTAACCCCGCTCGCTACTCGCCCTCGGGGAACGCGCCCTCCAGGGCGTCGAGGAGGCCGCTCGCCGTCTCGTCGCGGACCGTGGCCTCGGCGTCGGCGCCCGTGCCGCGGCCGGCGCCGGTGGCGATCCGGTAGTCGCGCTCGGCGATGTCGCGGGTGAAGGCGGCGCGGGCCTCGTACTCCACGGCGGCCGCGGGGTCGCGGGCGTTCAGCTCGCGGGCGATCGCCTCGTAGAGGCTGGCCTCGTGGTCGTAGGCCTCGAGGCGGGTGGTGGGGAGGTCGCTCGCCGCGCGGCGGTTGCGGGCGGCGTCGATCCGGCGACCCATGCGAGTCAGCCAGTCGCCGCCGGCGGGCTCGAAGGCGTCGCCCACGCGGTCGGCGATCGCCTCGCGGTCGGCCTCGGCGCCGGGCTGGCCGTAGACCTCGCGCAGGCCGCTCTGGACGGCGCGCTCGTAGGCCTCGATCGCGCGCTGCACCTCGGCGGCGTGCTCGGCCTCGCGGCGCTCGGCCAGGCGGCGGGCCGCGGCGCCCAGGCCATCGCCGTAGTCGCCGCCCTGGAGGCGGCGCAGGCCGTCGTCGCTCTTCTTCACGTCGAGGCCGATCCGCTGCAGGCGCGTCATGAGGAGCGCCTCGGCCTCGTCGAACGGGCGAGCCAGCACGTCGCGGTAGGCGCGGTAGGCCTCGGCCAGCGCGTCGAGGCGCTCGCGCGCGCCCTCGCCGGTGGGGTCGGCCAGGACGGCCTCCATGGCGGCGCGCACGCGCCCTTCGGCCTCGCGGCGGGCCAGGGCCTCGTCGATCGCCTGCGAGATCTGGTCGCCGAAGTAGAGCACCACCGCGGTCTCGAACGCGGTGTAGACCCAGCCGCCCACGCGCATCAGCCGCTTGGCGCCGGCCAGGCGGGTCGCGAGCGTCGCGCCGCCCGGGACGCGGCGCATGTCGAACACCCACTTGAGCGCCTCGGCGCCCGCCTTGACCGCGGTCGCCGAGAGGCCCAGCCCCGCCACGTCGATCGCGAACGCCTTGGCCGAGAACTGGCCGCTCATGAGCTGCGGCAGCGCCATGCCGACCGCCAGGCTCAGGTTCGAGCGCAGGATCGAGCGCACGAACTGCGGGCGCACGAACCGCGCCACGTGCCGCTCCATGAAGCGGGCGTAGGCGGCGTCCGCCCCGGCCGCGCCCAGGCTGAACAGGCCGTAGTGGACGTAGAAGTCGGTCGTGAGCAGGCCGTCGAAGAACTCCTCCATGCGGAGCGAGTCGCCGGTGCGGGCCACCACCGCCAGCTCCTTGAGGAACAGCGCCAGGGTGAAGTGCGCCACCCCGCCGCCGAGCCGCGTCCCGAGCTCGCGCGCGCGCCTCCAGTCGATCGTGCCGTCCGCCCGGCGGCTGCGCGCGTAGGGGTCGAGCTCCGCCTCCAGCACCTCGATCGAGCGGGTCAGCTCGGCGCGCATGGGGTCGCTGTCGGGGGTCATGGAGCGCACGAGCTGCTTGGCGCGGATCTCCCAGCGGTTCACCACGTCGCGCGCGGTGGGGTCGCCCAGGCGCGCGCGCAGGAGCAGGCTCTCGACCTCGGCCGAGCCGCGCGCCGCGATCATGCGCTCGAGCTGCAGCACGTGGGTCAGCTCGTCGACCAGCGCCACCCGCCGCGGCGGCTCGCCGGCGCGCAGCAGCACGCGCGGCCGCCCGTCCTCGCCCAGGATCGTGCGGGCCTGCGCCCCCTCGGGCAGGCGCAGGTCGCCCGGCTCGACCCACTCGATCGACCCGCCGTGCGAGGCGACCTTGGCGGAGAAGCGCTCCACGTACTCCGCGTCGGCGACCGGCCCCAGCGCGCGGCCCGCCTCGGGGAAGTACGAGTTGAGCCCGGCCAGGCCCTGCAGCGGCGGGCGCCCCTTGCGGATGTTCTCCTCGATGATCGCCCAGTTGTCGGCGCTCCCGCCCGCGCCGTAGCCCCACGAGCGCTGCTCGAGCGACTTGAGCTTGCTCTCCTGATAGAGCGGGTGCTGCTTGAGCTCCTCGAGCGTGTCGAACTTGCCCACGATCTCGTGGGGCAGGATCCAGAACGGGATCAGGACCTCGTACTCGCTGCTGAGCCCGTGCACGTTGAAGATCGCCCGCTCGGGCGCGACCTTCAGCAGGTAGTAGGGCGGGCCGAAGTGGGAGATCGGCCGGGTCGAGGTGGAGATCAGCACGCTCTTGGTGCTGTTGGCGCCCTTCCCCAGCCCGCCGCCCTTGTGGTGCGAGATGATCTTGTCGAGCTCGCGCAGGGCGTCGCCGTCGCCGCCCATGAGGGTGGTCGCCTCGCGGAAGTAGCCGTCGAGGCGCGGCAGGCGGGCGTCCCACTTCTTGCGCTGGTAGCGGATCGAGTTGGGGAGCATGAGCGCGTCGCCGCCCGAGCTGGCCGGCATGCGGTAGACCTGGTCGTTCTTGGCCCCGCGGAACAGGATCAGCTCGCTGTCCGGGCTGGCCGGGCGCGCGCCGCGGGCCAGGTACTCCAGGTTGAGCTCGAGGTAGCGCCGCAGCTTGGGGTCGGCCTTGTTCAGCTCGAGGTACTTCTCGAGTTTCTTGCCGAGCGCCCGGTAGTCGCCGTCCTCGATCAAGGTCTTGAAGTCGCGCTCCTGCGCGCGAGCCGCCGGCGCGGCCACCAACAGCGCGGCGGCGAGCAGCAAGGAGGTCTGCCAGCGGGTGGTCATCGGACGGCCTCCTCCAGCGCGCCGAGCGCGCCGCGCGCCGGGACGTGCTCGACGCTCTCGCCCGCCGCGGGCGCCCCCGCCTCGGGGAAGAACAGGGCGCGCTCGCGCGCCGCGATCTCGCGGGTGATCCGCGCCCACTCCAGCAGGTGGTCGCGCACGCCCGCCTCGCGCGCCCGGCGGGCGGCCGCCTCGTACAGGCGGGCCTCGTCCTCGTAGGCCTCGGGGCGGTTGTCGCTGACCGCGCCCGGGTCGTGCTCGGGGCGATACGCGCTGCCCCGCCGGCCGTCGGTGTAAGCCGCCTCGAGCGCGGCGCGCCGATCGCGCTCGAAGCGCTCGAGCGCCTCGCTGACCATGGCGTCCACCTCCGCCTCCTTCTCGCGGGCGAGCCGCTCGCGCGCCTCGCGCAGGTGCGGGTAGCGGTCCTCGAGCGCGGCCGCCCGGTCGTTGCCCGTGCCGTCGATCGTGGCGCGCCGCCCCGCCTGGTTCAGCGCGGCGTTGAGGCGGGTGGTCGCGTCGAGCGCCGGCGCCAGGCTGCGGTCACGCCAGCGCGTGTAGGCCAGGCCCGCCTCGTCGAGGGCGGCGAGGAGCGCCGCGTCGTCGGCGCCGCCGGCCGCCGCCGCCGCGTCGAGCACCCGCTCGGCCGCGCGCGCCACGTCGCGCCGCATGGCGCGCCGCTCGAGGAACCGGTTGATCCCGTGCGAGATCGACTCGCCGAAGTACAGGATCACGGCGGTCTCGACGCCGGCGTAGATCCAGCCGGGCACGCCGCGGGCGAGCTTCAGCGCGCGCGACACGCGCTGGTAGCGCGAGATGTTCCCGATCTCGGCCACCCAGCGGATCGTCGACAGCCCCGCCTTGACCGCGGCCGAGGAGAGCATGAACCCGGTCAGGTTGACCGCGTAGGTCCGCCCGTCGAACCGCCCGCGCACCAGCTCGGGGAGCGCCATGCCGGTGGCGAGCGCCACGTTCGACTTGAGCACGTTGCTCACGAAGGCCGGCCGCACGAAGCGCTGCAGGTAGCGGGTGTAGGCGGCCGAGCCCACCTCGGCGCCGACCACGAACAGCCCGTAGTGGCTCCAGAACTCGGTCGTGGCCAGGCCGTCGAAGAAGGCCTCGATCACGGCCCGGTCGCCCGACTGGATCACCCGGGCCAGGTCCTTGAGGAACAGGCCCAGCAGGAACGAGGCCGCCCCCTCGGCGTGCTGCCGCGCCATGCCGCGCACCCGCTCCCAGTCGAGCGTCCCGTTGGGGCGGCGCGCCTCGAGGTAGGGGTCGAGCACCTTGTGGAGCCGCTCGATCTCGCGGTCGAGCAGCGCCCGGTCGGGGTGCTCGGCCGGGAGCGTGAGCCGGACCATGCGCTTGGCTTTGATCTCCCACTCCACCAGGCGCGCCAGCGCGGCCGGGTCGCCCGCCTGGGCGTTGCGGAACAGCTCGCGCACCTTCTCCACGCCCAGCTCGCGGCGCATGCGGTCGAGCTGGTGGGTGTGGGTCAGCTCGTCGAGGAGCGCGTAGCGGCGCACCTCGCGGTCGGAGGGGAGCAGCACCAGGGTCGAGCCGTCGGTCGCGAGCAGCGTGCGCCCCTGCCCGCCGCGCAGGCGCGGGTCGCTGGAGGGCACGTACTCCACCCGCCCGTTCAGGCGCCGCACCCGCTCCTCGAAGCGCCGCAGCTCTCGCTCGCGCGCGCTCGGCCCGACCTCGTAGGTCTCGTAGCGCGAGAACAGCTCGGCGTCGCTCGCCATGCGGTCGTGGGCGCGCCCGCCGTAGATCACGCTCGCGCCGCGGTGGATCGCGCCCTGGTGGATCAGCGCCCGCGACACGAAGGCGTCGACCAAGGGCTGCGGCGTGCCGCGGAAGGCGGCCCGGTCGAGCGCGATCGCCCGCTCGCCGGCCCCGCCCGCGCCGACCAGCTCGATCGCGGGCGCGCCGCTCACGCCGCCCCGCAGCTCGGGGAGGAGCTCGGCCGCCGAGGCCCGCACGGCCTCGCTCCCGACCACCTCCACCTTCAGGCCGGTGGCCGGCGAGTAGGCGCCGCGCTCCACCCCGCCCGCGACCCGCAGCTCGAACTCGACGCCCGGGTGCCGGCGCGCCAGCTCGCGCGAGAGCTGCGAGAGGGCCGCGTCGCCGCGCCCGAGCGACTCGAGGAGCTGCGCGTCGGTGGTGGCGTGCTTGACCTCCGCCTCGAGCCGCGCGCGCTCCTCGGGCGACAGCCCGGGGATATCGCGCGGCTTGAGCTTGTTGGAGGTGTCGATCCCCTCCAGGGTCGCCACGTCGAGCGTGCCCACGATCTCGGCGATCCGGTCGCGCAGCATGTTCGACTTGGCGAGGCTGCGCGGCACGAGCTTGTCGGCGACCTCCAGCGCGAGGCGCGCGCGGTCGTCGCGGGCCAGCGGGCGGTCGCTGACCTTGGCGTCCTCCTTGGAGACTAGCTCGATGTCCGACACCCCGAGCGCCTCGAGGTAGTGGTCGACCATCTTCTCGAAGGTGGCGGTGGTCGCGCCGTTGTTGCTGCCGAGCGTCTGGTGGCTGCCGGGCACGTCCGAGATGATGACGCTCGTCATGAGCCGGGCGCGCTCGGCCGCGCCGACCTCGGCGTTGTGCCGGGCCACCTCGCGGGTGATGTAGCTGTTCTCGACCTCGACCGCGTCCACCCCGCGGGCCCGGGTCTCCTCGAGCCAGCGCATGGTCTCCTCGGCGGGGGAGAACACGTTGCCGAGGGCCGTCCCGGTGCGGAGCCGCTCGCCGAGGGCGGTCTCGCGCCCCTCGAGGTGCTCGAGCAGCGCGTTGTCGACCCCGCCCGAGGCGAGGTCGCCGCGGAAGTCGTAGACCCGCTCGGGCACGTGGATGTCGCCGACCCGCGCGCCCTCGGCCAGGCCGCCCGCCGTGCCGAAGTAGGCGATGTTGGTGTGGCCCGTCTCGAGCAGCGCCCGCACCACGCCGCTCATGGCGTCGCCGTAGTAGTTGTTGACCAGCCGCAGCCCGGTGACCTTGCCGTCGGCCGTGCGGACCCGCACCTCGTCGGCCCGCAGCGGCCCGAACTCGAGGGCCCGCCCGACCGTGTAGTCGGCCGCGCTCGCGCCGCCCGGGAGGCGCAGCTTGCCGTCGGCGACCAGGCGGTCGAGGGTGCTCGAGGAGTGCTTGTCGGCCAGCGAGACCAGCTCGCGCTCGGCGGCGATCAGGGCCTTGAGGTCGGTCACCCGCGAGAACACGCTCTGGGGCGCGCGGTCGAGCCCGGCCAGCTTGCTGCTCGCCTCGACCTTCTCGATCAGCTCGCCGAGGTCCGCCTTGCGGCTGCCGGTCGCCGCGTCGCGCTCGGCCCGCAGCGCGTCGAGCAGGCCCTCGCGCGGGTCGCTGCCGAGGACGTCGCGCAGGTGCTCGGCGCCGCGCCGCGCGAGCGCCCGCTCGAGCAGCTCGTTCTTGAGGGTGCCGCGAAAGCCGATCATGGCCGCGTCGCCCGGGAGGCCCATGTTGGCGAGGCCGTCGCGCATGGCGCGGTAGTCGCGCTCCTTGAGCGCCTCGACGTCGCCCACGATCTCGATCTTGTCGGCCGGGATGCCGCGACCCTCGGGGCCGGCGAACCGCAGCAGCGAGCTGAGGTGGCGCACGCGGTCCATGCCGTCCACGGTCCCGCTGATCACGTAGCGGATCTCGCCGCCCGGCCCCTCCGCCACGAACAGCCGCTCGTAGGCGCCGCCGCCGCTCTTGACCTCGCCGATCACCTGCCAGCCGCGGTTCTTGAGGTCCGAGAGCGCCTCGCGCTCGCCGCCCGCGTGGAGCTCGACCACGTAGCCCTCGCGCACGGCGCGGTCGAGCGCGGCGCGGGTGAAGCGGTCGGCCATGTAGTCGTGCAGGTCGTGCATGGAGTGCGGGGCGGCGTTGTCGATCGCCGCCACCTCCGGCGGGTAGCCGCGGCTGCGGGGCGGCTCGAAGCCCGAGGCGACCTCGGGCATGCGCTCGGCCTCGACGGGGCGCAGCGTGTAGCCGCGCTCGAACGCGCGGAACAGCTCCATGTCGAACTTGAGGTCGGCCTTGGCCAGCCGCCCGCTCGACAGCTCGCGCGAGAACAGGTCCTCGAGCATGGCGGCCGAGTCGGTGCCGAGGTGGTTGCGCACGAACGTCGCGCTCGGGATCCGCTTGGCGCGGACCCGCTCGGCCTTGGCGGGGTCGGTCCGCGCGAGGCGATCGGCGATCGAGTCGACGACCCGCGTGATCGCCTCGGCGCGGACCGCGTGCTCGAGCGCCTCGAGCTCGGCGGCGCCACGGGCGGAGGGCTGCGCCGCGGCGGGGGCCGCGAGGAGCAGCGCGAGCAGGGCGGGGGCGAGGACCTTCCTCAGGCGGAAGCCCATGAGACGGAGCGAGGGTGAAACCATGGCTGGGGTTTGCATTGCAGACGGTGCGCCAGGCGCTAAGTCCCTGGAATGTCGTCGGTTTTCGTCTCAGGTGCGTTCCGGTTCCAAGAACGCGGGACGTTAGGGCGGGGGAGCGGAGCGCGTCGGTCGGAGCGGAGCCGGGAGCAGGTCGTCGACCGCCTCGGCCCCGGTCCGAACCGTCCGCCCGACCCGCTCGAGGCCGTCGCCGACCTGCCCTCGGACCGCGAACCCTTCGCCGCGGCTGGTCATGCTGACCACCAGCGCCAGCGCGATCAGCGGCAGGCCCAGCAACAGCCACAGCGCGCCCGCGGCGAGCGCCCGCCGGGTGGCGGTGGCCTCGAGCGCGGCCGCCTTGCGCTGCGCCGCCGCGGCCCGCTCGGCCCCCTCCTGCTCGTGCGCGGCGCGCTCGGCCCGGCGCGCCTCGTCTGCGGGGTCGGGGTCGGGCTCCTTGGCCCGCTCGGCCAGCACGCCGTCGCGCGGGAGCCGGCGGGTGTTCTTCTTCTGCTGCTGGAAGCGCGCCGTCTTGCGCTTGAGCCCCTCGGCGTCGAGGTCGACCCGCCCCTCGTCGCTGGCGTGGAGCGCGGGGTCGTCCTCGGGCGCGACCTCACCGGGGCCGACCTCGGGCGGGAGCAGCTCGAGCGGCTCGCTCGGCTCGTCGTCGTCGTCGTCGGGGGGGTCGAGCGACTCGATCGGCAGCGCCAGCGCGCCGGTCGGGCGCTTGAGCGGCTGCGTCTTGGTGTTGGCGTCCATGCCCAGGCGGGTGAACTTGCCGGCCTTCCCCTCGGGCGTCCCGCTGGCCGGGGTGAGCGGGTCGAGCCCCTCGGGCTTGGCGATGATCGCGGTGGTGTTGCCCTCGAGCCGCGCCTCGATCGACCCGTCGGGGTTCATGAAGAACGTCTCGGAGCACTTGGGGCAGCGCACCTTGGTCCGCTGCGCCACCGCGTGGACCCGCAGCACGCTCTTGCAGTAGACGCAGCCGAACTCGACGGTAGCCGGCCGCGCTGCCTCGGCCTCCGGCTCCTCGGCCACCACCACCCGGCGCGAGGCGTAGCAGTCCTCGCAGATCACCCCGTCGGGGAGGTCCGCCGCGGGCTCGCCGCGAATCAGCGCGCCGCACACCTCGCAGTAGGAGAGCGCCACTACGCCGCCCCCAGCAGGAACACCAGGCCGTGGAACCCCACGGCGAGCGCGGTGCCCGCCACGCCGGGGACGAACAGCGAGCGGCGCCGCTCCGCCGCCACCGCCAGCCGCACCGTGAGCGCCAGCGCGAGGGCGGCCTCGAGGCAGCCCGCCAGCGCGATCGCCGCCAGCGTCCGCTCGCTCCAGCCGCGCGCCGCGCCGGCCAGCAGCGCCGCGCCGCAGCCGCCGCTCGCGACCGCGCTCAGGAGCTGCACCACCTCGGCCGTCGGGAACGCCTCGCCCGCGGCGGGTCGGGCCCACAGGAGCACGCCCAGGAGCAGCGCCAGCGCCCCGCCCGCCGCCAGCGCCGGTGAGCCGGCCAAGGAGCCCAGCGAGGCCGCCAGCGCCGGCGCGGGCGAGCCCCAGGCCCCCGTCGCGAAGAACGCGACCTCGGCGGCGAGCGCCAGCAGGATCAGCAGCGCGGCCGTGGCCTTGGCCAAGAACCCCTCCGGGCAGAGCGGCGGTCACTATACCGAAGGGGGGCCACGAGTTCGTGGGCGGCGTGGGGGGTGCGACTCCACCTGCCAGCGGCCGCTGTGCTGAACGGCTCGCCGCGAGCAGCGCGGCGGCCTATGCTGTCCGATCGACCGATCAGGAGGTCTGCTCCGTGCCCTGGAGCCACTGCGAGCTGGAGCTGAGCGACACCGACGCGGCGTGCCCCGAGTGCGGCGCGGCCAAGGAGGCCTGGACGCTCGAGTTCGAGATGACGCGCCAGTTCACGGTCGCCACGCGACCCGCGGTGCGGCTGGAGCTGATCGACCCGCGCCACGAGCCGGTGGCGGACGAGCCCTACGAGGTCACCCTCCCCGACGGGGCCGCGGTGGAGGGCCGACTCGACGAGCGCGGCGCCGCCAGGGTCGAGAGCCCCGCGGCGGGGCGGGTCACCGTGCGGTTCCCCGAGCGCGCCGCGGGCGTGGTCGAGCTCCTCGGCGAGCGCGAGCTGCCTCCTCCCGAGGAGGAGGGCGAGGACGGCGGCGAGCAGGGCGAACAGGACGAGCGCGCGCGCTTCCGCTGCAAGACGCGCCTGGGCGCGTGGCGCTTCTGCCTGGCCAACTTCCGCGTGCGCGTGCAGCGCGACGAGGAGCCGCTGGCCGAGGTCCCGTTCCGGCTCGAGGTCGGCGGGCAGACGATCGAGGGCGAGAGCTGGGAGGACGGGGTGGTCCGGGCGGACGTGCCCGAGGACGCGGCCGAGGCCACGCTCGAGCTCGAGGGCGACCCGCCGCTGCGGCTCGCGCTCGCGCTCGACCTCCCCCCGGCGAGCGAGGTCGCGGGGGCCCAAGGCCGGCTCAACAACCTGGGCCTGCGCTGCGGCGGGGAGGACGGCGAGCTCGGCCCCCTGACGGCGGCGGCGCTGCGGCGGTTCCAGCGCCGCCACGGGCTCGAGCGCACGGGCGAGCTCGACGAGGCCACGATCGCCAAGCTCGAGCAGGTCCACGGAGGTTGAGGTGAGCGGCCGCGACTACGGCAGCGAGGACGACTTCATCGACCTCGGCGACCCGCCGGAGGTCCGAGACGACGGCGAGGAGCTGCCCGCGCCCGAGCCGACGGAGCAGGCCGCCGCCGCGCCGCTCGTCTACCGCGTGCGGCTCGCCGCGACCAACACGATCGAGGCGCGCCAGGGCGTCCTCTGGTTCGGAGCCTGACATGACCCTCCCCGATCCGAACGCCGCGACCGGCGTCCCGACCGATGGCGACACCCCGCCCCCCGGCTGGACCGGCAAGCTCCAGTCGCGCGAGGACGACCCCAACCACCCCTGGGCCTTCTGGTACCTCGACGTCCCCGGCACGTCGCTGCGGATCGTGGAGGCGGCGGACTGGGTCCACGCCAGCTTCTTCCCGAGCACCGGGCGGGGCGCCCCGAACCCGCGCGCCGCGCGGCCGAGCCATCCGAACGGGGCCTGGCGGATCCGCCAGATCCTGCTCCACCAGACCGCCGGCGCCCTGGGTGACCCCGAGGACAACGAGCCCGAGTTCGGCATGCCGCCGAAGGTGGTGGCCGTCCCGCGCAACATGGGGCTCGCCATCAACCACGAACGCCACAGGTACAGGTTCGCCGGCATGGCCTACCACGTGATCGTCCCCTACCTCGGCTACGAGGAGGACGGGCGGCGCGTGGTCTACAAGGTCCAGGACTTCGCGATCCCGAGCGGGCACGCCAGCACGCACGCGATCGGGACGCTCGGGATCAACCTGCAGGGCACCTTCCGGCCGGGCGACGGGACCGACGAGGTGCCGTCCGCCTTCCAGATGGCCGCGATCGCCGAGCTAATCCCGTTCCTGCAGGCCTACTACGGGATCCAGAACACCGGGATCCAGGGCCACTTCCTGCACAACGTCGACGGGCGCTCCGCCTGCCCGGGCTACGACGGCGCGCGCTGGGCGCTCGACCGCCAGGAGGAGCACGAGGGCGGTCACTTCTGCTATCCGATCGCGCTCGAGGGGCGCGATGCGACCTTCTTGCCGGTGCTCCACACCCGCAGCGCCGACGGGGTCACGACGAGCGACGCGGCGGCGCGCTCGCGCGCGCTCGAGCTGGCGGCCGACTACATGGAGAACAGCGAGCGCCACCCCGGCGGCAGCTACCCCTACGGGCGGCGCCCGGTGTGGCACGACGGCGTCCACCTGTTCCCGCGCGCGGCCGGCGAGCCCGTGCGCTGCGTCCGCCACGGCTGGGTGGTGGCCGCCGCGCTCGGGCGGACGATCCGGTTCCGCGACCGCGACCTCGGCAGCGCCTCGTTCGTGCTCGTGCAGCACGCGGACTCGGGCTGCCCCGATCCGGATCGGATCTACGACCCGCGCACGCGCGCCAAGTGGGGCACCCGGCCGGAGAGCGACGAGTCCCCGCGGCGCCACATGGCGGTCTGCTACTACTCGCTCTACATGCACCTCCAGCCGCTGGCGGACGCGCCCGAGGAGCCGAGCTGGCTGGCCGAGCTGGAGCGGCGCGACGCGGCGCTCGCCGCGCGCGCGCGCAGCGGCGAGCTGGTGTGCCTGGGCGGGCTGCCGGTCCCGGTCGTGACCGGGCAGGTGCTGGGCTACACCGGGACCGTCGACCCGTTCGTGGTCGCGCGCGCCGACGACCTGGCGACCGAGGTCGTCCCGGTGCTCCACTTCGAGATGTTCTCCCACCAGAACCTGGTGGCCGTGTTCGAGGACGAGGCCCTCGCCGCCGACTGGACGATCGAGGCCGAGCGCGACGGCGGGCCGCTCGCGGCCGAGGGGCGGCGCCTCCCGCCCAACGGGCTGGGCGACGTCGGCGAGCGGCTCGCGCGCCGGCTGCGCGAGGCGGACGAGTACGACCCGCAGCAGGAGCTGGCCCAGCTCACCCCGCAGTCGCGCGACCCGGTCGTGAACGAGGCGCTGAGCAAGGTGATCGCCCGCCACGTGAGCGAGCACTTCGCCGACTGGGAGCAGGTCCCCGAGCGGACGTGGGCCGAGGCGCGCCCGGGCTCGTGGAACACGTCACGCGAGGCCTGGGATTCGTTCCGGCAGGAGTACCTGCCGCAGGTGCAGTGGCTGCGCGCGCTGTGGGAGGACGAGGGGTCGCGCTGGGCGCTGGGGGACGCGGTCGGCTGGCTGACGCAGCTCGGGGCGGTGCTGCCGAGCGGGCTCACCACGCCGTATCGGCCCGGTCGGCGCAACCCCTGGCCCTCCAACCAGGTCTTCTTCCACTTCCACCCGCTGCGCCTCCTCAACTGGCTCAACGGCCTGCAGCGGACCATGCGCTCGCCGGGCCCCTACTACGCGGGCGGCGAGGCGCGCAGCCTGGGGCCGATCCACCGCCGGCAGATGCAGTGGCGCTGGGTCGCGGGGCTGAGCTGGACCGAGGCGCTCTCGCGCGGGCTCGAGGGTGAGGAGCCCGGCTTCTACGAGGTCCGCCTGCACGAGGCGAGCGAGCCGCCGCAGCGGCTCAAGCGCCGGCCCACCGGGGTGATCGCGGTGTTCGACGACGAGGAGGCGGCCGAGGAGAGCGCCGCGCGCGACGCCGCCTGGCGCAAGCCCGACGGCACGTTCGAGTCGTGGGCCTTCGTCCCGAGCGAGGAGGCGCTCCCCGCGTATCGGCGCGTGCTCGAGCTGGCGCAGCGCGAGGCGCGGATCCTGGCCGACTGCGCCACGCGCGCCGACGCCCTGGCCCTGGTGGGCGGGGACGAGGAGCGGGTCGCGACCCGGACCGCCGACTGAGGAGGAAACAGGGCTAGAATCGCGCCCCATGACCGAACCCACCCGTGACCCCGCCGCCGCGCTGCGCGGCAAGCGCCTGGCCGTGATCGGGGTGGGGACGATCGGCGAAGCGCTCTTGCGCGGGCTGGCGCGCGCGGGGCTGGACCTCGAGGCGGTCGGCACCACCAAGCGGACCGAGTCGCACGCGCGGGTGGAGGGACTCGGGGTGGCGGTCGCGCCGTCGAACCGCGAGGCGGTGGCCGGGCGCGACCTGATCGTGCTGGCGGTCAAGCCGCAGGTCATGCCGGCGGTGCTCGACGAGATCGCGGGTCACGTCCCGCGCGGCGCGCTGGTGATCTCGGTGGCCGCGGGGGTGACCACGGCCCGGATCGAGCGGGCCCTCGGCGAGGGAGCGGCGGCCGTGCGCGTGATGCCCAACACGCCCTGCGTCCTGGGCGAGGGCATGAGCGTGCTCGCGCGCGGGCGCTCGGTCAGCGACGCGCAGCTCGACCTCGCGCGCGCGCTGTTCGACCTCGTCGGCCGCACGGCGGTGCTCGAGGAGGGGTTGCTCGACGCGGTGACGGGCCTCTCGGGGAGCGGCCCCGCGTACATCTACCTCGTGATCGAGAGCCTGGCCGAGGCGGGGGTCAAGGTGGGGATCCCGCGGCAGGTCTCGACGCTGCTGGCCGCCCAGACCGTGCTCGGCTCGGCGCGGATGGTGCTCGAGCGCCGCGCCCACCCGGCGCTCCTCAAGGACGAGGTCACCACCCCCGCGGGCTGCACCGTCGACGGGCTGATGGAGCTCGAGGAGGGCAAGCTGCGGGTGACGCTGCTCAAGGCCGTGGTCCGGGCCACCGAGCGCGCGCGCACGCTCAGCCCGGGCGA
>CAZMSZ010000142.1:0-17085 GCA_964569055.1 uncultured Planctomycetota bacterium | reverse complement strand
CGCCCATGAGCGACATGAGCTTCGCCGCGCCGGACGCGCTGTTCGACCTCGCGGCGTTCGAGCATCGCGACCTGTTCGCCGGGGTGGGCCCCGCCTGGGAGGCCCTCGGCGAGCGCCTGCTGGCCTACATCGACGCGCGCGCCACCCGCGCCCTCGCGGGCGAGGTCGAGGAGGGGGCGTTCGTGCGAGGCGCCGTGCTCCTCGCCCCGGGCGCGCGGATCGAGGCGGGGGCGTTCGTGCAGGGGCCGGCGATCATCGGGCCGGGCACGGTGGTCCGCCACGCGGCCTACCTGCGCGGTCACGTGCTCACCGGCCGCAACTGCATCATCGGCCACTCGACCGAGGTGAAGCAGGCGGTGTTCCTCGACGGCGCGAGCGCCGGCCACTTCAACTACGTGGGCGACTCGATCCTGGGCAACCGGGTGAACCTCGGCGCGGGGACCAAGCTCGCCAACTTCCGCGTGCTCCCGGGCAACGTGAAGGTCACCGGGCCCGAGGGGGGCGCGATCGAGACCGGCATGCTCAAGCTCGGCGCGCTCCTCGGCGACGACGTCCAGGTCGGCTGCAACGCGGTCACGGCGCCCGGGACCGTGGTCGGCCAGGGGTCGTGCATCTACTCGGTGGCCTCGGTGCGCGGCACGATCCCCCCGCGGACGCTGGTCGCCGCCGACGGCGCGCGGCGCCCGCTCGAGCGCTGAGCGTGACCTCGCCCGCGCGCGCCGTCCTCTCGGCCGCCGCGCTGCTCGCGCTCCTGGCCGCGCCGGCGCGGGCGCAGGTGGCCGCGGTCGCCTCGGCCACGCTGGTCAGCCCCGAGGCGCCGGTGGTCGTGCTCGGCAGCCAGCTCGAGGCGGTGCAGCAGGCGCTGATCGAGGACCTGCGGCTGTTCGCCTGGAAGGACGGCGCGCTCCGCCCGATCCCGTTCCAGGTGGACGAGCGCACGCCCGAGGAGGCCTACGCCTACCGCGCGGGCGAGCTGCGGCGCGGCGACACCGACGACGGGCGGCTCGACGCCAACGACGAGCTGGTGTTCATGGGGCGCGACCTCGGCGACCGCGTCCCGCTGGGCGACGTCGACCTCGGCCAGACCCGCTGCCTCGAGCTCGAGGTGCACGACCCGCGCCGCGCGCGCCAGGGGTGGGTCTACCTGCTGCGCTTCGAGGGCGACGCGCCGCCGCCCACCAGCCGGCGCTACGTGACGCTCGAGGAGCGCGACGGCGAGCTGCTCGGCTGGAGCGGGAGCCGGGTGCGGGTGCTCGGCGCGCCCGACGGGCGCAACCCGTTCGCCCTGCAGCAGGTCCGCTTCGCGCGGCCGGAGGGGGGCTACGGCCCCGACGTGCTCGACCGCCTCAAGGTGGCCCTGCGGGCCAGCTACCTGTTCCTCGACATTCGGCGCGGGCTCGACGAGGTCCGGGCCGAGGTGCTCGGCTACAGCGAGGGGCCGGTGCGGATCGTGGCGAGCTACCAGGTCGAGGCCTACCTGATCTGGGGCCACTGGGTCCGCTCGACGCGGCGCTGCCGGCTCAAGATCTACGAGAACCGCCTCGAGCTCGAGCTCGAGCTGGTGCTGCCCGTCGCGCTCGAGGCGAACCGGCCCAGCGACGTGCGCCTGTCGTTCGACTTCGCGCCCGCGGCCGGCGCGCTCCGGCTGTGGACCGACCGCCAGGCCCGCCCGCTGCGCGCCACCGGCCACGGCACGGCGATCCCCGACGGCGGACCGGTGCAGCCGCTCCCCGAGTGGGTATGCGCCGCCTTCCCCGCGGGCTCGCTCCTGGCGCGCCTGCGCGTGCGCGGCGAGCTCGAGCGCGAGGACCGGGCGCACCGGCTGTTCCTGGCCGACGGCGAGGAGCGCGACCCGCCCGAGGAGCTGCCCGGCTCGCTCGGGAACATCGGCTTCGTGGTCGACCTCACCGGGCTGCCGGCCTCGACCTACCGAGTCGAGCTCTCGGTCCACTTCGGGCCGCCGCTGCGCCCCGGCCTCGAGCGCTGGCTGCTGGCGCTCGAGGACGCCCCGCTCGAGTGCCACGTCCTCGCCGGCGAGGAGCTGCCGCCCGGGTGAGGGCGCCCGCGACCGTGGTCCCGCTGGTGCTCGCCGCGGGCGCCTCGACCCGGCTGGGGAGCCCCAAGGCCGCCGCGCGCCTGGGCGCGACGACCGCGCTCGGGCGGCTCCTCGACACCTGCGCGGCGGTCGGCCTGGGCGCGCCGGTGGTGGTCGCGGGCGCGGACCCGGGCGCCGTGCGCGCGGCCGCGGAGGGCCGCGAGGCGCGCCACGTGGTGAACCCGCGCTGGGCCGAGGGCCGCACCACCTCGATCCAGACCGGCTTGCGCGCGCTGCCCGCCGAGGCCAACGGCGCGCTGCTGTGGCCGGTCGACGCCTGCCTGGTCGGCGCCGCGCTCGTGGCCGCGCTCGTGGCCGCCTGGGCGGCCGACCCGGCCGCGCTCGCCTGCGTCCCCTCGCGCGCCGGGCGGCGCGGCCACCCGCTCCTGCTCGACCGCGCCGCGCTCTCGCGCTTCGAGGCGCTGGGCCCCGACGAGCCCGCCCGCGCGGTCACCCGCGCCCTCGCGGCGGAGGACCGCCTGGTCCACGTCGCGAGCGAGGACGAGGCCGTGCTCATGAACCTCGACACCCCCGAGCAGCTCGCCCGCTGGCGCGCCTGGGACGCCGCGCGACGCGGGACCCGCGCCTGATAGGGTGGGGCGGGAGGGACTCGCCCATGCCTCGCCTCGCGCTCGCGCTCCTCGCGCTGCTCCTCGCGGCGCTCCCGGCCCGAGCCCAGACCGCCCCGCCCGACCCGTACGGCGAGCGCTGGTACGAGCTCCTGCGCGACGGCCAGAAGGTCGGCTACATGCAGGTCACCTGGAGCCCCTCCCACTGGCAGGGGCGCCGCACCGTGCGCGACGTGACCCGCGTCGAGCGGCTCGAGGTCCGCAACATGTCGGGGGTGCGCACCCGGTTCCGCTCCACCACCACGCTCGAGCTCGAGCGCGGGATCGACGGCACCCTGTGGTGGCTGCGCAGCGACGTGCAGGAGGGCGACCGCCTGACCCGCACCGAGCTGACGTGGGTCGGCGGGGCCTACGCGCGCTCGATCACGGTCGGGGACGCGGCCCCGCGCGAGGACCTGTTCCCGCTGCCGCAGCCCGTCGCGGCCGACGCCGAGGCGTTCCTGAGCGCGCGCGCGCGCGCCGGGCGGCTCGAGGAGGGCGACGCGCTGCGCTACCTCACGCTCGACGAGCGCGACGGCAAGACGCACGAGGTGGCGGTCGAGGTGGCGGGACGCGAGCCCATGGACGTCCCGGGCGAGGGGAAGGTCGACTGCCTCAAGGCGGTCGCCCACGACCCGGTGCGCGGCACGCGCATGACGCTGTGGATCGACCGCGCGGGCGCGTTCACGCAGATCCGCGAGGACGACGGCACGCTGCAGCGGCGGACCGACCGCGAGCAGGCCGAGGCCATGCCGTCGCGCCCGGCGGTGCTCCCGGTCACGACCCACGCGCAGCCCGTCATGGAGCGGGTGTTCAGCGCCGACCGCCTGCGGGTCGAGCTCCACCTCGCCGGCGACCCCGCCCGCGACGAGCCCGAGCTGCCGGTCTCCCCCTGGAGCCGCCCCCTCTCGGTGCGCGGGGACGACGCGCGCGGGTGGGTGATCGAGGTCGAGCTGACCGCCCACGACGACCTCTCGGCCAACGTGCCGCTCGCCGCGATCGACCGCGCCGAGTTCGCCGAGGACCTCGCGCCGACGCCGCTCATGGAGAGCGACCATCCCGAGCTGATCGCCGCCGCCCGGGCCACCGTGGCGGGCGCGCCCGACGCGCGCACGGCCGCCTACCGCCTGGCCCGCTTCGTCCACGACGCCCTCGGCAAGGAGAGCCCCGCGGCGGCCAGCGCCACCGCCCTCGAGATCCTGCGCGACCGGGTCGGCGACTGCTCCGAGCACTGCGTGCTGTTCGTGGCCCTGTGCCGCGCCGCCGGGATCCCGGCCCGCCGCACCAGCGGCTACGTCAACGTGGGCAGCATGTGGGGCGGCCACGCCTGGGCGGAGATCTGGGTCGGCGCCTGGATCGGCGCCGACCCGACCACCGGCGAGATCGGCAGCGCCGCGCGCTACGTGTTCTTCGGCTACCCCGACCGCGCCGGCAGCCACCCCCGCCGGATCGCGGCCCTGGTCCGCGGCCGCCTGAGTCTGATCACCACCGAGCTCGAGGAGGACGGCCGCACGTACGACCTGCGCGACCCCGCCGAGCTGTTCGTGCAGGACCGCGCCGCCGGCCGCTACGAGCACGTCCCCGCCGGGGTCGAGCTCACGGGCGTGCCGCCCACCTGGCAGGTCCGCCTCGGCCGCGGGCAGGTCCACGTGACCGCCGGCACGCTCCAGGCCACGATCCGCGCCTGGGCCGACCAGGGCGACGGCCTCGAGCGCCTCGGCGGCGGCGACGCCCGCTTCGCCGGCCAGCGCGCGGTCGCCTGGGGCTACGGCGACCGCATCACGTACTGGGTCCACTCCCGCCGCCGCCTGATCCAGATCGAGGTGGAGGGCGGCAGCGACGAGGAGCGCGCGGCGCTGGAGCGCGCGCTGGCGCCCACGGTCGCGCCGAGCTTGGTGAAGCGGGACTGACGCGGTAGGTGCGACGGCTCCCCGCGCGGACGGGCAAGGAAGGACGCTGCCGCGCGACCAGCTCCTCCCCCTGACGAGAGCAGCTGTCGCACGTGCGACAGCTCCCCGCGCGAGTGGGCAAGGAAGGAGGCAAGCCGCTCGCTGGCGGTGGGAGCGCTGGGCGACAGCCCCCCTCCTTGCCCGCCTCGCCACGGAGCCGTCGCTACGTGCGACAGCTAGCGGGGAACGCGGCATGTTCCGGCGACAGCTCCCCTCCTTGCCCACCTCGCCACGGAGCTGTCGCACGTGTGACAGCGCGCCGCGTACTCAGCCGCGGACGCCGAGCCTCCGCGCCGTCCGTCCGCTAAACGGCAGGAGGCGCGGACCGGTCACGCGCCGGTCCGCGCCTCCTCCCACAGGGGGTCCGGCCCCGCGCCGTGCTACGCCAGCCCGAAGGTCTGCATCAGGCGCGTGCTGTTGTTCATGCGGTCGACCGCGGGGGCGTCGCGGTCGTTCATGGGGATGTCGTACTCGACCTTGATCCCGGTGGGGAAGCCGAGGCTCCGGTAGACCAGGCCGCCGAGGTCGCGCGGGTGGACCGGGTCGACGAGGTCGCCCGTCCGCTCGCGCCAGGTCCCGTCGGGGCCGGTGTCGCCGTAGCCGCCCGACTTGAAGGCCGGCTGGTTGACCGAGATCATCGCCCACGAGAAGCCGTCGCCCCAGTGGTCGCGGCCGTTGCGGTTGAGCTGGGCGTTGGCGATCGTCTGCCCGTTCGTCCGCCCGTTGCGCACCGTCCCGGGTGTGCGGCCGAACTCGCCGCCGAGGAGGATCAGGACGCGCTTGCCGCTCGCCTTGAGCCGGTTGACGATCTCGACCACGCCCTGGTCGACCGACTCGCCCCAGATCCCCTGGATCGCCTGGATGTTGTTGTCGTGGGTGTCGTTGCCGCCGATACCCACCGAGACGTAGGGGACGCCCGCCTCGAGCAGGCGCACGGCCTGGGTCAGCCGGGTCGCGTCGCCGTTGCTCCGGGCCGGGACCCGCGGGACGCCGGTCAGGTCGAACGCCCGCGCGGCGTCGCCCTGGAGCGTGACCGAGGCCGCGAGCTTGCTCGCCTCGTCGTAGGCCTTGGCGGCGTCGTCGGGGCGGTCCTTCAGGAAGCGCGCGTTGAGCCGCTCGAGCAGCGAGCGCCGCCGCTGGTAGCGGGCGTCGTCCACCCCCGCCGGACGCTGCAGCGCTTGCACGACCGGGTTCTGGCCCTGGTTGCTGCCGGCGTTGACCTGCAGCGCCGTCGGGCAGCGCGAGGCGTTGGCCACGTTGACCATGGTCCCGTTGGCGCCGTTGATCACGACCGAGGGGATCCCGATCCCCTTGCCCTGGTAGTAGTAGGCCATGACCGCCGCGGTCGACGGGTAGACCGACGCCAGCACGCCCTCCCAGAAGTTGTTCATGTAGGTCTGGGCGGTGGCGTGGGCGTTGTTGCGGTGGCACATGGAGCGCAGCGTCCCCAGCCCGACCGCCGGGTCGTTCAGCACGAGGTCGCCGAGGTTGGGGAACACCTCGGAGATCAGCACGTCCTTGCCGTAGGGGTCCTTGACGCCGAGGTTGATCGTGCCGACCACGTTGTTGGCGCTGCCCGGCTTGGGGTCCCAGGTGTCGGTCTGCGAGGGGCCGCCGTTGAAGAACACCTGCAGGCAGGCGTCGTAGAGCGCGTTCTCGGGCTCGACCCCGTAGGCCGCGTTCATGAACACGCGGCTCTCGAGCGAGAGGCCCATCACGCTCAGGGCGATCCCCGCCTTGCCCACCCGCTTGAGGAACTCGCGCCGCTCGTGGTCGCAGTCACCGCACTTGATGTTCGCCATGGCTGTCTCCGCTCGTCGTTCGTTAAGGGCTAGTCGCTAGTCGCTGATCTTCGCTGATCCGGTCGCTCGGCGCCTGCGAGGCGGGCCGCTCGGGCCCGCCCCGCGCGGCGGTCGCTACTTCAGCACGAACTCCGCCGTGCCGATCACCGCGGCCGCCACGTCCTCGAGGCCCTCTTGGACGCTGGGCGCCTGGGCGATCGTGTCGAGGCAGGCGGCGAGCTCGTCCGCCGCCGCGTCGCGGGTCAGCGCCCGGCGGAAGATCTGCTGCACCGCGGCCTCCTGCGTCATGCTGCCGCCGCTCACCTGCTGCGCCAGGGCCGCCATGTCCCCCGAGGCCAGGCGCTCCTGGGAGACCGGGCTGTTCTGAAGCACGAGGGCCTGGCTCATGTTCACCGCCGTCGAGCGGTCGGTGATCGTCTCGCGCTCCTCGGGGTAGCCGAACGTCTGGTGGAAGAAGTCGAGGTCGCCGCCCTGCAGGGTCGCGCCGGTGAGCTCGTCGAGGGCCGCGTCGAGCACCTCCGCGTGGTGGCGCCGCAGGGTGCGCCGCTGGAGCAGGCGGTCGTTGGCGGGGTCGAGGCCGTCGGCGCTGCTCGAGAGCTGGTAGGCGGCCGACTTGAACACCACCCCCAAGAAGCCCTGCAGGCTCGTGTTCTGGGCGCGGAACGCCTCGGCGATCGCGTCCAGCACGTTCGGCACCGCCACCTCGTCGAGCTCCTTCTGGAGGAACTGGTTCGGGTTGAGGAGCGGGGTCATGACCTCGGCGAACACCCGGTGGGCGAGGCCGCGCATGAACTGCGGGGCGCCCGTGAACAGCCGCGCGAACTCGGCGCGGCGCACGTCCATGGGGTCGCTGAGGGTGGTGGTGACCGGCGCGCTGGGGTCGAACACGAAGCCCGGCTGGTAGGGGCTGCCCACGCGGACGCCCGTCTTGTCGAGCGGGGTCGCGTCGCCCGGGGTGCGGGCGAAGAAGGCGTCGAGCGGGTAGCGGTCGGCCTGGGTCCACTTGATCGGGTCGCTCGGGCCGGTCAGCGGGTGGTCGTGGCAGACCGCGCACTTGGCCGACATGCCGGCCCCGGCCTGGATCAGCCGGTCGAGCTTGGCGGCCGGCGTGGTGTGGCGCGCCTCGAAGGCCGGGACGTCGCCCTCGCTGACCGCCGCGAACATCTCAGCCAGCGTCTGACCGCCCGCGATCGCCGCCCGGGCCCAGGCGTCGAAGTCGGCGCCGGTCTGGCCGCGGCCCATCTCCAGCCACTCGCCCATCAGGCCCGCCCAGCGCGCGGCGAACTCCGGCGTGGCGAGCAGCTTGTCGATCTCCTGGTCGCGCTTGTCGGCGGCGCCGTTGCTCTCGAAGGCGGTCAGCTCCGCCTCGGTCGGCGTGCGGCCGATCGCGTCGGCGTAGAGGCGGCGGAGGAACTCGCCGTCGCTCGCGAGCGGCGCGGGCTCGATGAACTGGTTGAACAGGTTGGCCAGCACCGCCTGATCGATCGGGTTCTGCGAGCCGGCCAGCGGCGCGCCGCTGTAGAGGCTGTTGGGGTCGACCGGCTGGGCCTCCACGCCCGTGCCCAGCACGAAGTGCGCGCCGTTCACCAGGCCGTGGTTGCTCAGGCGGGCGATCGCCAGCGCCTCGCCGTTGGCGAACGCGCGCAGGAGCCCGGTCGGGCTGATCGAGGCGATCCGGCTGGGGTTGTTGGTGGGGTCGATCGGCTGCAGGCCGACGCTGCGGGTGAGGTCGTGCAGCCGGCCGGTGGCGTCGGTCGCGACCACCACCAGCTGCTGCAGCTGCTGCTTGTCGCCGTAGGGGTCGACCATGTCGAGGTTGCGGTAGCGCGGCAGCACCTCGAGCGCGGTGAACACCGTCGGGGCCGCCGTGGTGCTCGGCGGCACCACGAGCACGCTCACCTCGGCCACCAGCTTGCGCTGCTGGGGGTGACGCGCCACGATCCTGGTCTGGCCGGGCGCGACCGGCTGGATCAGACCGTCGCCGCCGATCCGCGCGACCCCCTCGTCCTCGACCTCGAACACCACGTCGCGCGTGAGGTCGCGCTGGAACGGCTCGCCGGTCCCGCGCTCGACGTAGTTCCCGTCCACGATGATCTGGAACGCGGCGCCCAGCCCGGCCTCGATCGTGAGCGGCCCCTCGGGCTGGATCGCCAGCCCCTGCAGCCTGCCGACGCGCGGCGTGTTCACCGCGCCGGTCGTGATCGCCGCCGCGGTGCCGCCCACGACGGTCGGCCCGTTCCCGGTGCCGCAGCCCACCACGAGCAAGGCCGCGAGCACCAGCGCTCGCTCGGCCAGGAGCCGTCCGTTCGTCGCGACCTGCTTCATGGGAAACCTCTCTGGTTCGTCGTCAGGGCTCGTGGCCCGCGAGCGCCCCCTGTGCACTCGGCGAGCCAAGCGCGCCGTGAACGGCGGACTCGGTGAGCAGAGGCTGAAATGACTGGGGCTTACGTTCGCGCCCGGCGGCGCCGAGACGGCCCAACGGTCGGTCCAGCGGTTCGCGCGGGAAGATCGTGAACCCAGAGCGTGCACGTCGTTCCCGCCCCGCGCCGAACCCCACCCGTCGCCCGCTGGGGCAATGCCCTAACTCATTGCGGCGATAGAACTAGTCGGCCGACCGTGCTTGCCCTCGGCGAATCGTTTCGGGTAGGGTCCGGGGGCGTGTGGAGCCTGTCCTCGACCCTGGACCCACCCCCGGCGCGCGCGCGCCCGGGCACGCTGGCCTCACCCCGAGTCGGGTCGGGCGAGGGGGCGCCCACGTGCTGACCGCGCTGGCGATCAGCGCGGCGGTCCTGGTGGTGGTCGTGATCGCGGTCGCGGCGCTGGTGGCCTTCCGGCGCGAGGATCAGGCCCAGGCCGCCCTGGCCGAGGCGCAGGCCTCGGGGCTCGATCAGCCCCCCAGCCTGCACCCGGTGATCGACCTCGACGTGTGCATCGGCTCGGCCGCCTGCGTCGACGCCTGCCCCGAGCAGGTCCTCGGCCGGATCGAGGGGCTCACGCAGATGATCCAGGCCGCGAGCTGTATCGGCCACGGCCGCTGCCACGCGAGCTGCCCGGTGGGGGCGATCGCGCTGGTGTTCGGCACGGCCGAGCGCGGCGTGGACATCCCGCTGCTGCGCGCCGGCTACGAGACCAACGTCGACGGCGTGTTCGTGGTGGGCGAGCTGGGGGGCATGGGCCTGATCCGCAACGCCATGCGGCAGGGCCAGAAGGCGATCGAGTCGGTCCCGGGCGCGCTCGCCCGCCCGCAGGCGCGAGCGGCCGGCGACCCGGCCGCGGCGGACGTCCTGATCGTGGGCGCGGGCCCGGCCGGGCTGGCGGCGGCGGTGGCCTGCGTCGACCGCGGCGTGAGCTATCGCCTGATCGAGCAGCTCGGCCTGGGCGGGAGCGTGACGCACTACCCCCGCCGCAAGGTGGTGTTCACCGAGCCGATCAAGCTGCCGATCGTGGGCCGGTTCGGGAAGCGCGAGATGCTCAAGGAGGAGCTGATCGCGGAGATGGAGCGCGTGGCCCTCACCTGCGGGATCGAGGTGCTCGAGGGGCGGCGCGTGACCGGCGTCAGCGGCGCCCTGGGCGACTTCAAGGTGACCGCCGCCCGCGACGACGGCGCGGAGGAGACGTTCGCCGCGCGGACGGTGGTGCTCGCGATCGGCCGGCGCGGGACGCCGCGGCGCCTGGAGGTGCCCGGCGAGGAGCTCGCGCACGTGGTCTATCGCCTGATCGACGCCGAGCAGTACCGCGGCCGCCGCGTGCTGTGCGTGGGCGGCGGCGACTCGGCGGTCGAGGCGGCGGTGGCGCTGGCCGCGGTGGCCCGCACCACGGTCCACGTCTCGTACCGCGGCGAGGCGTTCTTTCGGGTCAAGAAGAAGAACCGCGAGGACCTCGAGGCGGCGGCGGCGGCGGGCAAGGTCACGCTCCACCTCGGCACGACGGTGCGCGCGATCACGCCCGACCGCGTGGTGCTCGAGGGCCAGGCCGGGCGGACCACCCTCGAGATCGACGACGTGATCGTCAACGTGGGCGGCGTGCTGCCCACCCCGTTCCTGGAGTCGATCGGGGTCGCGGTCGAGACCAAGCACGGCGAGGTGGCGATCGGCGAGCGGCGCCCCCGCCGGGCGCGCGACGGGCGGGCCTCGTGAGCGCGGCCGACGACCCGCGCGTGCGCTTCCCCTTCGGCGAGACGGGCCTCGGCCCGGTCGACGACCCGCTCGACGACGACGACATCGACGCCTCCGACCTCGCGCCCGTGCCGCCCGCCCTCGATCGCCGCCCGCCGGCGCCGCGCGGGCTCGAGGGCGTCGACGACCTAGACGCCTCCGACCTGGCCCCGATCCCCCCCGCCCTCGACCGCCCGCGCGACCGCGGGCTGATCCCGCTCCTGCGCACGGGCGGCTCGAGCGGCTCGCGGCGAGGGCTGGTCGACCCCCAGAGCGACGAGCGCCCGCGCTCGCTGAGCGACACGCAGGAGCTCGAGCTGCCGGTCAACCCGCTGGAGCGCGCCGCCCTGCGCGAGCAGCGGGAGCTGTTCGAGAGCGCGGGCGAGACCCCGATCGTGCTGGACGAGGAGGAGGAGCCCGCGGCGCCGGCCGCCGCGCCCGCGCCGCGCGCCCTCCCCGAGGAGCCGCGCGAGCTGCGCCCCACCCCGGTGGAGCGGCTGGCCGGGCTGTGGCGCGGCGACCTGCTGTGGGTGCTGCTCAGCGTCGGGGGCGCGCTGCTCGGCCCCGCGCTGCTGGTGGCGGGCTGGGACTACTACGGGCTCGCCGACCCCCAGCGCCCCGGGCACCCCTGGGACCGCACGCTCGGCTCGGGCGGCGGGCTGGGCCTGCTGTTCGGGGTGGCCGGCTCGGCCCTGTTCCTGCTCAACCTGACCTACGTGCTGCGCCGGCGGCTGGGCCTCCTGCGCGAGTGGGTCAGCCTGCGGCTGTGGCTCAACCTCCACTTCGTGTGCGGGCTGACCGGCGGGAGCCTGATCCTGGTGCACAGCGCGCTCAACGCCGCCAACCTCGTGGCCCGGATCAGCGCGGCCTCGATCGCGGCGGCCATCGCCTCGGGGCTGTTCGGGCGCTACGTGCTGGCCCACCTCCCGCGCCGCACCGGCGGCGAGGCGGCGGACCGCCCCGAGCTGGCGGTGCACCTCGCCCGGCTGCGCGCGCGGCTGCGAGCGCGCCTGGCCGCTCACCCCGAGCTGCTCGAGGCGGCGCGCGAGGCGCTCGCGGGCCACCGGCGGGACGCGCTGTCGCAGGTCTCGCAGGCCGACGGGCGGGTCGACGAGGACGCGCGCCTCGGGCTCGGGTTCGCGCTCCCGCTCCTGCTCGAGGACCTGCGGGCCTTCGGCCGCAACCGCGCGCTGGCGCGGCGCCTGCGCCGGCTGGCGGCCGAGGCGGGCGGCGAGGCCCCCGCGCTGGTGGAGGAGACCCTCGAGCTGGTGCGGCTCCACGGGCGGCTCGACCGGCGGCTGGCGCAGCTCCCCGCCATGCAGGACCTCATGGACACCTGGCGGGCGCTCCACATGATCCTGGCGCTGATCCTGGTGGTGACCATGGCGCTCCACGTCACGATCGCGCTGACCTACAGCCGGCTGCAGGTGCTGGGCGGATGACCCTCTCCCGACGCGCACGGCTGGTCCTGCTCACCGCCCTGGTGCTCGCGGCCCTCGGCGCCGCGGTGCTGTTCACGGGCGACGGCGCGCCGCTGCGCTCGCCGTTCACCTCGCGCCCGCTGGCGCGGGTCCACGGGCACCTCGAAGGCGAGGCGCACTGCGCCGACTGCCACGCGCCCGGCGGCGGGGTCGACGAGGGGCGCTGCCTGGCGTGCCACGAGCCGCTCGCGCAGCGGATCGCCGCGGGGCGCGGCTACCACGGGCAGCCCGAGCGGGCCGGCGCCTGCAACGACTGCCACTCCGAGCACCACGGCGAGGACTACGCGCTGATCCGCTGGCCGACGCCCGAGGCACCCTTCCGCCCGGCGCGCGCCGGGGAGGCCACGGCCGAGCAGTTCCCGCACGCGGCGGGCACCGCGTTCGAGCTGGTGGGGGCGCACGCGAAGCTCGCCTGCGCCGACTGCCACGCCACGCGCCTGGTGGTCGACCCGGCGGTGCTCGCGTTCGCCGGCACGGAGCACACGTTCCTCGGCCTGGCGCCCGACTGCGCCGGGTGCCACGCCGACCCGCACACGCCCACCCTCGGGCGCGACTGCGCGAGCTGCCACCAGGCGAGCGCCTGGAAGCCCGCTCCCGGGTTCGACCACGCCGCGGCCCGCTTCCCGCTCGAGGGCGAGCACGCCGCCGTCGCCTGCGAGGCGTGCCACACCGCCGCCCCGAGCGGCGCGCAGCCCGCGCCGCCCCGGCCGGCGGCCCTGCCGAGCTTCGAGGCGGTGCTGGCCAAGGCGGCCGCGCGCCCGTTCCGCGAGGGCCTCGGCCGGGCGACCGAGCCGGGGCGGGCGGAGGTCGGCGCGCTCCCCACCTGTGCCAGCTGCCACGACAACCCGCACCGCGCCGAGCCGCGCCGCGCCCCGGGCTTCGCCTCCTGCGCCGAGTGCCACACCCCGCACGGCTGGCCGCTGGCCGAGGAGGCGCCGTTCGACCACCAGGCGCGCACCGGCTTCCCGCTGGACGGGGCGCACGCGCAGGTCTCGTGCGCGCAGTGCCACGGCGAGCGGCTCGAGCGCGCCCCGCGGGCCGCCTGCGCCGACTGCCACGAGGACCCCCACCGCGGCGCGTTCGCCCGCGAAATGGCGGTGGGCCGCACCAGCTGCGACCGCTGCCACGGGACCGAGCGCTGGGAGGAGACGCCGCGCTACGCCCTGGAAGACCACCCGCTCCCCCTGATCGAGGGGCACGCGGTGGCCTGCGAGCGCTGCCACGGCCAGGAGGCCACCTTCCCGCGTCTGCCGGCGCGCGGCGGGGCGCCCGTGGGGCCGCTCGAGCAGTCCTGCCAGGCGTGCCACCAGGACCCGCACCAGGGCCGGCTCGCCAACGACTGCGCCTCGTGCCACGGCTTCGGCGACTTCCACCTCGCCCAGCTCGACGCGGAGGGGCACGCTGCGCTCGGGTTCCCGATCGTGGGCGCCCACCTCCAGACGAGCTGCGAGGGCTGCCACGGCGGCCGCGCGCCCGAGGGCGGGCTGCGGCGCATGGCGCTGACCGAGGTGCGCGCCGCGGGCTGCGTGGCCTGCCACGAGGACCCGCACCGCGGCCAGCTGGCGCGAGACTGCGCGCAGTGCCACGACGAGCACCGCTTCACCCCCTCGCGCTACGACGAGGAGCGCCACGCCCAGACCCGCCTCCCGCTGCTGGGCGCGCACCAGGCGATCCCCTGCGAGGTGTGCCACACCCGCGACCTGCCGGGCGACGTGCAGCGCTTCCGCTGGGAGGGGAGCCCCAGCGCCTGCGCCACCTGCCACGACGACCCGCACCGCGGCCAGTTCGGCGAGCAGTCCTGCGCCGACTGCCACGCGCCCGAGCGGTTCAGCCCCTCGAGCTTCGGGGTGGGGGCCCACGCGCGCCTCGGGTTCCCGCTCACCGGGCCGCACGCGGTCGACTGCGCGCGCTGCCACGTGAGCGGGCTGCACCACGGCCAGGCGATCACCTGGCGCGGGACCCCCGCCGACTGCGCCGGCTGCCACCTCGACCCGCACCTCGGCCAGTTCGCCGGGCGCGAGGGCGGCTGCTTGGGCTGCCACCGCCCGCAGGACTGGACCCCCACCAAGTTCGACCACGAGCGCAGCCGGTTCCCGCTCCGCGGCCAGCACGCCGCGCTGGCCTGCGACGCCTGCCACCTGTCGGTCCGGCGCGAGCTCCCGGGCGGCGGGGTGCGCGAGGTGGTCCACTACGCCCCGATCGAGGGGCGCGACTGCGGCGACTGCCACGTCAACCCGCACGCGGCGGGGAAGGCCGTGCGAGGAGAGGGCCGGTGAGGGGCACCCAGCACACGCTCGCGCGGGCGGCGGCGCTCCTGGTGCTCCTCTCGAGCGCGGGGCTGTTCACGCTCTCCGCCCAGGAGGACGGCGGGCGGGCCGCGCCGCCCGTCACGACCGAGGAGCCCCCGGTTTGGTCGGGCCGCTGCGCCGACTGCCACGTGGAACAGGGCTGGAGCGCGATCCAGGCGCCGGCTGAGGGCCAGTTCGACCACGGCCTGACCGGCTTCCCGCTGAAGGGGGCCCACGCCAAGGTCGAGTGCTCCGCCTGCCACCGCCGCGGCCTCGACGCGCTGACCTCGAGCTGCAGCGCGTGCCACAAGGACCCCCACGCCGGGCAGAACTCGCAGCGCTGCGAGGCCTGCCACACCACGCGCGACTGGCAGGTGCCGCGCGGGTTCTTCGTGCACGAGCGCACGCGGTTCCCCCTCACGGGCGCCCACGCGGCGCTGGCCTGCGAGCAGTGCCACCGCCCCGCGCGCGGGGAGCCCCTCGCGGCCACGCCCACCGAGTGCATGCTGTGCCACGTGCGCGACTACCAGCGCGCGCGCCCCAGCCACGTGGCGGCCATGTTCACGAGCTGCGGCCTGTGTCACACCACCAGCAGCTTCATGGGGGCGAGCTACACCCACCTGAGCTACCGGCTGGAGGGGGCGCACGCGCGCGCGTCGTGCGTGGAGTGCCACACGGGCGCGACCTTCGCGGGCCTCGCCGCCAGCGGCAACGACTGCCTGAGCTGCCACCAGGACGACTACGCCTCGACGGCGAGCCTCCCGGGCGTCCCCAACCACCCCGCGAGCAGCTTCCCGAGCGACTGCCGCCTGTGCCACCAGAACGTCGACCCGCCGGTCACGTTCAACGGAGCGTCGCAGTGAGCGCGCCGCGCCCCCCGCTCGCCGCGCTGGCGCTCCTGCTGCTGGTCGCGCTCGCGGCCCCGGCCGCGGCCGCGCCCGAGGCCGTCACCGCCCGGGTGGTCTCGGTGCGGGGCGAGAAGGTCTACCTCGAGGTCACGGTCCGCCGCGAGGCGCGCGAGGGGGCCGAGGTCGTGCTGCGGCTCCCCAGCGGCGAGGTGGTGCGCGCCAAGCTGGTCGCCGTCTCCTCGCGCTACCTCGTGGTCGCGGCGCCGGGGGTCACCCTCGAGCGCGACCAGGAGCTCGCGCTCGAGGGGGCGCCCCCCGCGCGGGACCCGGCCGCCGCCGAGCCGCCGCCCGCGAGCGAGGCCCCGGGCGCGGTGCGCGTGGGCCGGCCCGCGCCCACGCTCGACACGTTCACCTCGGGCCCGCTCCCCGAGCGCGAGCTGGTCACGTTCCGCCGCGAGCCCGCCCCGCCGCCCGCCGCCGGCGGCGTGGCCGCGCCGGCGCTGGCCCGCGCCGAGGGGGAGGGGGCGGCGGAGGGCGAGGGCCCGTGGCTCGCCCCCTCGGGCCTGCCCGCCAACGAGCTGCGCGGGCAAATCGAGCTCGGGGTGGACGGCGCCTACGACGAGGCGGCCGGGGTCTCGCGCACCACGCCCTTCGGGCGGCTGCGGCTCGAGGTCCGCCGCCTGTTCGGCAGCGACCGGGCCCGGTTCTTCTTCCAGGGCGGCTTCCGCCACCCGATCAACGGCGGGCGCGAGTGGGAGGGCGAGCACGAGGGCGAGACCTGGTGGCAGCTCAGCGCGGTCGCCGTCGAGGTCGAGGCGGCCCTCGAGCCGACGACGCTGGGCGAGCGGATCGAGCTCACGATCGGGCGCGACTACGTGCCCGACGTGTTCGAGGCCGGCCTGATCGACGGGGCGCGGGTCGGCGTGCGCGTGGGCAGCTTCACCCCGTTCGCCTTCGGCGGGTTCGCGGTCTCGCTCGACCCCCGGCCCGAGGACTACGAGTCGTTCATCGTGGGCGGCGGCCTGCGCTTCGCCCGCGCCTTCGGCCACACCGGGGCGGTGCGGGCCAGCGTGGCCGGGGCGCTGGAGCGATTCCGCGACATTCCCGGCGAGCGCGACTTCGTCGAGGCCCGGGCCGACGTGCGCTTCGGCGGGTTCGGCGCCCGCGGGGCGCTGGTGATCGACTTCTTCGACAGCCTGCGCGACCGCCAGGACACCCGCCTGACCCACGCGCACCTCTCGGCCTACGCCCAGCTCACGGCGGCCCTGCGCGCCGAGGCGGGCTACGAGGAGCGACGCCCGCAGTGGCAGGCCGAGCTGCTGCGCGTCGACTTCGACCTCGACGACCCCGCGCTCGACGCCGCGATCCGGCAGGCGTTCTTCCGCAACGACCAGGAGCGGCGCAACGCCTGGGTCGCGGCCACGCTCGCCCTCGGCGAGCGCTGGGAGGCCCGCGCCCGCGGCGAGCTGTTCCAGGGCGACCAGCTGCGCGACGCGCGCGGGGTGGTGCTCGGGCTCTCGTTCCTGCCCACCCGCGAGCACCGGGTCGACCTCGACGTGGCGGTCCGCCACCGCTACGCGGGCCCCAACGAGCGCCGCCACACCACCGACCCCCAGGTGGTGCTCCGCTACGGCTACACCGGCGAGCTGACCCGCTTCGCCCTGACCCTGGCCTACCGCGACTCGCTCCCCGACCTCACCGTCCACGACCGCCGCTTCGCCGCCCGGATCGACCTCGACCGCGACCTCGGCGAGAGCTTCGGCGTGCGCGGCTACGCCCAGCTCGACCTGCGCCGCTCGGAGAATGATGACGGTGTGACCGCGTTCGTGGGGCTGGCGGCGCGGTATCGGTTCTGAGGTG
>CAZMSZ010000141.1:11256-17115 GCA_964569055.1 uncultured Planctomycetota bacterium | reverse complement strand
CCGACCCCGCTCAGTCCTCGTGCATGCCGCCGGCGGCCGCCCCGTCGCCCTTCTCGGCGACCAGGCAGTCGGTGGTCAGCAGCAGGGTGCTCACGCTCACCGCGTTCTCGAAGGCGGTGCGCGAGACCTTGGTCGGGTCGATCACGCCCTGCGTGAGCAGGTCGCCGTACTCCAGGGACAGGGCGTTGAGCCCGTAGGCGGGCTTCGCCTCGGCGAGCACGCGCTCGACCACGACCGAGGCGTTCTGGCCGGCGTTCTCCGCGATCTGGCGGATCGGCGCCTCGAGCGCCTCGCGCACGATCCGCACGCCGAGCTGCTCGTCCACGTCGGCGAGCTCCTTCTCGAGCCCCTCGAGCGCGCGCGAGGCCCGCAGGAGCGACACCCCGCCGCCGGGGACGATCCCCTCCTCGACCGCCGCGCGGGTGGCGTGGATCGCGTCCTCGACCCGCGCCTTCTTCTCCTTCATCTCGGGCTCGGTCGCCGCGCCCACCAGGACGCGCGCCACGCCGCCCGCCAGCTTGGCGATCCGCTCGTCGATCTTCTCGCGGTCGTAGCTGGAGGTCGTGCGCTCGGCCTCGGCCCGCAGCTGCTCGAGCCGGCTCTTGACCGCGGCCGGGTCGCCCGCGCCGCCCACGAGCTGGGTCTCGTCCTTGCGGATCACCGCCTTCTCGGCCTGGCCGAAGTCCGCCAGCGTCACGCCCTCGAGCGTCAGCCCGACCTCCTGCGCGACCACGCGGCCGCCGGTCAGCGTCGCGAGGTCCTGGAGCTGGGCCTTGCGCCCGTCGCCGAAGCCCGGCGCCTTGACCGCGCAGGCGCGCAGGGTGCCGCGGAGCGAGTTGACCACCAGCAGCGCCAGCGCCTCGCCCTCCACGTCCTCGGCCACCAGCAGCAGCGGCCGCTGCTGCTGCACGATCTGCTCGAGCGCGGGGAGCAGGTCCCGCACCGGCCCGACCTTCCCGTCGACCAGCAGGATCAGCGGCCGCTCCAGCTCGCAGGTCAGGGTGTCGGGGTCGGTCACGAAGTACGGCGAGAGGTAGCCGCGGTCGAACGCCATGCCGTCCACGAACTCCACCGTCGTCTCGAGGGAGTTCCCCTCGTCGACCGTGATCACGCCGTCCTTGCCGACCTTGTCCATGGCCTGCGCCAGCACGTCGCCGATCTGCGCGTCGTTGTTGGCCGCGATCCGCCCGACGTGGGCGATCTCCGCGCTGCTGCTCACCTTCTTGCTGATCGAGCGCAGGTGCTCGACCGCGCGCTCGCGCGCCCGCTCGATCCCGCGCTTGAGCTGCACCGGCTTCACGCCGGCGTGCAGCGCCCGCAGGCCGCGCTCGAACAGCGCCTCGGCGATCACGGTCGCGGTCGTGGTCCCGTCGCCGGCCGCGTCGGAGGTCTTGGAGGCGACCTCGCGGACCATCTGCGCGCCCATGTCCTCCCAGGCGTCGGGCAGCGAGAGCTCCTTGGCGACCGTCACCCCGTCCTTGGTGACGAGCGGCGCGCCGAAGCCGCGCTCGATCATGACGTTGCGTCCGCGCGGGCCCAGGGTCACCTTCACGGTCTTGGCGAGCTGCTGCACGCCCCGCTGGATCGCGTCCCGGGCGTCCTGCTCGTACGCGATGCGCTTCGCGGCCATGGTCCACTCCTGTTCGGCTGGGCGAGGGCTGCGGTCGGCGCGACGCGCTCCTCGCGAAGGGGCGCGGACTCTAACGCCGCCCGACGACCCCCGCAACAGCGGCCAAGAGGGGCCGCGCAGGCCGGCCGGCCCCGTCCACGTGGACAGCCGGAGCGCGCGGGTCTACAACTCCCCGGTGTGGTCGCGCTCGACGCCGTGCAGCGGGTCTACGTCCGGCTCCCCAACTGGGTGGGCGACGTGGTCCTCGCCACCCCGTTCCTGCGCGCGCTGCGCGCCGCCGCCCCCCGCGCCGAGGTGGTAGCCCACGGCAAGCCGTTCCAGCTCTCGATCGTGAAGGGCGAGGGGCTGTTCGACGTGGCGGCCGCGCTCGAGCGGCGCGGCGGCCCGCTGTGGCCGCTGCGGGAGGGGCGCCGGCTGCGGCGCGAGCACGGCCCGTTCGACGCCGCGTTCCTGCTCCCCAACAGCGTCTCCGCGGGCCTGGTGGGCTGGGCGAGCGGCGCGCCGGTCCGCGTCGGCTACGGCCTGAACGGGCGCGGCGCGCTGTTGACCCACGCGCTGCCCGTCGCCCGCGAGGGGCTGTTCCGCCCCGTGCCCATGGTCGACTACTACCTGCGGCTGCTCGAGGCGCTCGGCGCCGACACCGGCGGCGTGTTGCGTCGGCCCACGCTGACCCCGGCGCCCGCCGCGCGGGAGTGGGCGGAGGCGTTCCTCACCCGGGCGCGCCTGAACGCGCCGAGCGCGCGCCGGGTCGCGATCAACGTGGGCGGCTCGTGGGAGACCAAGCAGTGGCTCCCCGAGCACGCGGGCGCCCTGTGCCGGCTGCTGCGGCGCGCCGGCTACGCGCCGCTCCTCCTGCGCGGCCCCGACGAGGGCCCGCTCGCCGAGCGGGTGTGCGCCGCGGCCGGCGAGCGGCTCCCGGGGGCGGACGAGGTGGTCCGCCTCGGCGAGCTGACCGCGGTGCTCGAGCGCTGCGCGCTCCTGATCACCACCGACTCGGGGCCACGTCACTTCGGGATCGCCGCCGGGATCCCGGTCCTGGTCCTGATCGGCTCCACCCACCCCGGCTACACGGCGGTCGACTACTCGGCGCTCCGCCTGGTGAGCGAGCGGGTCCCCTGCTGGCCGTGCCACCTCAAGGTGTGCCCGCTCGACTTCCAGTGCATGCGCCGGCTGACGCCCGAGCGCGTCCTCGCGGCGGCGGAGGCGCTGCTGCGCGACGTCGCCGAGCGCGTCGCCGGACCGGCGAGCGCATGAGCGACACCCGCCGGCGCGCGATCCTCGAGGCCGCGCGCGCCGACCCCGCGCTGGTGGCCGAGCTGACGCCGGTGGTCGCGGCCAGCTTCGGCGTGCTCGCGCTGCGCCGGCTCGGCGACGTGCTGACGGTCGCCTGCTTCGCGCGCGCCAACCGGCAGGCCCTGCGGCTGCTGCGGGAGGTCCTCGGGCTCGAGGTCGTCGCCACCCCGTTCGACGACCGCCTGCTCCACGAGGCGATCCGCGCGGCCTACTTCCCCGGCGAGGAGGACACCGTCAACTTCCCGACCTTCCGCGAGCCGGACTTCCTCGACGACCCGCACAGCGCCGCGGCGCTCCGCGTCGAGAAGGTCGAGCAGGTGGGCGAGGTCGTCGACGGGCTCGACCGCGACCGGCTCGCGCTGGCCTCGGCGACCTACCGCGCCACGCTGGCGAACCTCGACGCCGAGCCGCTCGGTCAGGCGCTCCCCGATCCGCGCCGCACCCGCCTCGACCTCGGCGCGCTCGAGCCGGGCTGGCAGCGGCGCGGCGGGCGCGACCACGTCCACCTGCCGGCCGGCCTCCCCGACGACGCCCGCGCCGTCCTGACGCAGTACAGGTTGAGCGAGTACCGCCACCTCCACGGCGGCGGGCGCGTGAGCGAGCACCACGTCGCGACCGAGGTCGTGCGCGCCCTGCCGCTGGTGGTCCACCCGAGCGAGGTCCAGCTCACCCAGCTGGGCGCGGACGGCGGGCTCGGGCTCCACGTGTACGACCGCCTGGTCCGGTTCCCGCCGGGGCGCGCCGGGCGGGTCGAGCTGTGCTACTACTTCCTCTCCAGCGGCAACCGCATGCGGCGGCGGATCACGCTCGACCTGCACGAGCTCGAGACGGTGGCCCGGAGCGAGGTCCTGGTGCATCATGGGCCGGCCCCCTGGCGGGGCGTCGAGCTCGGGCGCTGGTTCGGCTTGCCGACCCTCGCGCCTCCAAGTAGGACAGGTGCATGAGCGACACGCCCGACGACCGCAAGCCCAGCTCCGGCCCGGCCGGCGACCCCGTCTCCTCGCGCGGCGCCGCCCGGCCGGGACCCGGCAGCCCCGGCAGGCCGCCCGAGTTCGACATCATTCGCACCGCCCCCACCCCCGGCGCGGGCGGCGGCTCGCCCATGCCCCTGGTGATCCTGATCGTGCTCGCCGCGATCGGCGGCGGGGCGTTCTTCCTGCTGCGGGGCGAGCCCGAGACGGAGGACAAGGCGCCCGTCACGATCGCCGAGCCCAAGGAGGTCCCGCCGCCCGCCTGGTTGATCGAGCAGCTCGACTTCCGCGAGGGCGAGAACCTCGCCGGTGCGCTGGCCCTGGCCGAGGAGAACCTCGCCACCTACCCGAGCGCGGAGCTGCGCGCGCGGATCAAGCGCTATCGCGAGGAGCTGGGGCTGGTCGACGTCGAGAAGAGCCAGGGCGAGCTGCTGGCCGAGGCCCGCGCCGCCGCCAAGGACAACGACTGGGAGCAGGTCCGCGACCTCGCCGACGCGGCGCTCGCGCAAGGTGACAGCGCGGAGGCGTACTTCCTGCGGGGCGTCGGGAACGGCGAGCTCGGCAACGGCCTGGCCGCCCAGAACGACCTCCAGTCGGCGCTCGACCTCGGCTATCAGCCCGAGGCCGAGGTCAAGGCGCTCATCGAGCGGTTCGCCGAGTAGGGCCGCGCCATGCGCGCCCGAGCAGGCACCAGCCAAGGCGCGAGGTCACGCGCGCGCCGACGCGCCCGCGCGGCGTTCGGGGTGGCGCTCGCGCTGGCCCTCTCCCTCGCGCCCGGCGGCTGCCGCGCCACGGGGGTGGCCGCCGCCGACTTCTTCGCCTGGGGCTCGAGCGCCTTCGCGCCCAACCCGGTCGCGAGCGTCCCGTTCCACGGCGGGCTCGCCATCGGCTTCGTGGCGGGCCTCCCGCTCTGCCTGATCAGCTGGCCCCTCGCCGCCTTGCTGTATCCCGAGGGGGACGAGGGCGAGTTCTACCGCTCGGCGGCCCTGGCCCCCAGCCTGTTCCTGGGGACGTTCGTGGGGACGGTGCTCGCCGCGCCGCTCAGCCCGCTGGGGCTGCCGTTCGTTCCCGACGAGCCGCCGCCCCCGCCCGGACCGGCGCGCCCCGAGCCCGAGACCCCGCCCGCCGAGGAGCCGAAGCCCGACGAGCCGGGTCCCCCGGCCGAGGGCGCGGCTGCGCCCGCCGAAGCGCCCGCCGACGAGGCCGCGTCCGACTCCGCGACGCCGGGGGCCGCGGCGGAGCGCGAGTGATCCAGCTGGTCGTCACGCTCAAGGGGCACGCGGTCGGACAGTTCCGGCTCGAGCAGCCGGTGGTCGGCGTCGGGCGCAACCCCGACAACGCGGTCCAGATCGACAACCGCAGCGTGTCGCGCTACCACTGCCGCCTGGTGCACGACCCGGCGAGCGGCTGGCGGGTCGAGGACCTCGGCAGCCACAACGGGACCTACCTCAACGGCGCGCGGCTCGAGCAGCCCGCGCCGCTGCAGAGCGGCGACACCCTCGGCGTGGGCCAGTTCCACGTCACGGTGCAGAGCGACGAGAGCAGCGCCTTCGAGGCGACGGCCGCCGCCAGCCTGGCGGTGCGCCCCGGCGGCGGACCCGAGGAGCGCGAGCGGCGCGCCCCCGAGCGCGGGTTCTTGCTGCGCGAGGGGACCAGCGCCCCGCTCCGGCTCGAGCGCGACCTGTTCCAGATCGGCGCCGCCAGCGAGGTCGACCTCCTCGTGCCGGGCCCCCCCAAGGCGGCGCTGATCGTGCGCGGCTATGGCGGGTTCCAGCTGGTCGTCATCGACCCCGAGCGCGCCCCCGTGCGGCTGGACGGCGCGCCCCTCCGCGACCGCGCCTGGCTGGCCGAAGGCGCGCGAATCGACGTCGGCGGCCTATCGCTCCGCTTCCACGGCGGGCGGCCGACCGAGCAGGGGCAGAGCACGCTCGAGATGCGGGTGCCCGACCTGCCGCGCGGGCGAAG
>CAZMSZ010000141.1:0-11156 GCA_964569055.1 uncultured Planctomycetota bacterium | reverse complement strand
AGGCCGAGGTCGCGCTGGAGGTGGCGCTTGGTCGCGCGGTCCACGCGGTCGGCGTGGTGGAGGCGGAGCGTGCCGCCCACCTCGACCGTGATCAGGTCGAACAGCAGGGCCTGCGCGCCCACCTCGAGGTCGAGGTCGCTGGTCGGCTCGCCCTCGAACTCCACCCCGTCCTGGTAGCCGTAGAGCCGCACCAGCAGGTCGGGCTCGGAGTAGACGACGAACGAGGCGCCCAGGCGGTAGCGGAAGGCGGACAGGCCGCCCGACTCCTGCAGCCCGACGACGTTGCCGTGCACGGCCAGGTAGTCGTTGAACAGCGTGATCGTGCCCGCCAGGCCGTACTCGAACCGGGCGAGGTCGCGGACCTCGGGCTCGCCGCTGGGGATCCGGCCCCACAGGTAGGGCGAGAGCACCAGCGGGCCGAAGCCGATCGCGATCTTGCCCGCGACCTCCACGTCGCCCCAGCCGCGCGCGGTCTGCCCGGCCGGGTCGTCGCCGACCCCCTTGAGCTGGTCGTCGTAGCGCGTGTACTCGAACGGGCCGCGGATCGCGACGTCCACCAGCCCGAGCGCGGAGGCCCCGGCTGTGAAGGTGAGCGTGTGCTCCTGCCCCTGCCGCGAGAGCTCGATCTCGGTCTGGATGTCGTGGTCGGTGAAGCGCGCGTCGTACTGCACCGAGCCGCGCAGCGACAGCTCGGGGATCCGCGCGTCGACCATGTCCTGCATGCCGATCAGGCCCATCCGGCTCGAGAACCAGGTGGCGCGCTCGGCGTCGGTCTCGCTCCGGATCGGCGACTCGTCCTCGTCGTCGTCGGCGTAGGCGGGCGGCGCCGACAGCGCGGACCCCAGGGCGGCGAGCAGCACGAACGGAGCGACGAGGCGCACGACGACCTCCGAGGCGAGTATAGATCGTCGGGCCAGGTCCGTCCCGCCGGCCCTGGTGCGAGGACGGGCGGGCGAGTCGGCGGATTCAGCGCCGGCGCACCGCGCGGAGCTGCGGGACATCGAGCAGCCGCTGGATCCGCTCCTCGGCGTCGGCGACGAACTCGGAGAACCGCACGCCGACCGCCCAGGTGTCGGGGCCGCGACGCGTGACGCGGCGCACCTCGGCCCGGACCAGCACCGGCCGGGGGAAGGCCGGGACGTCGAGCGAGAGGTAGCAGGCCTCGCCGACCTGCAGCCCGGGGTCGCGCCCGCTCCAGGAGAGCCCGGTCAGGGAGAGGTCGTCGAGCGTGTGCGGCTCGTGGTACGTGCGCCCGTCGGGGAACGCGCCGCGCGCGGCGCGCACGATCCCGTCGCGCACGTTGATCCGCGGGGCGCGCCGGCGCTCGCTGCGGCGGTGGCGGCCGGTCGCGCGCTCGCGCGGCACGAGCGGGGCGCGCTGCGTCGCGGTCGCGTCGGTCTCCGGGCGCGGGATCATGAACTCGCAGGCGCACGCGGGGCAGCGCCCACGCCGCCCCGCGAAGCGCGCCTCGACCACGATCACCTCCTCGCACCCGCCGCAGCGGAAGCGGAGGTGCGGGCCGGTGGCGGGCGGGCCGTCGGCGGGCGGGCGCTGGCGGCGCGTGACCCCGCGCGGATCGGTGGGCGGGGCCGCGCCGGCCTCGAGGGCGGCCGCGAGCAGGGCGCCCTCGTGGTCCAGGCCGGCGCCGAGGGGCACTTCGGCCGAGCCGGTGTCGCGGTCGATCACCCCGAGGTCGGTGATCGAGGGCGTCGTCGGCGGCGGGGAGGCGGCGCGCGGCGGCTCGGCGTAGCGGGACGTCGGGGCCGGCAAGGGGACGAGCGTCGGCGCGCGCCCCTCGGCCTCGCCCGCGCGCCCGAGCGCGCCGGCCAGCACGTGCCCGAGCGCCAGGATCACCTCGGCCACCGCCGCGAGGTCCTCGCCTGGCACCAGCACCGCGGCGTCGCAGCTCCCCTGCACGTCGCGCGCGCGCGGGGCGAGCAGGCCGAGCACCTTGGCGAGCTTGCCGCGGGCCGCCGCCACGGTCCGCAGCCCGCCGGGGGCGGCGCCGACGAGCAGCAGCACGTCGCCCGAGGCCACGAAGCAGGAGACCGCCCGCAGCACCGCGTCCTTGCCGCGCGCGCGCTCGCCGAGCGGGGCCGCCGCGATCAGGCCGTCGCCGCTGCGGTGCAGCACCTCCGCCAGGTAGATCGCGAGCGGCGCGAACCGCCCCTCGCCGAGCACGTGGACCCGGCGCCCGGCGCCGACGGCGTCGTCCAGGAGGCGCGCCGCGTGGGCCAGCGCGCGCCCCTGCTCGCGCAGCACGCGCTCGCGCAGCCGGCCGGCTTCCTGCGATCGAGCGAGGCTGCCGTCGAGGTCGAGCATCGGGCGAAATTCTACGCCGTGAGGGCGGCGGACGACACGCCGCCCGGGTCGTGCCCTTGTCCCTCTGCGCGGCGCTCCGTATGATCCCGGCGGCGTCGCGATGGCCCGGGCGCGCGCGCGAGGAGGGAAGCATGGCGGACCTGCACCAGAAGGCGGTCGACCAGCGGAACCTGATCCAGCGGATCGCCGCGAAGATCCCCGGCTTCTCGGGGTATCAGGAGAAGGAGCAGCGGCGCGAGGTCGACAAGCTGCAGCGCGAGTTCTGCGCGACCAAGCTCTCCGACCAGAAGCAGAAGGTGAAGCGCGCGCTCGACGACGTGATCTCGAGCGGGGACATCGACGGGATCACCCCGTTCGAGAAGCTCATGAACCGGATCGACACGATCACCGCCAAGATCCGCTACGCCGACCGCGGCTACTCGGGGATCTTCGACACCGTCAAGGTGGGCGAGGAGCAGCTCGCGCAGGTCTATCAGTTCGACCTCAGCCTGGCCGAGGGCTGCGAGGAGGTGGCCCACAAGGTGGCTCAGCTCGGGTCGGGCGACAAGGCGGCGCGCCTCGCCGCGGTGCGTGAGGCGATCGAGGTGGTCGACAAGCTCGAGCAGTTCTTCGCCAAGCGCGAGGAGCTGCTGAGGAAGGGGTAGCCGATGGGTCTCCAGCTCGAAGTCATCAAGTGGGAGGACCGCAGCGGCGGGCGCCAGATCGTCCACCGGGTCCCCGAGCACGGCATGGCCGACATCAAGCTCGGCGCCCGCGCGATCGTGCAGGAGAGCCAGGCGGCGGTCTTCTTCCGCAACGGCGCCGCCATGGACACCCTGCGGGCCGGCGCGCACACGCTCTCGACCGAGAACATCCCGTTCCTGGCCAAGGCGTTCAACCTGTTCTACTCGCAGGCCCCGTTCCAGTCGGCGGTCTACTTCGTCAGCCTCAAGCCCTTCCGTGACCTCAAGTGGGGGACCAAGGACCAGATCACGCTCAAGGACGCCGACTTCGGCTACGTGAACATCGGCGCCTTCGGCAAGTTCTCGGTCCGGGTCACCAACCCGCAGGTGTTCGTCAACGAGGTCGTCGGGACCGAGGGGCGGCAGGACGCGGCCGACATCGAGAAGTGGTTCAAGGACGTGGTCAGCGCCCGCTTCTCCGACCTCGTCGGCGAGTACATGGACGGCAAGAGCGTCCTGCAGATCCAGGGGCGGCGCGACGAGCTGGCGACCGCCACCAAGGCGCGCACCGCCGACGACTTCGCCAAGTACGGGATCGAGCTCTACGACTTCATCGTGTCCTCGATCGCGCTCCCGCCGGCGGTGCGGGAGGCGATCGACTCGGCCGGCGCGCAGCGGCTCACGCTGAACGCGCTGGGGATCGCGCCCGGCTCGCAGGGCTACATGTCCTACATGGCGGCCAACGCGCTGCGCGACGCGGCCAACAACAAGGGCCAGCCGGGCGGCGCCATGGGCGCGGGCATGGGCCTGGGCATGGGCATGATGATGCCCAACATGATGGCCCAGGCGATGTACGGGCCGCAGGGCGGCATGGGCATGGGCGGCATGCCCGGCGGAGCGCCCATGGGGGCAGCCGCCGCCGCGCCGCCTCCGCTCCCGACGGCGGTGACCTACCACGTGGCGCTCGGCGGCGCGCAGCGCGGGCCGTTCGACGCGGGCGCGCTGCGGGGGCTGGCCCAGCAGGGGCAGCTCACGCCCGACACGCTGGTGTGGTCGCAGGGAATGGCCGGCTGGACGCCGGCGCAGAAGGTCCCCGAGCTGGCGGCGCTGTTCGCGCCCGTCGGCCCGCCGCCCCTCCCGTCAGCCATGGCGGGCGGGCCCCCGCCGCTGCCCCCGAGCTGAGCGCGCTCGCCAGCCTCGACCCACCGGAGCGCCGCCCTTCGGGGCGGCGTTTCTCATCTTTCTCCCCCCACCCACCGCACGAGGAGCCGTCCATGGCGCACGCTCACGGTCACCCCGAGCCCGACCAGGTCCGCCCCGAGGGGCAGTATCACGACGGCTACCAGGACGGCCTGGTCCCGCTCCGGCCGCTCGACCTCGTCGCCTGCCGCACGACCGACGAGCTGGTGCGCGGCATGGCCCACACCGCGTTCGGCGGGCGGAAGGTGGGCGAGGCGGCCGACCTGTTCGAGGCCATGGCGCGCGACGCCGGCTGCGGCGTGGTGCTCACGATCTCGGGCGCCATGACGATCGCCAAGATGGGCCTGTTGATCACCGAGTTGCTCGACCGCGAGCTGGTGCAGGCGATCGTGTCGACCGGCGCGCTGGTGGCCCACGGGCTGGTCGAGGGCGCCGGGCTGACCCACTTCAAGGCCGACCCGCGCCGGACCGACGAGCAGAACTTCCACGACGGCTACAACCGGGTCTACGACACGCTCGAGCTGGAGCGGAACCTCGACGACGCGGAGTCGATCCTGCGCGCCGTGCTGCAGGACGTCCCCGGGGACCACGTGCTCTGCTCGAGCGAGCTCCACCACAGGATCGGCGCCTGGCTGATCGAGCACCGCCCGCAGGCGCGCGGGATCTTGCAGAGCGCCTACCGCAAGGACGTGCCGGTGTTCGCGCCGGCCTTCAGCGACTGCGAGCTGGGTCTCGACCTCGCCCTGTTCAACCGCGACCGCGCGGCCGAGGGCCTGCCCACCTTCCGCTACGACCCGTTCATCGACCTCGAGACCTACGTGGCGCGCATGTGCGCCTACGAGCGGGTGGGGATCTTCACGATCGGCGGCGGCGTGCCGCGCAACTGGGCGCAGGAGCTGGGCCCCTACGTCGAGCTGCTCGTGCACCGCGAGCGGATCGTGACGCCCAAGACCCGCAAGTTCACCTACGCCCTGCGGATCTGCCCCGAGCCCGTCCACTGGGGCGGCCTGTCGGGCTGCACGTACATCGAGGGCGTCTCGTGGGGCAAGTTCGTGCCGCCCAGCCAAGGCGGCCGCCAGTGCGAGGTCCCGGCCGACGCCACGATCGCCTGGCCGCTGGTGGTCAAGGCGGTGCTCGAGCGCCTCGACCGCGAGCCCCCGCCCAACAAGCACCCGATCGTGAAGCTCCCCCGCGGCGTGCGCTGGACCGGGCGAGAAGGCGAGGGCGCCCCGGGCGCATGAGCGACCCGGGCGGCGCGGGCCCGGCGGCCGAGGACGCGGCGCCCCGCGCGCCGCCCGCGGCGCCGCTCCCCGCCACGCCGCCCGAGCCGGCCAAGGTGGGCGTGACGATCGCCGTGCCGGGGCTGATCGGCGCCTGCGCCGCGCGGGGCGAGGCGCTGGCCACGCTGATCGGCGCGGTCGGCGGGCTCCTCTGCCTGGCGAGCCTCACGGTGGCGCCCTCTCTGTCGCTGGCGCTCGGCGTCGCCGCGGCGCTCGAGGCCCGGCTCGCGCGGCGTCGGGACGAGGACGCGTGAGCCCTGCGCCGGGCGAAGCGAGCGCTCCAGCGCCGGGCGAGCCCTCGTCGGCGGAGCGGCCGCGGCTCCCGCTGGCGGCCGTGGTGTGGGGCGCGTGCGGCGGGCTGGCGTTCGCGCTGCCGGCCGTCGCGCTGCTGCAGCTCTGCGCGCTCGCGACGGGGATCGGGGTGGTCTCGCCCGGGAGCCTGGTGCTCGTCGCGTTCCTGTTCGCCCAAGGAGCGGCCGCCGGCGCGGCGGTGTGCGCGTCGCGGCGCGCGTCCGCCCAGGGCAGATCGCTCCTCGCCGCGGGGGTCTTGCTCGTCCCGCTGCCGGTCAGCTTGCTCGCCGCGCGCCAGCTCTCCTACGCGGCGGCGTTGCTCGAGAGGCACGACCCGGCGGGCGTCCTGGCGGCGGTCGGCGCACGCCTCGGCGCCGACCCGATCGCGCTGGTCGCGGGCCTCGGGCTCGCGGCGACCCTGCTGGCGCCCTCGCCGCGCGGTCGGCGCGGACGCGGACCGCTCCGGCGCGAACGACGAGGGGCGGCTACGCTCCAGGGGGCTGGAGCTGATCGACAAGATGAGCGCGACCACCTTCTTCGGCGGCCTGGCCCTCTCGATCCCCAGCCTCGCGGTGGCCGTGAGCTCCCGCAGCGAGTCCCGCTGGCACCTGATCGGGGTCGCGGCCGGCGCGGCGCTGTGCTTCGCGAGCCTGACCGTGGCTCCGTGCCTCCCGCTCGCGCTCGACGCGGCCGCCGCGCTCGAGGTCCAGCTCGCCCGGCGTCGGAGCGAGGACGCGTGAGCGAGGCGGGAGCCGGCGAGCCTCCCGAGGGCGCGGCGCGCGCCGCGCCGCCCGCCGCGCCAGGAGGGCACGAGACCGCGCCGCTCCCGTTCGCGCTCGCCGCGCTGGTGTGGGGCGCGTTGGGCGGCCTGGCGTTCGCGCTGCTGCCGTCGGCCTGCGTGATCGCCGGCGCGGTGATGGCCCCCTTCCTGACGGTGCCTCCCCTCGCCGCGGCGCTGTTCGGCGCGTTCCTGTTCGTCCTCGGCGCGGCGGCCGGCGCGGCCGTGTGCGCGGCGCGGCGCGCCTCGGCGGCGGGCCGACCGACGCTCGCGCGGCTCGCGCTGTCGGCGCCGCTCCTCGCAGGCGGCCTGGCGGCGCCGCAGCTCGCGTACGCGCACGCCCTCCACGAGACGGCCGACCCGGCGCGCGCGCTGGCGGCCGCCACCGTGCAGCTCGATCCCGCCGACGTCACGCTCGCGCTCGGGCTCGGCCTCGCCGCGGCGCTCGTCGCCGCCGCCTTCCGCCTGGTCGAGGCCGACCTCGACTGCCCCACGGCCTTCCTCGGCGCATGGCTCGGCGCGCGGGCGTCGGCGCTGACCAGCCGCCTGCTGGTGATCACGTTCACGGCGGGGATCACGCTCGGGCTCATGGGCCTGTGGGCGGGAATGGCGGGCGGCGATGCCCTGGTCTCCATTCCGCTCACGGCCGGGGCGGCGCTGTGCGGGGCGAGCGCGCTGGTGAGCCCCGTCCTCCCGCTCGCGCTGGAGCAGGCGGCCGAGCTCGAGCGACGCCTGGCGTCGTGGATCGGTGGGCCCGCGTGAGCGGAGCCGACCCCGCCGCGACGGTCCACGGCACGAGCGCCGCGCCGCGCGCGGCGAGCGAGCCCGCGCCGGTCCCGCTCGCGCTCGCGTGCGCCCCCTGGGCCCTCGCGGGCGCGGTCGCGTTCGGCGCAGCGCCCGCGGCCCTGGCGCTGGTCGCGCAGGACGACGGCGCGGCGATCGTGGCGCTGGGCGCGTGCGAGCTCGGGGCGGCGACCGGCGTGAGCGCGCGGATCGCGACGGAGCTGGGGACGCGCGGCCGCCCGCGCCTGGCGCTGCTGGCGCGCGCGGTCCCGGCGCCGGCGGCCCTGGCGATCGGGCTCCAGGCCGCCTGGCTGCTCGAGCTCGCGACGCGCGGCGACCCGGCGAGCGCGCTCGCGGGGCTCACCGCGAGCGTCCTCGGCCAGAGCTGGGTCGGCCACGCCGAGCTCGCCGCGGCGCTGCTCGGCGTCGGCCTCGGCGCGAGCGCGCTGGGCGCGCTGGGTGAGGCGATCGGCGCCGCCTGGCCGGGCCCTCCCCTCCCCGGCGAGCGACTCGGGCGCGCGCTCGGCCGCGCGTTCTGGACCGGGCTGTTCGCGCTCGCGCTCGGCGCCACGCTGGGTGGCGCCGGCGCGGTGCTGAGCTACGCGGCGCTGAGCTACGCGGCGCTGTCGGCGGTGACCCCTCACGGGCTCGCCCGGATCTGTGCCGCCCCGTTCGCCGCCCTCGCGGTCGCGGGCGGAACCTTGGCGGCGGCGAGCCCGCTCGTGGCGCCCCTCCTGAGCGTGGGCTTCGAGCTGGCGCCCGCGGCCGAGGCACGCCTCCGCGCGGGCGACGCCGGGTCCGCCGCAGGCGGCCGGTCGTGAGCGCCGAGGCCGGAGCGAGCTCTCGACCACGCTCGTCAAGGCGGCCTGGGTCTTCGAGCAGGTCCTGCTGGGTCGCCGTGGCTCGCCTCGCCCGCCGCTCACGTTGGTGATCAGCGTGGGCCGGCCGATCGCGGGGCTCGATCACCTCGGGTTCGCGTCGGCGGCCGTCCAGGGCTGCTACCGCGCTCGGCTCGGTCGCCTCGAGCTGCTGCTGGTCGACGTACGCGGGCTCCCGCCGGTCCCCGGCACGTCGCTGTTGCGCGCCTTCGATGATCGCGAGGAGGTCGCGGCGGCCAACCTGCGCGCGTTGTTCGAGGACCCTGACGTTCAATCAGCGACTAAGATCGCGGTGAGGGAGGCCATGATGAGGGAGCCCGGCCTGTGGCATGAAGGTCTACGGGACCTCAGCGGAGAGGAGCTGATCTCCCTGGGCGAGGAGCGAGGGTTCGAGCGGGGCGTCGAGCGAGGGCGCGTGCTTACGTTGCGAAGCGTCCTGACGCTGCAACTCGAGCGCAGGCTCGGTGCGCTTCCCCGTGCCCTCGCCGAGGCGATCGAGGCGTGCGCCGATCCGGGACTTCTCGAACGCGCTGTCGGTGCCGTCGTGAGCGAGCCCGACGCGAGCCTAACCGCGACGGTCACGGCGATCCTCACCGAATGCTGAGCGGACGAGCCTGGCGACACCCGCCAGCGTTCCCGGCGAGGAGATCGTCGTGAAGGAGCCCGGCCTGTGGCATGAAGGTCTGCGGAATCTCAGCGGAGAGGAGCTGATCGCCCTCGGCGAGCAGCGAGGGTTGGAGCGGGGGCGGGTACTCGCTCTGCGCAGCGTCCTGACGCGCCAGCTCGAGCACCGGCTCGGTGCGCATTCCCAGACGCTCGCGGAAGCCGTCGAGGCGTGCGCCGATCCGGGTCGCCTCGAGCGCGCGGTCGAGGCGCTCGTGAGCGAACCCGACGCGAGCCTGGCCGCGACGGTCGCGGCGATCCTCGCGGGCAGGGACTGAGCGGACTCCCGCGTGGCCGCGCCTCGCAGTGCTCGTCACGCGTCGGCGACCGGCGCGCCTTGGCTCGAGGCGGCTCTCGCAGTCGCGCGGTGCAGGGCGGAGCACGCATGACCCGGAGCGAGGACGGGACGGCGGAGCGCTCCGAGCTGCCGCTGGCGCACGCCGCTGCGCTGTGGGGCAGCGCGGCCGGCCTGGCCTTCGCCGCCCTGCCCGCCGCGGTCGGCGTGTTCGCTTCGACGAGGGTGTGGAACGCCGCCCTCGCCGTCCTCGTAGCGTTCGAGCTCGGCATGTGCGAGCGCCGGCTGGGGATCCGGCTCTTCCCGGTGTACGGCTCGCGCTCGCTGCTCACGGCGCCGCTGTTCACCCTGATCGCGGCCGCCCTCGGGACCGGCGCGGCGGGCGTCACCGTCGGCCCCGCGAGCGCCGTCCTGTTTACGCTGGCCGAGCGCCTCGAGCCGCGCCTCCCCCGGCGCGCGGACGAGGCTCTCCTGTGAGCGGCGACGCCGCGTCGGGCGAGCTGGGGGACGTGCCGAGCCCCGCCGCGGGGAACGCGTCCGAACCCCAGGGAGCGGCTCGGCTGCTGATCGCGGCGCTGGCGTGGGCCGGCGTCGTCGGGATCGCCCTGGGCCCGCCGCTGACTCTGATGATGCACACGCTGTCGTGGCGCGAGAGGCTCGGCGGCCTCCTGGTGTTCTTCGCCCTCGGCGCGGCGGTCGGGGCGGCGGTCCGCCTGTCGCACGCCGCGGACGCGGCCGGCCGCGCAGTCTTGGCCCGAGCGCTCCTGGTAGGGCCCGGCCTCGCCGCGGCCGGCGTGCCGTTGGCGGTGAGCCGGGCGGCGAGCGGCTCGCTCGGGCTCGCCTCCGCCAACGGCTTCGCCACCGACCAGGACGCGATCCTGACGCTGGCGGCGGGCTTCCTCGGGGCGGGGCTGGCGCTCACCGCCGTGGGCGCCGCCGCCCACCGCGCCTGGCGGGGGCGGGAGCTCGCCGACCCGTGGACGGCGCGCGTGACCCGCTGGGGCGTGTTCGGCGGGCTCGGGGCCGTGACCGCCGCTGCCGCGCTGGCGCTCCTGCTGTTCGAGCCGCCGCCGCTGAGGGCGAGCCTGCCCCTGGCCGCCCTCAGCGCGCTCACGTTCGGCGGCGCCGCCGCGCTGGGGGGCGGCGCGGTCGCCCTCCTCCTGCCCCGCGCGTTCGCCGCGGCCGAGCGGCTGGAGCGGCGCTGGCTCCCGCCCCCACCGGAGTGAGGCCGGCTCAGCTCCGCTCCCGCCCCGTGGTCCACGAGGGCGGGTCGCTGGCCGGGAACGAGGCCCAGCTCGCCTCGTCGACCTCGTTCTCGAACACCTCCTCCTCGGGCTGCGCGAGCGGCGTGCGCGAGTAGGCGGGCGTGCGGCTGGCGAGCTCTTCGGCCAGCTCGTCGCGCGCGCCGCGGTGGCAGGTGTCGATCCCGAGCGCCGCGTACAGCGCGCACCGCCCGCTCACCCCGCGCAGCAGCAGGGCGCCGCCCGCGAGCGCGCCCAGGATCCCGAGCGGGGTCCGGCGGGCGACCCCGTACCCGACCAGCGCGGCGCCGGTCAGCCCCGACACGACCCGCTCGCGCTCGCCCACGTTGACGTCGCCGCTGAAGAGCTCCATGAGGTCCATGACCCCTCCTCGTCTCGGGGGCTCACCGCGCAGCCAGCGTGCCCGGCGCGGAGGCGGTTCGATCCGCGCAACCGCTGCGGCTGCGCGCGGGTCGAGCCGTGGACGGCGGACACGGCCGGCCCCGTGGGTCACGCGTGACGCGGCGGAGCCGAGGTGGCGCCCCGGTCGGCGGCTGCTAGGCTCCCAGCGGAGGGGGCGGCTCGTGGACAAGACCGCGGACAAGAAGTGGAAGTGCCTGTTCCTGCTCAGCCTGGTGGCGCTGGTGATCTCGCTGGTGCTCGGCGGCTCGTACCTCATGTCCGAGCCGGGCCAGACCGCGCTGTTCAAGAAGGCGCTCGCCATCGGGTTCTTCGCCCTGGCGCTGGTGAGCTTCCTGGCCGC
>CAZMSZ010000140.1:13662-17203 GCA_964569055.1 uncultured Planctomycetota bacterium | reverse complement strand
CGGGGTGGGGTGGGTCTGCCCGGCCTCGCGGCAGCGCGCGCGGAACGCGGCGTGGTCGGCCGGGTAGCGGACCTCGAGCCGCAGCGCCTCGCTCCAGCGGTTCGCCACCCCGGCCAACGGGGGATAGAGGCGCTCGCGCAGCGCCGCGACCTGCGGCGGGAGCGGCTCGGCGAAGTAGCGGTACTCTCCCCGGCCGTAGCCGTGCCGCGCCATGACCACGCTCTTGCGGAAGCGCGCCTCGTCGGACCAGCAGGCGCGGAGGGCGGCGCACTCGGCCGGCGTGAGCAGCGGCCCGATCGTGGCCACGCCCTGCTCGTCGAGGTCCGCCGCGACCGCCTCCCAGTCGAGCCGCTCGATCCGCTGGCGGACCCCCGCGCGGCCGCTCACCGCCGCGCCTCGACCGGCGGGGCGGCCGCGTGCCACAGGTGCACGGCGGCGTAGGCCCGCCAGGGGCGCCAGCGCGCGGCCCGCGCCAGGAGGGCCGACGGGACGGGTCGCTCGTCCCCGCCCAGGAGCGCCTCGACCGCCCGCCGCAGCACCAGGTCCCCCGCGGGCCAGGCGTCGCGATCGCCGAGGGCCCGCAGCGCGAAGTAGTCGGCGGTCCAGGGGCCGATCCCGCGCAGCGCGAGCAGCGCGGCGCGCACTTCGCCGAGCTCGCCTCCCTCGGCGAGCGGGAGGAGGCCGTCGGCGACCGCGCGGGCCACGCCCTGGAGGGCGGCCGCGCGCCGGCCCGGCATGCCCAGCCCGGTGAGGTCGGCGGCGGCGAGGGCCGCGGGGGTGGGGAACAGGCAGGCCACGCCGGGCCCGGGCTCGGGGAGCGGCGCGCCGAACCGGGCGGCGAGGCGGCCCATGAGGGTCGAGGCCGCCTTGACGCTCACCTGCTGCCCCACGATCGCGCGCACCAGCAGCTCGAATGGCGACCAGGCCCCCGTCACCCGCAGCCCCGGCGCCGCGCGCACCGCCGGCGCGAGCGCCGGGTCGGCCAGCAGCACCTCGTGCACCTCGGCGAGGTCGGCCGCGAGGTCGAACAGGCCCGAAACCCGCGCGGCCACGGCGCCCACGGCGCGCGGGCGCGCGGCCAGCTCCCCGCTCACGCGCACGACCAGGCAGGAGCGCGCCGGGTCGTGGCGCACCTCGAGCAGGCCGCGCGCCCCCTCGACCTCGGCCGCGCGCAGGTAGCGCTCGCCCACGACCCGCTCCACCCCGGGGGTGGCGCGCGCCGCGAGGTAGCGCAGGAAGGCGCCCCAGTCGAGGGGCGGCTCGTAGGGGAGCTCGCGCGTAGCCGCGGCGGGCGTCACCTCAGCGCGCCCCGCGCTCGGCGGCGAGCAGCTTCGCCTTGCGCTCGACGCCCCAGCGGTAGCCCGCCAGCCCGCCGTCGCTGCGCACCACGCGGTGGCACGGGATCGCGACCGCCAGCGCGTTGGTGGCGCAGGCGCGCGCCACGGCGCGGGTCGAGCGCGGCGCGCCGAGGGCGGCGGCGAGCTGGGCGTAGCTGCGCGTCTCCCCGCAGGGGATCGCGCGCAGCGCCTCCCACACCCGCCGCTGGAACGCGGTGCCGCGCACGTCGAGCGGGAGGTCGAGGTCGCCGCCCGGCCGCTCCACCAGCGCCACGACCTTGGCGACCCAGCCCTCGAAGGTCGGGTCGGCGCCGATCAGCTCGGCCCGCCCGAAGCGGTCCTGCAGCTCGCGCAGCAGCGCCCCGGGGTCGTCCCCCAGCGCGATCGCGCACACGCCGCGCGCCGAGGCGGCGACCAGGATCGAGCCGAGCGAGCACTCCCCCAGGGCGAACCGGATCGTCTCGCCGGCGCCGCCCGCGCGGTACGCGGTGGGGGTCATGCCGAGCGTGGCGGCCGCGCCCTCGTAGAACCGGCCGCTCGAGCCGAAGCCCGCCCCGTAGATCGCCGCGGTCACCGTCGGCTGGGCGGCCAGCTCGCCGCGGACCCGCTCGCCGCGCACCGCCGCGGCGTAGGCCTTGGGCGTCACGCCGGTGGCCGCCTTGAACACCCGGTGGAAGTGCGACGGGCTGAGCCCGGCCGCGGCCGCCAGCTCCTCGAGCCCCGGCGCCTCGTCGGCCGCCTCGATCCGTCGACAGGCCGCGGCCACCCGCGCCGTGTGGGCGTGCCCCGCCGCGCGCGCGGGCGCGCACCGCTTGCAGGCCCGAAACCCGGCCCGCGCGGCGGCCGCCGGATCGGCGAAGAAGCGCACGTGCTCGCGCCGCGGCCGGCGGGCCGGGCAGGACGGGCGGCAGTAGATCCGCGTGGTCGCGACTGCGTACACGAACGCGCCGTCGGCGGCGCGGTCCCGGCCCATGACCGCCGCCCAGCGCTCCTCGTCGAGCCGGCGCTCGACCCCACCCTGCGGTGGCCTGCTCATGAGTGCCATTCTCCTCGCCTCCTTCCCCTCGCGGGGGTCCGAGGCGCAGGATCGCGCGGCGAGCCGCGGGCCGCACTCCGGTCCTTGCGCTCGAACTCACGGGCTGCCGCGCTCGCGCGCTGGCGGAGCAGGGCTCAGCAGCAGGCGGCCCCGCTCGCGGGCTGGGTGCAGCAGGCGCCCTCGGTCGCGGGCTTGCGCGCGGTCACCTCCACGCTCGTCACGTAGTCGGCGAGCGAGGTCCCCGGCGGGAGCTGCGCCAGGAGCGGGGCGTGGAGCGGGTCCTCGCCGCTCGAGACCGCCTGGACGAACTCGGGCTTGGGCGCGAGCGCGACGGCCTCGAGGCCCGCGGCCTCGACCATGGCGCGGTAGTCGTCCAGCAACACCGCGCCGGCCACGCAGCCGACCAGGGCCTCGACGGTCGCGGCCAGCGCGTCGGGCAGCGGCCGGAGCAGCGCCACGTCCGAGATCACCACGCGCCCTCCGGGGCGGAGGACTCGGGCCACCTCGCGCCACACCTGCGGCTTGTCGGGCGAGAGGTTGATCACGCAGTTGCTGAGCACCACGTCGACGCTGGCGTCGGTCAGGGGCAGGTGCTCGATCTCGCCCAGCCGGAACTCGACGTTGTCGAGGCCGGTGCGCTGGCGGTAGCCGACCAGGTTGGCGCGGGCGCGGGCGAGCATTTCGGGCGTCATGTCGACCCCGATCACGCGCCCGCTCGGGCCGACCTTGGGCCCTGCCAAGAAGCAGTCGAACCCGCCGCCGCTGCCGAGGTCGAGCACGACCTGCCCCGGCTGGAGCCCCGCGGTCGCCGTGGGGTTCCCGCAAGACAGCCCCATGTTGGCGCCCTCGGGCAGCGCGGCCAGCTCCTCGGCGGAGTAGCCGAGCTGGGCCGCGTAATCGGCCGGCGAGCTGGCGGGCGTGCCGCAGCCGCCGCTCGAGGCGCAGCAGCTGGCGCCGGCGGCGGCGCCGGCAATCTGCGCGTAGCCCTCGCGCACGGCGGCGCGGATCCGTTCGGGGTCGGGCGTGGTCGTCATGAGGTCTCCTCGGGGGAAGGGGTCGCGAGCAGCTCGGGCAGGCGCGCCACGAAGGCGCGGAGCTCGTCGCGGACGCGGCGATAGGGCGCCAGGATCCGCTCGGGGTCCGTCTCGCCGGCGGCCAGGCGAGGTGG